>JADZAQ010000193.1 GCA_020852555.1 Burkholderiales bacterium
CGGCTACCGGTGCAGCGTCGCGGTGAGCGTCATCTCGGGAACCGCCGCGAGCGCCTTCGACAGCGGACAGCCCTTCTTCGCGGCCTGCGCGAGTTCCTGGAAGCGCTTCTCGTCGATGCCCGGGATCAGCGCATCGAGCGTGAGGACGATGCGATCGATCGCGAAACCGTCACCTTGCGCGGCGAGGCGCACCTGCGCCGTCGTGTCGACGCGCTTGGTCTCGAAGCCCGCCTTGTCGCAGGCCAGCGAGAACGCCATCGCGAAACACGCCGCGTGCGCCGCACCGACGAGTTCCTCGGGATTGGTGCCGCTGCGATCATCGCCGAAGCGGCTGGCGAAGCCGTACGAACGCGCGGCGAGCGCACCACTCTCGGTGCTGATCGTGCCCTGGCCGGCCTTGCCACGACCTTCCCAGTGCGCCGACGCCTTCTTGTCGCTGGACATGATCGCCTCCGTTGCAGTTGGAAGCGTTCAATCTAGCACGCGGTCGCGCGACGCCTCGCTTAGCGGCGGGTCACGAGGCGCCCCGCGCAGCAGCGCAACCGCAGGTGCCGCCCGATGTGCGGCGTCGCGGCGCGAACGGATGCGCCGCGATGAAGCGCGCCGACTCGCCAATGACGAGTTCGCTCTGGTCCCGGTGCGGCGAGTGGCGGCAGTCGGCGATCTCGAGGAGCGACGTCCGCGGCACGTGACGGGCGAGGTCGCGAATCTGCGCCAGCGTCGCGTACTCGTCGTCGACCCCCTGCATCGCGAGCAGCGGACAGCGGATCGCCTCGATTTCGCGCTCGATCGACCAGGCGCGAAACGTCGGGTGCAGCCAGGTGTCGCTCCATCCGAAGAACGCCGAGTCGGGGTCGTCGTGATGGCGCGCGAGGCGCGCGCGCAGATCGCCCTCGCGGTACGCCGTGCACGTCTTCTCGATACCCGCCAGCGCGACGTCCTCGACCATGATGTGCGGCGCGAGCACGATCGCTCCAGCCACCGCATCGGCGAACCGCGCCGCGTACAGGAGCGCGATCGATGCGCCGTCGCTGTGCCCGAAGAGCCATGGTGGATCGCGGCGGGCATCGATGCCGACTCCCGCGAGCACCGCCGGAAGCACCTCGTGCGCCTGCCGGTGCAGATAGTCGGCGTGCCACGTTTCGCCCGCGGCGCGCGGCGTCGAGCGTCCGTAGCCCGGTCGCGAGTAGACGAGGCCGCGCCGGCCGGTCGCCGCGCACAGGCGCGCGGGGAAGTCGCGCCACATCGCCACCGAGCCCAGTCCCTCGTGCAGGAACACGATGCACGACTCGCCGGCCGCGGCGCTCTGCCCGACCCACGCGTACTCGATGCGCACACGACGCTCGCGCCAGAGCAGGTCGATGAATTCGGACATCGACGCTCTCGCTAGTCCTCGGTGCGCGCGGGCTTTGCTTGCAGCGCCTGCCGATAGACCGCGGCGCGCGGCGCGCCGGTCACCGCGGCGGCGACGCGCGCGGCACGCGCCGGCGACAGCTCGCGCAGCAACGCCGGCAGCCAGCGCGCGCACTCGGCCTCGGCGTCGCCGTCGGGCGCGTCGCGGTCGGCCGCCGCGGCACGGTCGACGACGAGGACGAACTCGCCGCGCTCGCGCTGCGGATCGGCCGCCACCCATTCGGCGGCCTCCCCCAGCGGCATCGCGGCGATCGTCTCGAACGTCTTGGTGAGCTCGCGGGCGATCACCAGCATGCGCGCGGGGCCCAGCGCCTGCGCGAGCTCGCCGAGCGTCGCGCGCACGCGATGCGGCGCCTCGTAGACGACGAGCGCCGCCGGCAGCAAGGCGAGGTTCGCGAGCAGCGTGCGCCGCGCCTTCGCCTGCGTGGGCAGGAAGCCGACGAACACGAAGGCGCCGGCGCTGACGCCTGCCACCGAGACCGCGGCGGTCGCTGCCGACGCCCCGGGAATCGGCACCACCGGATGCCCGCCGGCACGCGCCGCGTGGACGACGCGCGCGCCCGGATCGCTGATCGCCGGGGTGCCGGCGTCGCTCACCAACGCGACGCTCTCGCCGCGCGCGAGCCGCGCAACGACGTCGCCGCTGCGCTGCGCCTCGTTGTGCGCGTGCAGCGCGAGCACCCGCGTGGTGATGCCGTAGCGCGCGAGGAGCCGCGCGGTGATGCGCGTGTCCTCGGCGGCGATCACGTCGGCGCTGCCGAGGATGTCGAGCGCGCGCAACGTGACGTCGCGCAGGTTACCCAGCGGCGTGGCCACCACATATAATGTCCCGGCCACCGCGCGAAACGGCGCGGACGTAGCCGGTAACTCCTCTTTCGCGCCCGCCTCGCTCACTGCCGGCCCCCTCGCTGCCCATGACGGCCCCTCGCGCGGCGCGCCTCGTCCGCACCTTCGCTGCCGGCCTCCTCGTTTGTGCCGCGGCATTGTCCGTCGCGCAATCGCCGCCGGCAAGTGATGGCGCCGGCGTGACAGCACCGCCGCCCGTTCCCGCCGGGGTGGACATCGCCGTCGTCCTGCCGCTCGACGCCGCTGCGTACGCGCGCGCTGCCGACGCCGTGCGCAGCGGCGTGCTCGCCGCCGCCGAGGCCGCGAAGTCACCGGCACGCATCCGCGTGTTCGCGCACGGCGAAGACGGCGTCCTCGCCGCCTTCGAAGCGGCCACGCAGGCCGGCGCCAGGATCATCATCGGCCCGCTGCTTCGTGACGACGTGAAGGTGGTGGCCACGATGGCGCTCGAGATCCCCTACACGATCGCCCTCAACCAGATCGAGGATGCGGCAACCCTGCCCGCCCGCCTCTATACCTTTCCGTTGTCGATCGAAAGCGATGCGCGCCTCATCGCGCGGCGCATTCGCGAGGCGCCGCCCGCGCCCAACGGCGAGCAAGGCGTGGCCGTCGTGGCGAGCGGCACGCCACTCATGCACCGCTTCGCAACGGCGTTCACCGCCGAGTGGCGGAGCTTGGGCGGCAGTGTGCCGATGGCCTTCCGGTACGACGGCACGGCCGAAGCGCTGACCGCCATCCGCCGCGAGCTCGCGCGCGACGCACCGGCCGCCGTCGTCCTCGCCCTCGACGGCGTCAATGCGGCGCGCGCCAAGCCGTACCTGGGATCGCTGCCCACGTACGCGAGCGCGCTGGTGTTCGAAGGCCAGCTCACCGCCACGGTGCGCGACCTCGATGGCCTCGTCGTCACCGAGATTCCGTGGATCGTCACGCCCACCGGCCCCGAGTTCAGCGGTCTGCCGCGGCGCGACTTCCCGAGCGCCGCGCTCACCCGGCTCTACGCGCTCGGGCTCGACGCTTTCCGCGTGGCCAGCGCGTTCCTCGACGGTCCGCCGGACCGACTCGCCTTCGACGGCGCAACCGGACGGATCACGCTCGAGGGGCACCAGCTCGCGCGCGAGGGCCGCTTCGCGGTGTTCCGCGACGGAACGCTGGTTCCCGTCGATGGCGCCCGCTGATGCCGCCCATCTCGCCCGCGGCGCGCAGGCCGAGGCGCTGGCGGCGCAATTCCTGGAGCGCCGCGGCCTCACCATCGTCACCCGCAATTTCCGCATCCGCCAGGGGGAGATCGACCTCGTCGCCCGCGACGGCGACACGCTCGTCTTCGTCGAGGTGCGCTTGCGCGGACGCCGCGACTTCGGTGGCGCCGCGGCGAGCGTGACGGCGCGCAAGCAGCAGCGCATCGTCACCGCGGCGCTGGCCTACCTCGCCCGCCTGCCTCACGAGCCGGCGTGTCGCTTCGATGCGATCCTGCTCGATCGCCTCGATCCGGCGGCGATCGTCTGGGAGCGCGACGTGATCGCCCGCGACTGAGCACGGTACGCGCCCGGCGTGCGGAGCGCGCCGCAATCCGCGGCCGGGTCGCGTGGCTGCTAGAATTCCCGCCATGATCGACCACGAAAAGCGCGTCCACCAGCACTTTGCCGACAGCGCACGGCTCAAGCACGAGGCCGCCGCGGTACTCGCCCCGCACATCGCTCGTGGCGGCGCGCTCATGGCCGAGTGCCTGCTCGGTGACGGCAAGATCCTCTCCTGCGGCAACGGCGGCTCCGCCGCCGATGCGCAGCACTTCGCCGCCGAGCTCGTCGGCCGCTTCGAGCGCGAGCGCCCCGAGCTGCCGGCGATCGCGTTGTCGACCGACACGTCGCTGCTCACCGCGGTGGCCAACGACTACACCTTCGACCAGGTATTCGCGAAATCGGTGCGCGCGCTCGGCGCCAAGGGCGACGTGCTGCTCGCCATCTCGACCTCGGGCAACTCCGGCAACGTGATCGCCGCGATCGAGGCGGCGCACGCGCGCGAGATGCGCGTGGTGGCGATGACCGGCAAGGGCGGCGGACGCATCGGCGAACTCCTCGCGCCCGGCGACGTCCACCTGTGCGTACCGCATCCGCGCACGATGCGCATCCAGGAGGTTCACCTGTTGATGCTCCACTGCCTGTGCGACATCATCGACGCCACGCTGCTCGGTGACGCCGACGACGAAGCATGAGCGCACCGCTCGCGACGCCGCGCGCGCCCGCCCACGTTCGCATTCCCGCCACGCTCGTTGTCGCGGGGCTGCTCGCCGCCGGCGCCGCGGCGCTCTCGGGGTGCGTGCCGGTGGTCGTCGCCGGCGCCGCCGGTGGCGCCGCGCTGGTCGCGAGCGATCGCCGCACCGCCGGCGCGCAAGTCGAGGACGAGAGCATCGAGCTCAAGATCACCGACCAGATCATGAAGCTCTACGGCGACAAGGTGCACGTCAACGTCACGAGCTTCAACGGCGTCGTGCTCCTCACCGGCGAAGTGCCGGATCAGGGCAATGCGGTGAGCATCGGCGGCATCGCTAAGAACACGCCGAAGGTGACCGGCGTACACAACGAAATCGTCGTGGCGCCGCTGTCGGTGCTCGGCCAGCGCACCAACGACACCTACATCACCTCGAAGGTGAAGGCGCGCTTCATCGAGGCCAACCGCTTCCCGCCCACGGCGGTGAAGGTGGTGACCGAGCGTGGCGTGGTGTATCTCATGGGCATCGTCACGCGCGCCGAGGGCGAGAGCGCCGGCGAGATCGCGGCCACCACCGAGGGCGTGCACCGGGTGGTGAAGATCTTCGAGTATCGCTAGCGATGAACCACCCCCACGCTCGCTTCGCTCGCTGCCCCCACAGGGGGCGCAGTCAGCGGCTTGGGGCGGCCCGGCGCCGCTGACGATGAACCACCCCCACGCTCGCTGCGCTCGCTGCCCCCACAGGGGGCGCAGTCAGCGGCTTGGGGCGGCCCGGCGCCGCTGACGCCGGTGCTGCCCGTCCGCGCCCAGGACAAGGTCGCGAGCCACGCCGATGCGCTCGCCCGCATCGGTCGCCTGCCACGGCCGCTGGTGATGACCAATGGCGTCTTCGACCTCCTGCACCGCGGCCACGTCGCCTACCTCGAGGCCGCCCGCGCCGAAGGCGCGAGCCTGGTCGTCGCGGTCAACTCGGATGCGAGCGTGCGCCGCCTCGGCAAGGGGGAGGACCGTCCGCTCAATCCGCTCGCCGACCGCATGGCGGTGCTCGCCGCCCTCGCCGCCGTCGATCTCGTCGTGCCCTTCGACGACGACACGCCGCGCGACCTCATCGTCGCGGCGATGCCCGACATCCTCGTCAAGGGTGGCGATTACAGCGCCGCCACCACGGCCGGCGCCGCCGAAGTGATCGCGCACGGCGGCCGCTTCGTGGCGATCCCCTTCAGCTTCGATCGCTCGACGACCGCGCTGGTGCAACGCATCCGGCGCTAGCGCGTCCGCGCCGCGCAGCCGCGTCAGCGGCGAGCGAAGATTCGGGTGAGCCAGCCGCGTCGCGGCGCGCCTCCCGCGCTCAGCGCCGGCACCGGCTCGACCGCGTCGGGCGGCAGGTTATCGAGGATCGCCTGCGGGCGCTCGGCGACGAGCCGCTGCGCCTCCGCCGCGCCGAGGTGACGCTCGGCAACGCGGCGGCCCTCGGCGAGCAACGGCGGCCGCTGCCGCAGGCCGTGCGCATCGGTGGCGAGGATGTGCACGAGCCCGTCGCCGAGCATTCGCTGCCCGGCGCGCTGCGCGGACCCGCCGAAGCGGCCGGCGAGACTGCCCGCGGTCAACTGCATCCAGGCGCCGCCGCGCACCAGACCGGCGAAGACGTCGTAGTGAGTGGCGATCCACGCCAGCCGCTCCGGATGCGTGATCACCGGCACGTAGCCCGCCGCGACGAACTGGAACACCGCTTCGGCAAAGCGCGGGGTGGCGATCGTGTGCGACGGCTCGACCAGAAGGTAGCGGCTGCCGGCGAGCGTCGGCGCGGTACCGGCGCGAATGCGGCCGAGGAGCTCGGCGGTGAGATGCGCGTCGGCGCCGTACGTGAGCGCGAGCGCGATGCCCTCGTGGTCGAGGTGGCGCTGCAGCGTCGCCACCCGGGCCCGGATGCCTGCACTGTCGTTGTCGTAGAAGCCGGGGTAGATGTGCGGCGTGCAGGCCGTCGTGCGAATGCCGTCGGCCACCGCCAGGCGCGCCATGGCGAGCGAGGTGGCGAGATCGACGGCGCCGTCGTCGATGCCGGGCAACAGGTGGCAGTGCAGGTCGATCATGCGCCGCGGCGCCCACCCCGCGCCGATCCGGCACTCGACGCGCGAGCGGATCCGGGATCACGCAGGCCGGGGTGCAGCAGCACGCCGGCGAGGGTGGCGAACCACACCGCGTTGCCCGGCATCCGCAGCGGAAAATCGAATGCGCTGTGCAGCATGACCGGCAGCAGCCCGATCCCGGCGGCGATCTGCAGCAGCGTGAAGCTGCGCTCGCTGCCGTGGCGCACCAGCGCCGCCATCCGCACGACGTATCCGGTCACGAGGAGCGCGACGACGAGGACGCCGGGAACGCCCAGCTCGAAGAGCGCTTGCAGGTAATCGTTGTGCGCGTAGTCGTACGATGCGCCCCCCACGCCTTCCTGGAAGCGCGGGAATACGCTCGCGAAGGTCGACAGGCCGCTGCCGAACGGCAGCAGGTCGACCGCCCCGCGCAGCACCGCGGCGTACAGCGCGAGCCGCCCCGCTCCCGACAGCCGGAGCGCGTCGGGTTCGAGCCGCTCGGCGACCGGCGCGAGGCCGATCGCCGCGGCCAGCGCGAGGCCGACCACCACGACGCCGCCGACAGCGAGCCGCGCATGCCACGTTTCGCCGCGGCCGCGCACCAGCAGGATCGACGAGCAGGCGAGTCCGGCGAGCGCGAAGGCGATGCCCGCGCGCGAGCGCGTGAAGACGAGGCACAGCAGCATGAGCGCCGCCGAAGCGAACACCAGGGCGCGCTGCGCGACGAGGTTGGCGCCCGCCTCGTCGAACCGCGATCCGCCGTGGCGTGCCCGGCGACGCTGGTAGACCATCAGCCCGACGACCGGAGGCAGCATCATGGCGAGCAGCGCCGCCAGGTGATTGCGGTTGACGAAGGTCCCCGTCGCCGTGCCGAACGCGTCGCGATTGCCGAGGTAGAGCATCGACGCGTCGCCGGCGACCACCTGCAGCAGCCCGATGAGACTTTGCAGTCCGGCGAGGACCGTCATGGCGACCAGCAGCGTCGCGACCCGCGCCGGCGTCAGCACCCGCACCGCGAGCACGGCAGCGAGCGGCAGCAGCAGCGCGAGCCATCCGTAGGCGGTGGCGGCCGGCACCAGCGAGATCGGACGCCAGCGCCCCGCCGCGGCGGCATCGGCGAAGGTGTCGATGACCTCGGCATATGGCGCGTGCCCCGGCAGGGCGCGCCACCACGCAGGCGGCAGCGGGACCAGTTGCAGCAGCGGATAGACGAGGAGCACGGCACCCGCCGCGACGAGGATCCGCGGTAACGACGGGTAGCCGATCCCGCGAGGATGGCGCAGCACGAGCCCCAGCAGGAGCCCGATCGCCGCCAGCTCGAGGACCGCGAGCGGCAGCGCCCGATTGCCGCCCTTGACGAGCGGCGCGGCGAGCACGAACAGCACGAACGCCCACCACCAGGCGGCGCGGGCCGGCTGCGCCTCTTCGCTACGAAGCGATGCCGTGACGCCGGTCAGTTCGGACTGGCCTGCTCGCCGCAATTGCGGTCACGGATCGCGTAGACCAAGCCGCCGCCGATCGCGGCGCCCCCCAGGAACGCGGGGATGCTGAACCCCGCGGCGGTGATCGCGGTCGACCCCGGCACGATCGTCGTCACGCCAGCCAGGAGCGCACCGCACTCGCCGGTGCGAACGGTGAAGCGCTGGTTCTCCTTGAGCGAGAGGTCGCAGCCCACGTCGTAGTCGATCACGACCGAGCCCCCGGCCAGCGTGATGACGCGCGTGCCGGGCGCGACCCGCAGTCCGTTCGCCGCCGCCACCATGCCGTCGCCCTGGCTCACCATCACGTTGCCTTCGAGGTTGCGCAGGTGCGCGACCGTGTTCTGCTGCTGTTGCGACTGCGCGAGTGCGATCCCCGGCGCGCTCACGGCGACGGCTCCCAGGGTGATCACGATCAAGTGGCGCAGTCTCATTGTCGTTCCTCGTCGCCGCCCGGGCCGGTGCGAATTTCGGGCGCAGCGTGCATTATCCCCTCGCCGCGGTGGCTCTAGTCAATACCGCGGATCCGCAGGTCGTCGAACCAGACGTTCCCGGAGAGCCGCGCCGCCACGTCGCCCGGCCCGGCGCCCCCTTCCAGCGGATTGGCGAGCTCGAGGCGCAGCCGCTGCACCGGGCAATCCCGAGGCACCACGAAATCGTCGCCCCACCCGGCCCAGCCGGAGGAGCCCGCGAAGCGGCGCGTATGGACGAGCTCGCGCGGCGTCGCGTCCCGGGAGTCGACGCAGTAGAGCCCCCATTGCAGGCCGAGCCAGGTTTCCAGCCGATCGACCCGTCCACGCCCCTCGAACCGGTAGCGACCGGGGACCAGGAGCAAGGTCTGCTGGATCGGTGACCCGCTCCAGCGCTTGTCGAGCAGTTCGACGCGCAGCGCGCGGCCGCTCGCCCCCGCGGCGGGTTCGCGTTCCACGACGATCCCGTCCTGTCGTTCGACGATCCAATCGAAGCCGAGATTCGACAGCGGCCGCTCGAAGTCGCCGTTGTAGACGTAACCGACGTGCTGCCGCGCGGCGGGCGGCAAGCTGTTGAGCCAGGCCTGGTAGGCGCTCGTCCACCGCCCCTCGCGCTGCAGGCGCCCGATGAGGCAGCGTCGTTCGTCGACACTCGCGGCTCCGGCCGCCGCCCGCACCGCGAAGACCCGCTCGAGCGCCTCCACGCTCGTCGCCGCACCGCAGGCGTGCGCGAAAAACGAGGGCCACCAGCGCGGATCACCCCGCGCCGCGGCGACGAAGAAATCGTCGTGGCGCCCTTCGTCCAGCGCCGCGCTGAACACCGGCCACACCAGCGCGTAGGCGTCCGGGTGCAGGTCCACGACCTCGCGCAGGAGCGCGAGCGACCGCGCGGCATCGCCGGTGCGCGCGTCAAACGCGGCGGCCTCGATCAGCAGCACCCGATCGGTCGGCGCGAGTCGTAGCGCGCGCTCGATGGCGGCCCGCGCTCCGTCGAGATCACCCTCGGCCTCGCGCGCCCGGCCGAGCGCCAGCAAGGCGACGACGTCGGTCGGATTGCGACCGACCTGCGCGCGCCAGCGCGCCGTCGCGGACGGGTGCCCGGATCCGGCCATGTCACGACCGAGGACAAGGGCAAGGCCACCTTCGTGCCAGGCGTCGTTCGCCGCCACCAGGATCCGCCAGGCGAGGACGGCGGCGACGGCGATGGCCGCCAGCGCCCACCCCCTCGAGCCGGCACGCCCCGCCGTCGCGCTCATGGGGTAGCGCCGGGGCCGCGGGTGAGGCGCGTGATGAGGACGTGCCCGTCGCGGCGCACGAGTTCGACGCCGATCTGGAAGCGCTGCGTGACCTCGCGCCCGTCGCCCCAGTCGATCGTCGTCACCGCCTCGCCGGTCGCGCGTGCCGCATCGCCCGCCCGCCGCCAATGGATGCGCGTGAGCTGCAAGCGCCGCCACGCCGACTGGCGAAAGACCTCGGCGTACTCGTTGCGGATCGCAGCCCGCCCCTGGCGTTCGTTGACCTTCGCATCGGCATCGAACATCGCGGCAATCGCGTCGGCGCGGCCGCCGGCGTAGGCGTCGACGAAGCGTGCGAAGAAGGCCTCGATCTCGTCGGAGGAAGGCGCGGCTCCCGGCGCTGCCGGGGGGGCTGGCGCGGCACGGGCCGCCACTTCCTCGTCCGCCCGCGCCGCACGCGGCGCCTCGCGGGCGGGCGCTGGCGCGGCGAAGACGGCGACCGCCGGCCGCGGTGCCGGGTGCGAAGCCAGGCCGGGCCGCAGCGGCAGCGGCGCCATGTCGATCGGCATCGCGATTGCCGGCGGCGGGGCGACGGGGCTCGCCTTCGGCGCCACCGAGAGCGGGACGGCTGGCTTCGCCGTCGCCACCACTACCACGGCGGGCGCCGCAGCGACCGGGACGACGGGCGCGGCGGCGACCGGCGGCACTGCCTCGGGCGCGGCGGCGACCGGCGGCACTGCCTCGGGCGCGGTGACTTCGGGCAGCGGCGACGCGGCCGGGGTCACCGGCAGCGAGGCCGTGGAGGCCGCCGCCGGCGGCCGCGGCGGTGCCCGCACCAGCGATGCCGATTCGCTTTCCCACAGCGCGACCGTGCCCGTGACCAGCGCCGCGCCGCCGAGGAGCAGCGCAAACGCGGTGGCCGCCGGGTGCTCACGCACCCAGCCGCCCACCCTCGCGGTCAGCCACTCGGGCGGCAGCGGGCGCGGTGGCGGTCGCCACTGGCGGACGACGACACCGTGCCCCGGAGCCGGGGCGAGCGGGCGCGCCTTCGCCATGCCCGCCTGCCGCGCCGCTTCGACCGCCGTCTCCTTCGCCACTCGTTCACGATCGTAGGCGGCGCGCGCCTCGGGGTCGCGCAGGATCGCGTAGGCGCGATTGGCCTGCGCCGCGCAACGGTCGGGCCAGTCCACCCCGGGCTGCTGCCGGTCGGGGTGCACGAGCAGCATCAAGAGCCGGAAACGCTCGCGGATCGCCGCGGGCGACGCCTCGACGGCGAGACCCAGCGTCTGGTACGGCGACGCATCGCGATGGAAGAACACCTCGCGCACGTAGCCAAGCGCGGCGGCGCGCAGCGCGCCGGCAGCGACACCGTCGAGCACGGCATCGGCGAGCCGCACGTGGCGACCGAGCGCGAGGCGCATCACGACGTCGGTGTCGACGAGCGGCGCTTCCGCGCCGTGCGCCTCGGTGCGATAGCGCGACGGCTCCTGCGCGCAACGGAGCAGGAAGCGCGCCGTCAGGTCCGCGGACGTGCTCGCCGGCATGCCAGCTCCCGCGCCGGCTCCGTGCGCGCGATCGACGCACGGTGCGGCGGCAACGCCATCAGGTCGACTCCTGCGCGAGCTTCGGCGCGTCGTTGGTGCTCCGGTAGTAGTAGTACGCGCTCTCGTAGCCGTAGCGCCCGTCGCGCATGTCGACCTTGGTCATCACCGCACCGACCGGCGCGACGCTCGCCTGGCGCAGGCGCTTCAACGCGGCGCGCAGGTGCGCCTTGCGCGTCGATCCCGCCGCGACGACGAAGACCATCGCGCCGACCTGGTTGCCGAGCACCAGTGCGTCGGCGAGCCCCAGCACCGGCGGCGAATCGAGGACGATCGACGGGAAGCGGCGCTCGAGTTCGGCGAGCAGGCCGATCATCTTCGGGCCGGACAGGAGCTCGACCGGATTGGGCGGCACCGGGCCGGCAGGAATCACGTACAGGTTCGGGATCGAGGTGACGCGCACCACGCCCAACGCCGGCAGGTCACTCGAAAGATAGTTCGACAACCCTCGCGAATTGTCGACGCCGAGCATCGAGTGCAGCGACGGATTGCGCAGGTCGGCATCGATCAGGAGCGTCGTGCGGCCGATCTGCGCGAAGTTGATCGCCAGCGCGAGCGCGGTCGTCGACTTGCCCTCGCCGGTGCCGGTGCTCGTCACCACCAGCTGGTGCGGCGCACCTTCGCGCGTCGAGAACTGCAAGGCGGTGCGCATCGATCGGTACGCCTCGGCGAACGTCGAGCGCGCATCGGAGTGCGCCTGCAAGGCGAGCGGCGGCTCGCGCGACGCCTTGCGGATCTTCACCAGCGGAATGACGCCCAGCACCGGCAGGCGCGCGATGCGCTCCATGTCGTCGGGGCGCTGCATGGTGTCGTCGAGGTATTCGAGGAAGAACGCGAGCCCGATGCCGAGGAGGAGGCCGAGCGCCACGGCGAGTTGCAGGTTGCGCGTGAGGTTCGGCTTGAACGGCGCCGGCGACACGATCGCCGGATCGACGATGGTCACGTTGTTGGTGCCCACGCCCGCCTCGACGCCGACCTCTTTCAAGCGCTGGAGCAAGCCGTCGTAGAGCGAGCGGTTGGTGTCGACCTCGCGCTTCAAGATCCCGAAGCGGATGCTGCGCCCCTGCAAGTCGAGCATGTCCTTCTTGGCCTGGTCGAGCTTGGCCTTGATGGCGGTCTCCTGCTGCACCGCGACGTTGTAGCTGCCCTCGATCGAGCGGCGCGCGATGTCGGTCTCCTCGGCGATCTTCTTGTCGACCTCCGCGATGGCCGCGGCGAGTTGCTGCATCTTCGGAAAGGCCGGCTTGTAGATGCGCAACAGATCCTGATACTCGACCTGCAGCTTGGTGCGCTGCTCGCGCAGTGCCGACATCGCCTTGTTGTCGAGCATCTGCGGCGACGATGCGGGGTTGTCGCGGAACTCGCGGTAGAGCGCCTCCGCGTGCACCCGATCCTCGCCGACCTTCGCCGCGGCCGCGTTGTACGCCCCGAGCGTCTGCGCCAGCACGTTCTGCTTGTCGTCGATGTTGATGATCTGCTGCTCGCGCTGGAAGGCGACCAGCGCGCGCTCGGATTCCTCGAGCTTCGCCTTGGTCTGCGCGAGCTTCTCCTCGAGGAACGCCTTGGCGTACGACGAGGCGTCGAAGCGCCGCTCGAGCGAGAGCGCGATGAAATTCTGCGCGAGCGCGTTGAGCGCCTCGGCGGCGAGCTTGCGGTCGGGCGAGTCGAAGAGCACGCGCACCAGCCGCGAATTGCGCACCGGCTCGACGGTGAGCGACCCCATGAACGCGCCCACCGCCGCCGCGTCGCCGTCGGCGGGCGTGGGCGGCGCTTCCGCCGACGCCTCGGCCGGCGCGTCGGCCGCTTTCGGGAAGAGCGTTGCCCCGAGCTTGCGCCACCACGGCGCCGCCTGCTCCGGCGCCACCGCCGAGCGCTGGCGGAGGTCGAGCTGGCGCACCACCCGCTCGGCCAGCGAGCGGCTCTTCAAGAGCTCGTACTGCGTGCGGTAGAAGTCGATGTCGCCGTACTCCTGCGGCTCGACCGGCGCTCCCTTGAAGTCGACGACCTTGCTCGCCTCGCGCTCGATCTTCAGCGTGATCGACGAGCGATAGATCGGCGTGGCCATCATCGTTGCCGCGAGACCGGTCAGGACGACGATGACCAGTACCGCGAGCACCACCCATTTGCGCTTGACGACGACGCGCCACAGGTCGCGCAGGTGGATCGATTCGTCGTCGTCGATCCCCGCCTCCAGGGCGGGGGTGACGTAGGTGGACAGCGCGGTGGAGGGGCGGGCCGGCAGCGCCGCGGCGACCGCGGCGGGCGGATTACGCGGCGTTTCGTTGTCGGGCATGGGACGCCATCACCATCGCGGCAGGTAGTTCATCGGATTCAAGATGTTGACCACGTCGCCGAATACCGAATCGCGCAGCACCACGCGGTTGGCCTCCCGTTTGACGACGACGATGTCCTCGTTGACGAGCTTCGGGTCGGGGATCTCGCCGCTGCGGATCCTGATGAGGTCATAGGTATGCGTGCGCCGCTGGCCCGCCTCGAGACGGAAGACCATCACCTCGGTGAGATCGGGTAGCTGCCCCTGTCCGCCGGCGAGCGCGATCGCCTGCACCAGGGTCGTGTCGCCGCGAATGGGATAGATCCCCGGACGGGCGACCGCGCCCTCGACGGTGATCCGCTGGCTGGTGAATTCCTTGATGAATACCGAAACCTGCGGATCCTGCAAGTAATCCTTGGCGTACGCGCCGGCGATCAGCGTCTCGGCCTCCTCGCTCGTCCGTCCGCCGACTTCCACCGGACCGATCAGCGGCAGCGTCACCATGCCGCGCGTGTTCACGCGTACTTCGCGCTTCAGATCGTCGATGCCGTAGACCCGGATCTCGAGCAGGTCCTGCGAGCCGATCCGGTAATCGCGCGGCCCGGCTTCGCCCGGCTGCAGCGGCGTCGCCGACGGCGTGTTCCCCGCGATCGGCGCGGGCCCGCGCAACGGGCCCGGCGACGCCGGCGCGACCAGCGGACTGCCCGGCGCATTCGTCGCGTAGGCCGGTGGCGGGCTGCCGCCGGTGGCCTCGGATTGCGCGGCGGCCAGAGGCCCCGCCAGCGCCAGCGCGGCCGCCAGCGCGGCCGCCAGCGCCGCCCGTGCGATATACCACCCGGTCGTACGGGTCGACGAAAGAGAAGACCAGATCACGTGCAGCGTCGCGCCCGGGCGAAAACGTTCGCGGATGATACGCCAGTTCTCCCGCACGACCCGGGCAAGCGTCCCGCCGGCGATACCGTCCGTCGTGCGCGCGGTCGCGTGCGCCGCTAGAATGGGCGCGCGTCCCACGCCCCCGGCCCGGCCTCACGATGCGGATATCGATACCTGACACGGTGCTGTCGACCGAGCTCGACGACGAAGGCGTGCTGCTCAACCTCGAGACCGGCGAGTACTTCGGCCTCGACGAAGTCGGCCTCGACTTCTGGAAAGCGCTCGCCGCGCACGGCGAGATCGCGGCCGCGCGCGCCGCGCTCCTCGCCCAATACGACGTGACCGAGGCGGTGCTCGCGCACGACCTCGACCGCCTCGTCGCGACCCTCGCCGAACACCAACTCGTCGTGGTGACCGATGGGTGACTGGGACCGGCTGGCCGCGCTGTCGTGGGCCGACCGGCGCCTCCTCGTCCGCGCCGGCGCGCTGCTCGTGCAGGCGAGGTTCACGCTCGCTTCCACCGCCTTGCGCCCCGACCCCCGCGCCCGACCCCGAGAGGCGACGGTGACCGCATCACCTCCCCAGCTCGCCCGCGCGCACGCCCTCGCCCGCCTGGTCGCCGTGGCCGCCGCGCGCATCCCGCTGCGCGTCGCCTGCCTGCACCGCTCGGTCGTGCTGTGGCGGCTGCTGCGCCGCGAGGGCATTCCCTGCGCCTTGCGACTGGGCGCACGGGCGGGGAACGGACCGTTCGAAGCGCACGCGTGGGTCGAGTGCGGTGGCGTCGCTCTCGCCGAGGACGACGCGCATCTCGCGACCTTCGCGCCGTTCACCGACGCGGTCGCACCGGCCGGCGAGGCCGAGTGCCGCGGCGCTCACGCGCTCAAACCGCGTGCCCCACGGCGTGTCCGTACGGCGTCTCGGCGTAGCTGACGAGCGCGAATCCCGCCGCCGACAGTTCCTGCTCGACCTCGCCCCGGGTGAAGCGGTGATCGAAGGTCCGGTCGAGCGTGTCGCCGTATTCGACGGCGTCGGCACTGCGGCGCAGTGCGCGCAGCGTGCGCGCGATCCGGTGCGTCCAGTCGAGGCGGCGCGACGGCCCCGGGCGCGTGAAGAACGAGACGAGGAGCGGCGCGCCGGTGTCCACGTGCTGGCGCAGTTGGCGCAGGAACGCGATGCGCGCGTTGCCACCGGGGATGTGCATGTAGCCGCCCCAGCCGACGATCACCCCCGCGTAGCGTCCGAGGCCGTCGGGCACGCGACCGGGGGCTGCGAGCTCGAGACGCGCGCTCACGCCCAAGCGACGCAGCGCCTCGCGCCCGTAGGCGACGAGGGGCGCGACACAATCGAAGGCGTCGATTCGGTAACCCGACCGCGCGAGTGCCACGACCTCGCGACCGCCCCCGGCGGCGCCGACGAGGAGCGCACCCCCCGCGGGAAAATGCGCGCGCACCGCTTCGGCCTCCCAGTCCTGCAGGCCGGAGGCGGTGTAGGCGTCATCGCAGTAGCGCGGCCAGCGCGAATACTGCCGGCGCGCGAGATCATCGAGATCGCGGTTGTCGAGCCAGCCGAGCCACCACCCCTGGTGCAGCGCTTGCAGCGCGCTCAGCGTCCGCTGGTGCCACGCGTCGGTGGCGGCAAAGCCGCGAACACGCACAGCGTTCGGTCGAGCCGACTCCACTGCTCACGCTCTCGTGAGGTGGGGCTGCGCATTGTCCCGGCTGCTCCCGGTCTTGAGCGTGACCTGCCGCAGGTCACCGAGGCGCCGGCACAGGGGTTCGGCGTAGACCTTGCGCCCGGTGCCCAGAGGAGGGGCGTTCGCCGGTCCGTGGCCGACCGGCAATGATGCCGTGTACTCCGTGCATGCTGATCCGACGGTCGGCGGAAATCGCCGCAACGTCCGGCCAAGGTGCACGGACACCACGAGGTGCCGACTACGCACGACCGAGCCGACCTACAGCGGCGTATATGTCGGTTGTTGTCGATCGTTGTCAACCTTTGGGCCTGTCTTCAGCGTGACCTGCCGCAAGTCGCCCAGCGACCGGCACCGCGGCGTGCGGTAGCGGCGGCATCCGACGGCCGGTGCAGCCTCGCGGTTCGCAGGCGGGTCGTGGGCGGGAGTGGTGGGGTTCATCGCATCCTTCCTGTCGGTGGTCTCGGTCCCGAAACCGCCCGGCCGTACGCACGGCTGCGGAGGACTTTGCGTATTGTAGAGTGCCGCGCGCGACACGCAAGGTTAACCGTGCATCGGGCGGCGCAACCAGACCTCGACCAGCGCAGCCGCCAGGGGGAGCGACGACGGCGCGAAGGTCGCGGCGGCTACCGGCGCTTGGCGCCGACGCTCTGCCGCGGCCAGCAGTGCCGCACGCTCGACCAGAGCGCCGGACATCCACGGCGCCGCGCCACCGAGCCGCGCCTGGAGTGCCGGCAGCCCGGCCTCGTGCAGCGCGACGAAGTAGGCGTCGAACACCGTCTTGCCGTTCCGCGCCCGGATGCGCTCGGGCAGCCGCGCGCCGAGCGCCCGAACCAGCAGCGTCTTGAAGGCGCCCGGCTGCCGGTAGCGCGCCTGCCACGGAATCGCCAGCACGAACTCGACGAGGTCGCGGTCGAGGAACGGGTGCCGGCGCTCGACGCCGCACCACGCCGACAGGCACTCCTGCTCCTCGAGCCGCGCGTGGAACTCGAGCGAATCGAGCCACCGGCGCACGGCGCCCTGCGCCGAGGGTGACACCGGAGGCTCCGCACGCTGCGCCGCCTCGTGCCGCCGGAACTCGCGGACCGCGCGGGGGGTGAGCCACGGCGGCAGCGGCGCGCCGGCCGCCGGCCGGAAACGGCGCACGGTTCGCTTCACCGCGGCCGGGACGGCGAAACGCAGCAGCCGGAGGAGCGCGTCGCGCCGGTCCCGATCGCGCCGCACGCGCGGGTCGCGCAGGCAATAGCGAAGCGCCGCGAGGTAGCGCCGGCTGCGCCACAGGTCCGGGGCGAAATCGGGATCCCAGGCGAGCTCGTCGCCGCCGATGCCGGTCAGCACCACGCGGCACCCGGCAGCGGCAAGCTGCCCGGACTCGGCCCGCCGACGCTCCCAGGAGATTTCGGCGAGCGGGCCGTCGCACTTGCGCAACTCGTCGTCGAGGCCCGCGCTGTAATCGGCGACCGCGACGTCGATGCGCAGCGCCGGAAACGGCGACACCGCGAGCACCGCATCGATCATCTCGCCCTCGTCGCACGGCAGTCCAGGGTAGCGCTGCGACAGCGTGTGGACCGGCGGCAGCGGACGTTGCCGCTCCGCGTGCAGCTCGGCGGCAGTGACCACCACCGACGACGAGTCGTAGCCGCCGCTCAGCTCGATCGCGACCGGCACCTCGACGTCGAGCGCACGCTCGACCGCGCGGCGCAGGAGCTGGTAGTAGCGCCGCGGATACTCGTCGTCGGGCAGGCGCTGCGCGGCGGCCGCCCGCGCATCCGGATGCCACCACCGCGTCACGCGCACACCCTCCGCGGTGACCTCCAGCGCGTGCGCGGCGCGCAGCCGTGCGACGTCGGCGTGAAAGGTCTCTTCGGTGGCGCGGTAGCGGCCAGTGGCGAGGACCTCGACCAGCGCCGCCTCGTTCGGCGTGGCGCGAACCCCGGCGAGAATGAGCAGTTGCTTGGGCTCGGAGGCGAAGGCGAACCGCGCGGCATCGCTCGTGTAGAAGAACGGCTTCACACCGAACGGATCGCGCGCCGCGTACAGCGTGCGCCGCGCCTCGTCCCACACCGCGAAGGCGAAATCGCCGCGCAGCTCCTGCACCGCCTCCGCACCCCATCGTTCGTACGCGGCGAGCAGGATCTCGGCATCGAGCGGCGCATCGCCGAGCCAGGTCGCGGCCGCCAGCGCCTGCCGCAACTCGCGGCGGTTGGCAAGGCGAGCGTCGGCGACGAGCCGGTAGCGGCCGTCGGGAGTGGACACGGGCCGCGTGCGCGCGCGCTCGTTCGCGGTCAGGGCGAGGCACGCGTGACCAAAGCCCACGCTGCCGTGCGCTTCGAGGTGGAAACCGTCGGGGCCCCGATGGCGCACCGTATCGAGCATCGCAGCGATCGTGGCGGCCTCGACCGCCACGCCATCCCACTGCACGACGCCGGCGATTCCCGCCATCGATCAGCCGGCCGCCGGGATCGACGACGGCGCGGCCAGGCTGTCGCGCACGTCGGCCGCGATCGCCGGTACGCGCTCACGCGCGTCCGGCACCACGAGGTCGAAGGCCGGCACCCGGCGCGCGAGCTCCGTGCACATCGCGAATTGCTGCGCCCACAGCTCGCGCGATTCGACGTCGCTGAAGCCGTTGCGCAGGAGCTGCGCGATGCACGCCGCGGGCGAGAGCGCGTCGCGCTGCACGCGCACGGTGCGCGGCGAGCGCGCGAGGAAGTGGATCGCGCGCAACGTCGCGTCCGTCGTACGACCCGCGAGCGTGGCCGGCAACGGCACGTGCACCCGCGCACCGTCGAGGCGGCAGGGCGTCAGATCGTCGGCGACCGTCGGCCAGCCGAGCGCGCCGAGGTTCGCCGCCAGCGTCGACTTGCCCGCGCCGCTCGCGCCGACGAAGGCGTGCACGCCATCCGGGAAAGCCACCGCCGAAGCGTGCAGCACGCCGCCGCCCTGCAGCGTGGAGGCGAAGGGGAGGACGCTGCGCACCGCGAGCGCGCGGTCGGCGATGCCCATCGGCGGCTCGATGATGACCACCTCGCGCCCGTGCGCGGCGATCCAGCCCCGCTGCCGCGTCGACGCCGGCAATGCGCAGGCGCCTTCCGGCAGCACGTCGTCGGCAGGCGGGCCGGCGCCGGCATCGGCGGGCCGATCGCCGCCCGCGGAAAATCGCACGTCGACCTCGAGGTCCCACTCGCCGTCGACCGGCAGATCGATCAACGGCCGATCGCTGCGGATGCGCACGCCGGCGAGCACGGCGTGATGGACGAAGGCATGCGGGTGGTGCGTGGGTGGCACGGGAGAATCGGCGATGTGCAAGCGGCCAGCGGGGCCGGGCGCAGTGTACCGCGCTACCCCGCCGGCAGCCGCTCCGTGTGCCTCGGAAATGCGACGAGAATTTTCCGGTCCATCGTCGCGAGTCGCACGGCGAGGTGCATGGCCAGCGCAACGAACTCGCAGTCGTATGCCGAGCAGTCGCTCGCGTGGACGAGCTCGAGCACGCCCGACGAGTCGACGTCGAATTCTCCACCCGTAAGCAGGCTCTCGGCTTCGGCAACGATCCTCCGAGCCTGATCGAACGTCAGCGCACCGCGGCGCATGAATCCCGCCACGATGTTCCGGAACTCGCTGCGCCAGAGCATGGGGGCGACCCACTCGGGATCGCGCGCCAGCAGCGCTTCCGCCCGCGAGGTATGCTCGCCGGGAAGGTACAGGTAGGCAACGACGTTCGTGTCGACGACGATCACCGCCGCCCTTCACGCTTGATGGCGTCGACATCGGCGGCCCGGAAGCGTGCTCCGCCCAGTTCCTTCCGCAAGGCGTGTGCACGCGCCAGTCGGGCGGCCACGTCGACGCGCCTCGGTAGCAGCACCGATTCGAGGCACACGATCGCCTGCATGTTGAGGCTGCGCCGATGCGCGACCGCGGCGGCCTTGAGGCGCTCGTAGACCTCGTCCGGGATGTTCTTCAACGTCAGCGTCGTCGGCATGGCATCAGTGGCGGACAGGGATAACCGATTTGGTGTCATTGTGGTGTCTATCCTTTCCGATGTCCATCTTCGGGCCAACCCGGCTCTCGCGGGCACGCAAGCCGTTCGCACGGCGAGCATTGGGTCCGCGCCCAACGAAGCATTCGGTCGCGATTGCGTGCGTGGCGGCATCCGGCCGGGTGTCCCCTGTCATTCCAGTGCGTGTCGCTCTACGGTGCAATCGGCCGGCCGGCTGACTCGCCGTGAGATGTCCCGACGCAACGGCCAATCCGCGTCCCGAACGCTCGCCTGGCGCCACCGGAACGGGATAATGCCCCCTCCCCGCGACCGGACCGACCCGCGGTCGCGGGGGCGCCAGCGCTCCGACCTGATGCCCGTCACCACCCTTTCGCTCCTCTGCGCGCTGCTGCGCGGCGAGGCGCCCGCGTGGCCCGCCGACGCCGGCAGCGCTGCGGTCGACGACTTCCTGCGCGAGGCGCGCTACCACGGCGTGACGCCGCTGCTCGACGCGCGCTGGCGCGCGCAGCGATCGCGGTCGGTTCCGCGAAGGGCGCAACCGACCGGCGGCGCCGACCCGCCGGCGCCGCACGCCACGGCGCCCCCCCTGCGTGCCGGCAGCGCAGCCGCCGCCCCTGGCGCGTCGTGGCCGGAGACGATCTGGCGCACCTGCCGCGAGGATGCTCTGGTGCAGGCACTCTTCGAACGCGCCCACCGCGACGAACTCGGGCGCGTGCTCGCGCGGTTCGCGCAGGGGGGCATCACCCCGCTGATCATGAAGGGGAGTGCCCTCGCCTACACGCACTACGCCACACCGGTCGAGCGCCCGCGCGGCGACACCGACCTCCTGGTCGCCGAGTCGCACGTCCGCGCCACCGGCGCGCTCCTCGCCGGTCTCGGCTACACCCGCGGCCACGGCGTCAGCGGCGAACTGATTTCGTACGAGGCCGACTGGAGCCGGGCGGCCGGTGCCGGATTCGTCCACCATCTCGACGTCCACTGGCGCGTCAACAATTCGCAGATCCTCGCCAGGCTCCTGACCTACGACGAGCTCGCGCCCCGCGCGGTGCCCGTCCCCGCGCTCGGCCCGCACGCGCGAACGCCGTGTGCCGTGCATGCGCTCCTCTTCGCCTGCATGCACCGCACGGGTCACGCCAACGCGCCGTATTTCGTCGACGGGCGCGCCTACCTCGGTGGCGACCGGCTGATCTGGCTCTACGACATGCACCTCCTCGTCGCCCGCATGTCCGATGCGGAGGTCGCCGAGTTCGTGGCACTCGCCCGCGCGAAGCGCCTGCGCGCGATCTGTCGCGACGCGCTCGCGCTATGCGCCGCCCGCTTCGCTACGCCGCTCCCGCCACCGATCCTCGCCGGCCTCGCACCGGACGGAAACATCGAGCCCTCCGCCCGCTACCTCGCCGGCGGCCGGACGCGACAGATGCTCGGCGACTTCCTGGCGCTCGACGGCGCCGCCGAGCGGGTGCGCTGGTTGCAGGAACTCGCGTTCCCGTCGGCCGAGTACATGCGGCGCCAGTACCCCGATTCGGAGCGACGCTGGCTTCCCGTGCTCTACGCGCGCCGCGGACTGCACGGCTTGTGGCGGCTCGTCGCCGGCACTCGCGACGACCGACCCCGGTGACCCGCGGCGCTGCATGAACGACCTGCGCACCCTCGCCGGCTTCGCCGCGCCCTACCGCGGCCTGTTGGCACTCTGCGCGCTCCTCATGCTCGCCGAAAGCGCGGCAGCGCTCGCCGTGCCGTGGCTCGGCGGCCGGCTCGCCGGAGCGTTGCTACCCGGTGACGGCGGCGGCGCGACGGCCACGACGACGATCCTCGTCGCGATGCTCGCACTCTTCGCCGTGCAGGCGCTGCTGCGCTTCGCCAACGCGTGGCTCTCCGGCGGCGCTTCCGAGCGCATCGTCGCCGACCTCAAGGTGCGTCTGTACGACCACCTGCAGGCGCTGCCGCTCGCGTTCTTCCAGCAGCGGCGGCACGGCGAGACGCTGGCGCTGCTCACCCGCGACGTCTACGTCGTCGGCGATTACCTCAGCGGCACCGCGGTGTCGCTCGTGCCGCTGCTCTTCACCGTCGCCGGCGCGCTGCTCCTCATGTTCCGCCTGCAGCCGTCGCTCACGCTGCTCGCGATGATCGCGGTGCCGCTTTTCTACCTCGTCGTGAAGATCGCCGGTCGTCGCCTGCGCCCGCTCGCCGCGGAATTGCAGGACGAACACGCCGCGGCGATCGCCATCGCCGACGAGAACCTGGGCCTGCTACCCGCGATCAAGTCGTTCACTCGCGAGCCGACCGAATCTGCGCGCTACCGAGAGCAGATCGGCCGCGTGCTGCGCCTCACCTCGCGCCAGCTCCGCCTCCAGGCGGCACTCGGCCCCGCGCTGCAGTTCGTCGCGGCCGCCGGGATCGTCGCGCTGCTGTGGCTCGCCGGCGCGCAGCTCGCCGGCGGCGCGCTGACCCCCGCCGAGCTCGTGAGCTTCCTCCTCTACGCGTTGCTGCTGACGCGCCCCGTCTCCGGGCTCGCCGACGTCTACGGCCGCACGCAGTCCGCACGCGGCGCGCTCGTCCGGCTGGTGCGCGCGCTCGACGAGGCGCCCGAGCCGCCCGCGCACGCCGGCGCGACGCTGCCGCCGGTGCGCGGCGACATCGCATTCGAAGGCGTGTCGTTCGCCTATCCCGGCCGCGCACCCGCACTCGCCAACCTCACGCTGCGCATCGCCGCCGGCGAGACCGTCGCCATCGTCGGCCCGAACGGCGCGGGCAAGAGCACGCTCGTGCACCTCCTGCTGCGCTTCCACGAGCGCAGCGGCGGGACGATCGCGATCGACGGCCACGACATCGCGAACGTATCGCTCGCGAGCCTGCGCCGCCAGATCGGAGTCGTCCCGCAGCACGTGCTGCTCTTCAACGCGAGCGTGCGCGACAACATCGCCTACGGCCGCGTCGACGCGTCCGACGCGCAGATCGAGCGCGCCGCCCGGCTCGCCCGCGCGCACGACTTCATCGTCGCGCTGCCCGACGGCTACGACACGCTGATCGGCGACCGCGGCGTGCGCCTGTCGGGCGGGCAACAGCAGCGCGTCGCCCTCGCTCGCGCGCTCGTCAAGGATCCACCGATCGTGATCCTCGACGAGGCCACCGCGATGTTCGATCCGCAGGGCGAGAGCGAATTCCTCGACGGCGCACGCGAGGCCCTCGCCGGCCGCACCGTGCTGCTCATCACCCACCGCCCCGCGAGCCTCGCCGTCGCCGACCGGGTCGTGCGGTTGGAGGGTGGGCGGGTGGCGCGGGGCCCATTGGCGATTCGATAGGGAAGGCGAACCTTCGCACTCCGCTCACGGTCACCGAGTCGTGGTCACCCGCACGAGCGAGGATTCACCGCGCCGGCGCGACCGCCGGTTGCAGCCGCGCATCCCCCGACCACCGGCGTGCCGCGTAATACCCGAGCTTGATGAACTCCTGGAGCACGAACTGCCCCGACTTCTCGTCGCGCCACCAGTCGCCGGGCCGCCACCAGTCGGGTTGCGAGGCGACCAGCACGTAACGCAGGCCCGAGCCCGCGAACACGTCGGCGTACATCCACGACAGGCGCCGCAGGTGCGGCGGATCGCTCACCACGACGAGCGTGTGCCAGCCCTCCTTGCGCATCAGCGCGAGGAGTTGCACCGCCTCGGTGTAGCTGCTGCGCGCCTCGAGCTCGAAGCGCAACGCCGAGCGCGGCACGCCGCTCGCCGCGAGCTGGTCGGCGCGCCAGTTGAGCCACGCCGGCACCGCATCGACACCCTGCTGCAATCCGGTCATCACGAGCACCGGCGCGACGCCTTCGCGAAAGAGC
>JADZAQ010000194.1 GCA_020852555.1 Burkholderiales bacterium
CGGATAATCGACGGTGGCGAGATTGATGAAATTGCGATCTCAAATCAGATCCATTTGCCGCTGGCGTTGTTTGAGCGGGCCACCCGGCGCACGTTCCAGTACAGTGATGCAGCCACCCAGAGTTGGGTGGGACAGGGGTTGCCGCGCCTGGTCACCTTGGGGCATGACCGCGGGCGGCGTAGATTGTACACTCTATAAGGAAGCTCTGAGATGCGGTTGACTGACACGGACATGGCGCTAGATTTCTTGGAGGAACAATCCGCTCTAGAGACTATGGAAATATCACGAGCGCGGAAGGATCTATCGACTATTCCTTCCCTGTGGGATCGGGTCCTGGTAGCCATCTTCGTCGGAATTGCCGCAGTCGTTTGCTCTCTGGTCGTAAGGCAGGGTTTCGACGGGACCACGGTGACACTGGCTTTGGCCATCTCGTGCCTGGCCATTGCACTCGTGAACACTTTTTTGGACCTCCGCCGGTTGCGCAAGCGTGTCGACGCGCTTGCATTCCTGGTGCAGCGAATGAAACCATAAGCATTACCGTGCAACTGGTGCAGCGACGTTGTGTTGCGACGAACGGAAGCTCAACGCCGCACGGAGCAGCACCGCTCCCGCGAGCGTAGCAAGCCGTTTCTCGCGCTCACGACGAGCCGCGGCGCCACCAGTGGGTACGGCCCGCCGGCGCAGTCGCGCGTGCCGGCCGCGTCCCGTCGGCCGCGATGCCGGGCTCGGGCGGATCGGTGCTGCGCAGGAACGTGCGCCCGTGCAGGCCGAAGACGCGCAGGCGTTTGAGCGCGGTCTCGGTGACGTGGAAGCCACCGTACCAGCGATAGGCGACGACGAGGGTCGCCGCAACCAGCAGCACGATGAGCAGGATCGGCTGACGCAGCAGGATGGCGATGCCGAAAGCCACGACCGCCCAGGTGATCCGCTCGCGGGTGAGGAAGATCGCATTGGTGCCCTGCACCTCCTCGATGCGGGCCAGCGCGCGCTGCGTCGGGGCACCGAAAGCGGCGAGCCGCTCGGCGGAGTTACGCAGGCGCTCGCTCGCCTCGTCGGTGTCGCCAAGCCCGGCGATCGCGGTGCACGTGCGCTGGACGCCCTCGAAGCCGCGCAGGAGCTCGTGCAGGGTCTCCGACGGAAGATCCTCGTCGACCTTCGGTGAAAGCGCGAGGATGCGCGACACCTGGGCGCGCAGCTCGTCCTGCGCCGCAACCCGCGCGCGGCTGCGTGCCGCGGCGCTCGCCGCCTGGCGCCGCTTCTCGCGCGCCGCCACCTCCCGCGCGTGCGGCAGCAGCGCATGCGCGACGAGCACACCGCTCGCCTCGTCTTGCCCCTCGCCGAACGCCGCTTCGAACCACGGGCAGGCCGCCGCCAGTTCGCCGCGCGCCGCCGTCACCGCGCCGCGCAGGGCGGCGAGGTAGGCCGGATCGGCGGCGGCGAGCAGCAGCAGCGGATTCACCGTTCGACGGGACGGCATTTCGAGGCCGCCGGCAACGGCATAGAGCAAATCATCGACGTCGATCACGTTTCCGTTGCCGACGGCGCGTGACCGGCGCATCGCGGCCGCCTCCGCCTCATGCACACGCTCCCAGCCCGCCGCGAACCGCTCCCACGCACCGTTCCAGGACGCGGCGAGCGCACGCAGCGCCGCATCGCGCGCACCGAAGGTCGCGAGCACGTCGTCGGCGACGAGCGAGTCGAGCCAGTCGAGCGCGGCTTCGTCGCCGCCGGCGCCGGCACGGGCGGCGGCGTGCACGGCATCGGTGGTGACGGGCGAGCCGCGCCAGATCGCCGGCAGGTCGGGGGCGGCGGCCGCGAGGAAGCGCAGCAGGCGAGCGTCGTCGGACAGATCGCGGCGATCCTGCGCATCGCGCAGCGTGCGCAGCAGGTTGGTGTCGTGCAGTTCCTGCTCGACCCAGCGCCCGATGTAGCCGCGCGCGAGGTCGCGCCGCGCCGCGTCCCAGTGCCGCGCCAGCGCGACCGCGAGCTCGGCGGCGGTGGTCGCCTCGGCGCTGCCGATGCGATACGGACGGATACCCGCCGGCGGCGCTTCGGTATCGGGTCCGGCCTCGAGTGTGGCGTCGCCGGCCAGCCAGCGCGCGACCTCGTCGCCGCCGAAGCGACGCTTGGGATCACGCAGGAGCAGACCGCGGCAGAGCCGGCGCAGATCGTCGTCATACACGCCGGAGACGTCGATCGAGCGGGTGGCGAGCTGGTAGTTCATGACCTGCTCGGAGAGTCCCTCGAACGGGTGACGGCCGCTCGCCACCTCGAGCACGATCATGCCGAGCGACCACCAGTCCGACTTCGCATCGAGAACGCCGGTCAGCACCTCGGGGGCGGCGTACCGGGTGGTGCGCGCCGCGCTCGTGAAGTGCTGCGTGGCGGTGGTGAACGACGCGATGCCGAAGTCGGTGAGTGCCAGCGTCAGCGGCGACGTGCCGCGCACCAGCACGTTGTCGGGCTTGAGGTCGCGGTGGAGGATGTGCTGCGCATGGATGCCGCGCAGCGCCTCACCGATCTGCTCGACGATCCGCCGAATCTCGGACTTCGGCAGCGGTCCGCTGCGCAGGAGCGCTTCCAGCGTACCGCCGGGGACGAACTCGAGGACCTCGTAGGCGACCCCGTCCGACACGCCACGATCGAGCATGTGCACGACGGTGTCGCCTACCGCATGGGCGAGGCGGTCGAGCAACTGGAAGTCGGGCTCGATGCCGTGGCGGTAGAGCTTGGCGACCGCCTGGTCGCCGGTCGTGCGGTCGATGACGAGCAGGATGTCGGCTTCGCTGCCGGTCGCGGGGAAGACGCCGACCGTACGGTAGCGATCGCGCAGCGCGCGCGGCAACGGGCGCGCGCCGGGAATCTCCGGGGTGTCTTGCAACGGCCGATTGCAGTACACGCAGCGCTGCGCGTCGGCGGCGTTGGGCTGCGCGCAGTCGGCGTAGGGGCAGATGATCGTCGTCGCGCCGGTGCCGGCGTCCGCCTCGTCCACGCCCGCGGCCGCCGGCGTGGGTGCAGCTTCGGCCGGAGCGTGCTTAGCCTCGGCGGGCGCAAGTGCGGTCTCGACCGGCGCAGTCCCGACCGGTGTGGCCTCGGACGTGGTTGCAGCCGGGGCCGGCGGGATCACCCGCGTGAAGTCGATCCCGGCGAGCGACGCACCACACGCGCACCGCGTCCGCTCGGGCGGATTGGCGGTGTCGCAGACCGGGCAGAGGCGAACGTAGGTGGCGCGCGCAGGCTCGGCCGGAGCGTCGCCTAGCGTCGCCACGAGACCTCGGTGAGCGAGAGGCCGCGCTGCGCGCACAACGCCTCGACCCGCGCCATGTCGCCACGGCCGGGAATGCCGATCATCCACACCCGCCCGCCCTCGACCGCGGCCTGCATCCGCTTGTCGTCGTCGGCCGCGGCCCCGATGTGCGCCGCGTAGCGCGCGTGACCACGCGGGGACAGCGGCACCAGCGGCTGGTTGCGCGAGCCGCGCCACAGGTTCCCCTGCGGCAGCGTGTCGACATACGGCTCGGGGATCACCGCGTCGAGGAGCGTGAGGAGCCGCGCATGCTCCTTCTCGAGACGGCGCAGCGGATGGCCGCTGTAGCAGAGGATGTCGAAATCGAGATGGTCCTCGCGCCGCCAGTTGGCAAGACCGAGCAGCAGCGACCGCAGCGCCGCCGGCTGGTCGAACGGCTCGCCGCCGCTGATGGTGACGCCGTCCGGGGCGCCGCGCGAGACTTCGCGGCACCAGGCAAGGAGATCGGCGACGGCGATGCGCTTGCCGGCGTCGCGCGGCCAGGTGTCCTGCGAGACGCAGCCGGGGCAATGGATCGAGCAGCCCTGCACCCACAGGCCGATGCGCCGGCCGGGCCCCAGCACCGTCACCGGCCAGTGCGCCTTGTTGAGCTCGATCACCGCAGCGCTCGCCCGTGCCGCGTGGGCCGGCATCCCGGGCGTCGCACCCGTGCCGCGCCTCCCGCGATGGCCTGCGCGATGCGACGGCGCACCCATCATTCGAGCTCGACGGTCATGATCCGGTTGGCATCCTCGGCCATCGCCTTCACCGTCACCTGCGTGCGTCCGTCGAGCGGGATGCGGAACATCGCCCGCGCGAGCGGATTGACGAAGAGCGACTCCAGCCGGTTGCCGATGCCGCGGCCGCCGTTGGCGAGGTCCTGCGTGCACAGCTCGCGCAGCCGGTCGCGCACCGCGGACGCCAGCACCAGCTCGATCTTGTGCTCCTCGCGCACGCGGTTCGCCACGTTGCGCAGCATGCCGTCGAAGATCTGGTGGCCGACCTCGGGCGTGATGAAGCCGAAGACGACGATGTTGTCGCCGATGCGGTTCAGGATCTCCGGGCGCGAGAGGCGGAACTTGAAGTAGTCCTGGATCGCCGTGCGCACGCGGCTCTCGACCACCTCGGGCGCGTCGCCCGGGGCGACGCTCTGCACCCGCCGGCCGTGCTCGTCCTCGACGAAGATGCCGAGGTTGCTCGTGAACACGAGGACCGCCTCGGAGAAATACGCCGTCTCGCCGCGGCCGTCGGTGAGGCGGCCATCCTCGAGGATCTGCAGGAACTTGTCGAGGATGCGCGGGTGCGCCTTCTCGATCTCGTCGAAGAGCACGACCGAGAAGGGCTTCTCACGCACCGCATTGGTGAGCTCGCCGCCGGCGTCGTAGCCGATGTAGCCGGGAGGCGCGCCGAGGAGGCGCGCCCCCGTATGCTCCTCGGCGAACTCGCTCATGTCGAAGCGGATGTACGCGCGCTCGTCGCCGAAGACGAGTTGCGTCAGCGTCTTGGCGAGCTCGGTCTTCCCCACCCCGGTCGGTCCCGCGAAGAACAGCACGCCGCGCGGTCGGTTGCCCGACGAGCGCGCCTGCGCGCCGGTCAGGCCCATCACCGAGCGCATGAGGATGTCGATCGTCTTGGTCACCGCCGCGCGCTGCCCCTTGACGCGCTCCTCGATGAACGGCAGCGCGTCGGCGATGCGCGCGCGCAGGTAGTCCTTCTTCCACGGGTTCTCGGTGGCGCCGACCTTGAAGCACTGCACCGCGTCGTCGACGTCGGTGAACGCGAAGCCCAGGCGGTCGGCGAGCTGCGCGATGTCGGCCAGCGCCACCAGCGGCAGGCCGTCGGTGCGCTGCGCGAAGTCGCGGGCGAATTTCTCCTGCGCCGTGGCTTCGCCAGCCTCGTAACCCGCGAAGAGGCTGCCGAGCACGCGCGCCGCTTCGAGCCGGGTCTCGTAATCGGGCAGGCCGAGGTTGAGCATCGCCACGCGCGTCGAATCGAGCACCAGCCACGAGGGCAGATCCTGCGCACGGTTGACGAGCCACAGCGTCGGATTGAAGCGCGCCTTGCCGTTGGTGCTCGTGATGTCGGCGCCCTTGGGCACCACGGGGTGCGCGGCGAGCGAGATGCGCTCCGCCGCCACGAAGAAGCGATGCTCCGCGGCATCGAGCTGGTTGGGCACTCGCGCCAGGCGCGAGGCGAAGTCGATCACGAGGGCGCAGCGGGCCTCGCGCATCGTCGCCACTTTGCGCATGGTGCCGACGAGGTTCTCGAGGCTCATCGGCATCGCACCGTCGGTGAGCTTCAAGTCGAAGAGCCGGGTGGCGAGCTCGACGGATTCCGGCTCGTTCGGGTACGGGCGCAGGCCGTCGACCGGGTCGTAGACGAGGAGAAAGCGGTAGTCGAGCTGCGCGAGGTGGGCCCACAGGCAGCGCAGCAGCGGCGCCAGCGTGACGCTCCCCTCGAACGGGGTGAGGAAGGTGTCGCGGATGTTGCCCGCCAGCACGAACTGCGCGCGGATCGGCGTCAACCGCGTGAGATCCGAAATCCAGCGCGGCGGATTCGCGATGCCGCTCACGGCAGCTTGCGCGCCTGTGGCGCGGGCTGCGTGCGCGTGGCCTCGGGCGCGGCGATCGCCGGCAGGCTCGCCGCGTCGACGACCTGCACCGGCACCGCACCGGCGTCGAGCCGCCGCGTCACGTCGAGTGCCAACCCGCGGGCGGCAAGGGTGGTCATGAGGCGCGGAAACTCGGCGCACCAGCGATCCTCGGCGAGCGCGTCCAGTCGCCTTCGCTCGGCGTTCTCCTCGTCGCCGCGCGCCCGCACCACGTTGAAATTGACGGTGCGCTCCGCCGGCGCAACGCGCAGCCGCACGAAGTAGTTGTCCCATCCGGCACGGCGGAAGTGCACGCTGCCGCCGTCGGCGAAGAGCGTGGCCTCGATGTCGTCGACCTCGTAGCCCAGGTCGCGCAGCGATTCCTGGAGCACCGTCGCCGCTGCCGTTTCGGCACTTCGTGCGGCATCGACCGCCGCCTCGTCAAGGACGTCCTCGGCGGCCGTGCGCAATCCGGCATCGAGGCGGGCGGTCGCCGCAGCCACTGCTTCGAGCGCACGCAGCAGCGGCTCGGGAGCATCGGCAGGCAGCGCGGCGAGGAGCTTCGCCGCGGTCGCGGCGTCGGCCGCCCGCGCTTCCTGCGCATCGCGCTCCTGCTGTACCACGCGGCGCAGTTCGGTGGCGAGTGCCTCGGCGCGCTCGAGCGACGGCGCGAGCACGATCTCGCGCGCCAGCGCCTCGAGCGCCGGCGGCAGTGTGGCGCCTTCGGCGAGCTCGAACCGGGCGAGCACGCGCGCGGCGGTTGCGCGCAGGCGCTCGGCATCGGCGGGCGCGAGGTTCGCGCGCAACTGGCGCTGCATGACGTGAGCGGCGAGCACGTCGTCGACCGACGGCGTCTTCGCCGACGATGCGAGGACGCCGCGCAGTTGCAGGGCGTAGGCCGCACCCGCACCGGCGAGCGCCGCTTCGAGCGCCACCGCCGCGGTTTCGAGTTCGTGCAGATGGACGGTGAGCGCCGCCGCGTCGGCCTCGGCGGTCACGACCGCCGGTTCCGCCGGCAGCGCCGTGGCGAGCCCCGGCACCTCGCCGGCGAGCGCGCGTAGACGGCTCACCCGGGCCTGCTGCCGCTCGACCTCGTGTCGCATGGCGGCGAGGCGCTCGATGCGCGCGGCACGCTGTCCCTCGCGCGCCGCCGCCAGCGTCGCCTCGCGTTCGGCGAGCTGCGCGAGCACCGCGTGATATTCGCGGCCCATCGCCCGCGCTTCCTCGATCGCCCGAACCGACAGCGACAGCAGCGCCTCGGTGAGGACGAATCCGGCAGTGATGGGGCCGCTCATGATCGTCGCATTATTCCATCCCCGCCTCGCCGGGGGCTGCGGCACGCTCGCCGATCGCTTTTCCGCCGGGCACGCGCGGGCTACGACAAGCAGGATACGGGCCCGGCCGGCAGCGGGTCCCGAGACGTGGCGCGCGCCGCGCGCGAGCCCTCGCCGGCCGTCAACGAGGTGGCGGCGCCGTACTCCCGCGGATCACGATCTCGAAGGGCAGCGTGCGAGACGGCTCCCCCGGACGACCTTCGAGCCGGGCGATCACTTCCTCGCCGGCGGCGCGTCCCACTTCGACGACGGGGGTGCGGATGCTCGTCAGCGGCGGCGTTTGCGTGGCGCCCAGGTCGGTGTTGTCGACGCCGGTGATCGAAAGATCCTCGGGGATGCGCACGCCAGCCTCACGACAGGCGAGCATGCCGCCCACCGCAAAGATGTCGTTGGTCCCGACCACCGCGGTGGGTCGGGGCCGGCGCGCCAGGATCTCGTGCATGAGGTTGGCGGCGGCGCGGAGGTCGATCGGGCCGTAGCGCGCATCCGCCTCATCCAGCGCGAGCCCCGCCTGGGCGAGCGCCGCGCGCATTCCGGCGCCGCGCTCGGTGGCCCGGTCGTTGTCGACCACCGGCGCCGAGAGCAGTCCGAAATGGCGGTGTCCGAGGCCGATCAGGTACTGCGTCATCGCGTAGGTGGCGGCACGATTGTCGAAGCCGACCGCCGGATGCCGATGCATCGGATCGACCCCCCAGGTCAGCACGTAGGGCTTGCCGTGGCTCGCGAGCAGCGTGAACAGCGCTGGGTCGTGATAGATCCCCACGAAGACGAAGGCGTCGACGCCGTGGCGCACCAACTGCTCGGTGACGCGGACTTCCTGGGCGACGTCGTAGTGATGCTCGGCGAGCACCATCGCGTAGCCGGCGGCATCGAGCACCGCCTGCAGCGCGCTCGTCGTGCGTGCATAGAGCGCGTAATCGACCGACGGCACCACCGCGCCGACCATCTGGCTGCGCCGGCTGCGCAGTGCGCGCGCCGCGCCATGCGGCACGTAGCGCAGCTTGTCGATCGCGTGGCGGACCCGTTCGAGCGTCTCGGGGTCGACCTGCTGCGGCAGATTGAGCGCCCGCGAGACCGTCGCCGTGGACACCCCGGCAAGCCGCGCGACATCCTTGGCCGACGAGCGCGGTGGCACCTCTGCTGCGGCGCGCGGGTGGAGGTCGCCGAGGGTCTTGTCCATGGATCGCAAGAATACTCTGCGCGGAATCGATTGCAAGCTGGCAGGCACCCAGGTTTTGCGCTCGTTCGTCTATGACGGTATTGACATCCGGCCGGATTCCCATGATGCTTGTGTAAACGAATACATGAAAGAGTCATGAACATGGACTCCGCTTTGCGCCGGCGCTTCATCGGTCGTGTCTTGATCCTGGGCAGCGGAGCCGCGCTCGGCATCCCGGTGCCCGCCTGGGCCCAGGCGTGGCCCACGCGCACCATCCGCCTCGTGGTGCCGTGGGCGCCCGGCGGGCTCGTCGACGGCGGCGGCCGGATCGTCGCCGAGGCGCTCACCAGGTCGCTCGGGCAATCGGTGGTGGTGGAGAACGTCGCGGGTGCCGCCGGCACGCTGGGCGCCGAGCAGGTTGTCCGCGCGGCACCCGACGGCTACGTGTTGCTGATGGCGACCAGCTCCCTCGCCATCGACGCCGCCGGTGGCCGCAAGACCAACTACGACCCGCAGAAGGATCTCCTGCCGGTCGCGATCATTGCCGATACCAGCAACGTCGTCGTCGTTCCTGCCGACTCGCCGATCCGCTCGATCGCCGACCTCGTCGCCGCCGCCAAGGCGAAGCCGGGCGGACTCGAGTTCGGCACGCCGGGCATCGGCAGCCCCGCGCATCTCTTCAGCGAACTCTTCGCGCAGACGGCGCAGGTGCAGATGCTGCACGTCCCGTACAGCCGCAGCCCCGCGATGAACGACCTCATCGCAGGGCGCCTCGCGGTGATGTTCGCGACGATCCCGGCGGCGACGCCGCAGATCAGGAACGGCAAGCTGCGCGCGCTCGCCGTCACCGGCGCGACACGCTTCCCCACGCTGCCCGACGTCCCCACCGTGATGGAAGCGGGACTGTCCGGCTACAGCGCGGGGCAGTGGCTCGGCGTCTTCGCGCCGGCGCGCACGCCGGCCGACATCGTGCGCAAGCTGAACGACGAGATCAACAAGGCGGTCAAGACGCCGGCCGTCGCGCAGCAGCTCGTCGACCGCGGCATGACCCCGCTCACGATGACGTCCGACGAGTTCGCCAAGCTCTTCGTCGACGACGTGCGCAAGTGGTCCGCCGTGATCCGTACCGCCGGCATCCGGCTCGAGTGAACCGCAACGTCGCTGCGCCATGAGCGATCGCACTGCCCCGCCCAACATCGTCCTGCTGATGGCGGATCAGCTGACCCCGTTTGCGCTGCCCTTCCACGGGCATCCGCAGGTGCGCACGCCGGCGCTGTCGCAATTGGCGGCGGAAGGCATGGTGTTCGACGCGGCGTACTGCAATTTCCCGATCTGCGCACCGTCACGCGCGTCGCTGCTCGCCGGGCGTCTACCGCACGCGATCGGCGTCTTCGATAACGCGAGCGAATTTCCCGCCGAGATCCCGACGATGGCGCACTACCTGCGCGCCGCCGGGTACCGCACGATCCTCGCCGGCAAGATGCACTTCGTGGGTCCGGACCAGTTGCACGGATACGAGGAGCGGCTCACCACCGACATCTACCCCGCCGACTTCCTGTGGGTGCCCGACTGGTCGAAGGGACCCGAGTACCGCCCGACCGGCGTCGGCATGGGCCACGTGGTCGATGCGGGGCCGTGCGTGCGCAACATGCAGATCGACTACGACGAGGAGACCGCGCACGTCGCGGTACAGAAGATCTACGACCTCGCGCGCGAGCGCACGGCGCCGTTCTTCCTCACCGTGTCGTTCACGCATCCGCACCCGCCGTTCGTCGCGCGGCAGCACGAATGGGACCAGTACGCCCACGCCGACATCGACGCGCCGCGCGTGCCCGCGATCCCCTACGCCGACCTCGATCCGCACAGCCAGTGGCTCTACGTCGCGCACGGGCAGGACCGGCACGCGGTCACGCCGGAGCACGTGCGCAATGCGCGGCGCGCGTACTACGCCATGGTGAGCTACGTCGACGCCAAGATCGGCGAAGTGCTCGCCGCACTCGACGCGACCGGCCTTGCCGACGACAGCGTGATCGTGTTCTGCGCCGACCACGGCGAGATGCTGGGCGAGCGCGGCATGTGGTACAAGCAGACGTTCTACGAGCCTTCGGTGCGCGTGCCGCTCGTGATTCGCGCGCCGGGCATCGCGCCGGGTCGCCGCTCGCAGGTGTGCTCGCTCGTCGATCTCCTGCCCACGTTCCTCGACGTCGCGGCGCAGGGGCCGACACCCGTCGCCCCGGTCGATCCGCTCGCCGGCCACAGCCTGTGGCCGCTGCTGCACGGCGATGCGCGAGACTGGCCCGACGAGGCGCTCGCGGAGTACTCGTCCGAAGGAGTCATGGCGCCGTCGCGGATGGTGCGCCGCGGCCCGTGGAAATATGTGTTCACGCGCGGACTGCCGCCGCGGCTCTTCCATCTCGTCGACGATCCTCTGGAACTGCACGATCGGGCGGGACAGCCCGACGTTGCCGACATCGAGCGCGACTTGCACGAACGCGCACTATCCGCTTGGGATCCCGACACCGTCGACGCCCGGATTCGCGCGAGCCAGAGGCGACGCCTCTTCCTGCGCGAGGTCGCGCTGCGCACGGGCGCGTTTCCGCCGTGGAACTACGAAGCACGCCGCGGCGACGCACAGCGCTTCGTGCGGCCGGCGAGCGCCACCGGCGCCGTCGGCGCCAAGCCGCGCCTGCGCTTTCCGTACGTGACCCCGACCCCACCTGACCAGCCAGCCGAATGATCGATCACGACGACGGTCGGGCGTGGCCGTCTCCACGAACTGCCGCACTGCGGTGGCCCACTCGAAATCCAAGGAGGATGCGATGAGCAA
>JADZAQ010000195.1 GCA_020852555.1 Burkholderiales bacterium
AGCAGTGAGATCCCGTCCTTGGACCCGTAGCGGCCGATCGTGAGCGTCTCCCGCCGGCCGTTGAGCCGGTAGTCGAGACGAAAAGTGATCGTGCCCCTGGGGGAGACGGTCACGTACATCCCGTCCCTGTCGGTGATCTTGTAGGTAGTGGCCTGGGGCTTGATGCCCCTGAGCGTGCCATCGGACAGCATCGGCAGTCCCTCCTCTCCGGAGGAATTTTACCGTCACGATGATTTGGCCGCTACAAGTTCGCTAACTTGTTGATAAGTATTGTGTTTATGCCTATTTTTTTACCGTCAATGACCGCAAAGTGCTGACGGTAAAAAATTCTGAGGGTGTCCGTGCCACATTCTTACCGTCAGATTTACCGTCAAACCGGAAGGCATCCCCCCGATAGATGTCGATAGATCTCGACAGACGTTCTCTATACGGGACAAGCACTTAGCAGCGATTTTCGATAGACCTCGATAGACCCTGAAAGACGCCAAATCATTCCCACTCGATCGTCGCCGGCGGCTTGCTCGAGATGTCGTAGACGACGCGGTTGAAGCCCCGCACCTCGTTGGTGATGCGGTTGGAGATGCGCGCGAGGAGATCGATCGGCAACGGCGCCCAGTGCGCCGTCATGAAGTCGGTCGTCTGCACGGCGCGCAGCGCGACTGCGTGCTCGTACGTGCGCCCGTCGCCCATCACGCCGACCGAGCGCACCGGAAGAAAGACGGCAAACGCCTGCGCCGTCTTGTCGTACCACGAGCGCCCGTCGGTGTCGTGCGCCATCTTCAGCTCGTCGACGAAGATCGCGTCCGCCCGCCGCAGCAGCTCCGCGCGCTCGCGCGTGACCTCGCCCAGGATGCGCACGGCGAGCCCCGGACCCGGGAACGGGTGCCGGTACACCATCTCGCGCGGCAGGCCGAGCTCGACCCCCAGCGCGCGCACCTCGTCCTTGAAGAGCTCGCGCAGCGGCTCGAGCAGCTTAAGATGCAGTGTCTCGGGCAGGCCGCCCACGTTGTGGTGCGACTTGATCGTGTGCGCCTTCTTGGTCTTCGCCCCCGCGGACTCGATCACGTCCGGGTAGATCGTCCCCTGCGCCAGCCACTTCGCGTTGGCGAGCTTGCCCGCCTCGCGCTGGAACACGTCGACGAACAGGCGCCCGATGATCTTGCGCTTCTCCTCGGGGTCGGCCACGCCGGCGAGCGCCCCCATGAACTCGGCGCTGGCATCGACGTGGATCACACGCACGCCGAGGTTCTGGGAGAACGTGTGCATCACCTGCTCGGCCTCGTTCAGGCGCAGCAGGCCGTGGTCGACGAACACGCAGGTGAGGCGATCGCCGATCGCGCGGTGGATCAGCGCCGCGGCGACCGACGAGTCCACACCGCCGGAGAGCCCCAACAGCACGTCGTCGTTGCCGGCCTGCGCGCGGATCGCCGCGACCGCCTCCGGCACGTAGTCGTGCATGTTCCAGTCGCGGCCGCAGCCGCAGATCTCGTGCGCGAAGCGCGCGAGGATCGCCGCGCCCTGCTTCGTGTGCGTGACCTCGGGGTGGAACTGCACCGCGTAGAAGCGGCGCGACTCGTCGGCCATCGCCGCGACGTCGCACGACGGGGACGAGCCGATCAGCCGGAAGCCCGGCGGCAGCGCCGTCACCTTGTCGCCGTGACTCATCCAGACGTCGAGCAGTCCGTGGCCGTCCGTGTTGGTCCGGTCCTGCAGGTCGCGGAAGAGCGCGGAATGGCCGCGCGCGCGCACCTCCGCGTAGCCGAACTCGCGCACACGCCCGGTCTCGACGGCGCCGCCCAACTGCGCCGCCATCGTCTGCATGCCGTAGCAGATGCCGAGCACCGGCACGCCCTGCGTCCACACGGCCGCCGGCGCGCGCGGCGTGTCGCCCTCGGTCACGCTGCTGGGGCCGCCGGAGAGCACGATGCCCTTCGGCGCGAACGCGCGCACGAAGTCGTCGCCGACGTCGAATGGATGAATCTCGCAGTAGACGTTGGACTCGCGTAGCCGGCGCGCGATCAGCTGCGTGTACTGCGCGCCGAAGTCGAGGATCAGGATGCGGGAATGCGAGGGGGCGGCCATGAGGGTATCTTGCGAAGGGGCGCGGAGACGCGCATGGGCAGGAGCACCCGAACCGCGATCCCCTGCGGCGCAGCGCCTCTCGGTGAAAGCGGTACGGCGAAAGTCACTGCACGCGGTAGTTGGGCGCTTCCTTGACGATCTGCACGTCGTGCACGTGCGACTCGCGCACGCCCGCCGACGTGATCTCGACGAACTCGGCGCGGGTGGACAGTTCCGCGATCGTCTCGCAGCCGCAGTAGCCCATCGCTGCGCGCAAGCCGCCCATCAGCTGGTGGATCACCGACGTCAGCACGCCCTTGTACGGCACGCGGCCTTCGATGCCCTCCGGCACGAGCTTCTCCGCGGCGCCTTCGCCTTCGGCGTCCTGGAAATAGCGGTCCGAGCTGCCTTCCTGCATCGCGCCGAGCGACCCCATGCCGCGGTAGCTCTTGTACGAGCGGCCCTGGTAGAGCTCGATCTCGCCCGGCGCCTCTTCGGTGCCGGCGAACAGCGACCCCAGCATCACGCACGACGCGCCGGCCGCGATGGCCTTGGCGACGTCGCCGGAGTAGCGGATGCCGCCGTCGGCGATGACCGGGATGCCGGCCTTGGCCACGCCCTCGATCGCCATCTGGATCGCCGAGATCTGCGGCACGCCCACGCCCGCGACGATCCGCGTCGTGCAGATCGACCCCGGGCCGATGCCGACCTTCACGGCGTCCGCGCCATGGTCGGCGAGCGCCTGCGCGCCGGCCGCCGTCGCGACGTTGCCGCCGACTACCTGCACGGACGGGTGGCGCCTCTTCACCGCACGCACGCGGTCGAGCACGCCCTGCGAGTGGCCGTGTGACGTGTCGACCACGATGACGTCCACGCCCGCGGCGACCAGCACGTCGACGCGTTCGTCGGTGTCGCCGCCCGTGCCCACGGCGGCGCCGGCGCGCAGGCGGCCGAGGTCGTCCTTGCACGCGAGCGGGTGCTCGGTGGACTTGAGGATGTCCTTGACCGTGATCAGCCCGCGCAGCTCCATGCCGCCGTTGACGACCAGCACGCGCTCGAGCCGGTGCTGGTGCATCAGCGCCTTCGCGGTCTCGAGGTCGGTGCCCTCGGGCACCGTCACCAGCCGGTCGCCCTTGGTCATGATGTTCGACACCGGCTGGTCGAGGTTGGTCTCGAACCGCAGGTCGCGGTTGGTGACGATGCCGACGACGCGCCGGCCCTCGACCACCGGCAGCCCCGAGAAGCGGTTCTGCTTCTTCAGCTCGACGACGTCGCGGACGGACATCGTCGGCGGAATCGTCAGCGGGTCCTTGACCACGCCGCTCTCGAAGCGCTTGACCTTGGCGACCTCGGCCGCCTGCTTCGCCGGCGTCATGTTCTTGTGGATGATCCCGAGCCCGCCCTCCTGCGCGATCGCAATCGCGAGGCGCGCGTCGGTCACGGTGTCCATCGCCGCGGAGATGAGCGGGATGTTGAGCGCGATCGAGCGCGTGAGGCGGGTCTTCAGGGATACGTCGCGGGGTACGACGAGGGAATGCGCGGGGACGAGCAGGACGTCGTCGAAGGTCAGCGCTTTCCGGACGACACGCATTGAAATTTCTCCTATGCGCAAAAACCGATTATACCCGCGTTGCGGGTCGCCCCCAAGCCGCGATGCAACGCGAAACCGTCCGGGGGGCCACGCATCCAGCCTCTCGAATCAAGGGCTTATTGACGCATGCGCCCGGCTGGAGTAAGTTGACATTGTCATACGCTGCGTGCGATCCCATTGCCGATGCCCATGCCCCGCATCACCGTTTCCGCCTTGCTCGCCGCCGGCGCGCTCGCGCTCGCGGGGACGTCCGCGGCGGCGCTCTACAAGTGGACCGATGCCAGCGGCCGCGTCGTCTACTCGGACCAGCCGCCGACCGGCAACGTGAAGGTCGAGAC
>JADZAQ010000196.1 GCA_020852555.1 Burkholderiales bacterium
ACATGGGGTCCAAACTTCGACATGGGGTCGATCGCGGGCGATGCAATCGGGGCGTGGCGCTTGCATCGTCGCAAGGAATGAATTACAGTTCACTTCATCACCACGAAAAGGCGCTCTCGGTCATGGCGTACCGACAAACCGCATCGGTCGAAGCCCGCCTGCACGACAACCGTGCGCGAATCCTCACGGCCGCCCGCCGCCTCGTCAGCGAAGGTGGCTGGAAGGAGGCGCAGGTCGCAAGCGTCGCAGCCGCGGCCGGCATGGCGACCGGCACCGTCTATCGCTACTTTCCGTCGAAGGCTGAACTCTTTGCCGAGGTGCTCTCGGCAGTGTCGCAGCGCGAGGTCGACGTCCTCGCGGCCATCGCGAAGACGGACGGCACCGCGATCCATCGCCTGCACACGGCGGTATCGACCTTCGTGCAACGCGCGATGCGCAATCCGCGTCTTGCCTACGCGCTCATTGCCGAGCCCTGCGACAAGGAGATCGACGAGGCGAGACTGACCTACCGCGCCGCGATCAGCGAAGTGATCCGCGCGATCGTCGCCTCCGGTCAGGCCACGCGCACGTTGCGCACCGATATCGCCGCCGACTTGGCCGCGACCGTGATCGTCGGTGGCTTCATGGAGGGCCTCATCGGCCCGCTGTCGCCGTTGGGCCGCCGGCAGCGGCAGGATTCCGAAGATTACCGGCGTGGCGTCGCCGCGCTCGCCGACGAGATCGCCACCTTGGCTTGCGCCAGCGTGGCGGCGCCCCTGTCCACCGTTCGGCCACTCCCCCGGAGGTCGTCATGAACAAGCCCGTACCCGCCAGCATTCTCGAAGTGCCCGCCGACCGCTACGTCACGCACGAGGTTCGCAACCAGGCCACACCGGCAAGCGGATTCAACGCCTTCACCGCCGATGCGGTCGCACGTGCCGCGATCGCGCGCGAGGCGCCCTGGGCCGCGACGCGCTGTGCCGCGCTCGGCGCCGCGGTGGGCGACGAGGCGACACAGGAGCTCGCGCGGCTCGCCAATCGCCACCTGCCCGAGTTGAAGACGCACGATCGCTTCGGCAACCGCATCGACTGGGTCGACTTCCACCCGAGCTGGCACGCGCTGATGGCGCTCGCCTGGAAGCACGAGGTCCCGAACCTCTCGTGGCGAACCACGGAGAAGGGCGGGCACTACGCGCGCGCGGTGCTCACTTACTTGTGGAATCAGGTCGAGCAGGGCACCGCGTGCCCGACCGGCATGGCGTACGCCTCGTACGCGGGTTTCACGGTCGAGCCGTCGCTCGCCATCTGGGCCGAGAAGTCGAAGGGGACCGTGTACGAGTTCAGCCGGCGCGAGGTCGCGGAGAAGCCGTCGGTGGTGATCGGCTATGCGATGACCGAGAAGCAGGGCGGCTCCGATCTGCGGCAGACGCAGACCACCGCGCGCTTCTCGCACGTGGGCGACTACCACGGCGCGCCGGCGCACTGGTACGAGCTCACCGGCCACAAGTGGTTCTGCTCGGTGCCGCAGTCCGACGGCTTCTTCACGCTCGCCAAGGTCGACGGCGGCGTCACCTGCTTCTTCCTGCCGCGCACGCTCCCCGATGGATCGTTCAACCGCTTCTTCGTGCAGCGGTTGAAGGACAAGGCGGGTAACCGCTCCAACGCGTCGAGCGAGGTCGAGTTCGCCGGCACGCTGGCGATCCGCGTCGGCGAGGAAGCGCACGGGATCCGCGAGATCCTCACGCACTCGCACCTCACCCGTCTCGACTTCGCGATCGGCTCCGCCGGCCTCATGCGCCAGGCGCTGACGCTCGCGCAGGTGCACACCACGACGCGCAACGCGTTCGGCACGCCGATCGCCGAGCGGCCGATGATGACCAACGTGCTCGCCGACATGGCCGTCGAAGTCGAGGCGGCCACGCTCATGGCGCTGCGCATCGCCAAGGCAACCGACGGCATGGGCGACAGCGAGCACGAGCGGCTGCTCGCGCGCGTGGCCACCCCGGCGGCCAAGTACTTCAACTGCTCGCGGGCGGCGACGATCGCCAACGAGGCGCTGCAGTGCCACGGCGGCAACGGTTTCATCGAGGAGAATCCGATGGCGCGGCTCTTCCGCGAGTCGCCGCTCAACAGCGTCTGGGAAGGCACCGCCAACATGATGTGCATGGATGTGCGCCGCGCGATGCTGCGCATGCCGCAGACGATCGACGCGCTCCTCGACGAGGTGCGCCCGGTGGCGACGCAGGAGCCGCGGCTCGCGACGATGGTCCGGCACACCGAGCGCCTGATCCGTGGCGCGGTCGACGATGAGTTCCTCGCCCGTTCCATGAGCGATGCCGTCGCTCGCATCCTCCAGGCCGCCGAACTCGTGCGCTACAGCACGCCGGAGGTCGTCGACATGTTCTTCGCCACGCGCGCGGCCAGCGAGTTCGGCGCGTGGGGCGCGCACTACGGCACGATGGCGGGATCGGTTACGCAGGCCGCCGCGCGCAAGGTGATGGAACGCTCGATGGTCGCGCGCGGCTGAACGCGCGCCCGCGCCAGGGAGCGCCGGGCGCGGGCGCTACTTCTCGCTCTTGCCGTGCATCACCATGATCGTCTGCTGCATCAGCGCGCACAACGATTCCTTGCCGCCTTCGACCGCGAACACCTCCGCGGTGGCGACGATGAGCGTGCGGCCGGGGCGCACCACGCGGCCGCGCGCGATGAGCTCGTCGCCGGCCGCCGGCGCGAGGAAATTCAGCTTGTATTCGACCGACAGCACCGAGGCATCGGCCGGCACCATGGTCATCGCCGCGTAACCCGCCGCCGAGTCGGCGATGGCGCCGACCATCGCGCCGTGCACGAAGCCGTGCTGCTGCTCGATCCCCGGCCAGTGCGGCAGGTGGATCTCGGTGCGACCATGCTCGACGGCGGCGAGGGTGGCGCGAATGAGTTGCATCGCGTTCTGCCGCTCGAAGCTTGCGCGGATCCGCGCGGCGAATCCCGGATCGGCGACGCGCGTCAACGTCGTCTCCTTTCAGGCGGAAGGAACATCGATCACGAGCGCGTCCGTGCGCGCATCTCGACCAGCGCCGTCACGACGTCGAGTTGGGGTGTGGCGACCCCCGCGTCGCGCGCGAGCACCTGGACCGCACGCAGAATGCTCTCGGTCTCGAGCGGACGACCCGCTTCCAGATCCTGCAGCATCGAAGGCTTGTGCGGGGAGAGCTTGCCGGGATCGAGGACCGACTCGTCCAATGTTACACGCTCGCCCTGCGCTGCCGCGGCCGCGGCCGTCTCACGCATGAGGTCCGCGCACAGCCGGTGCAGCACCGGATCCGCCGTCACCTGCTGGTTGCCGCCCCCCGTCAGTGTGCTCACCGGGCTGATGGCAACGTTGAAGGCGAGCTTGCGCCACACGCGGGTGCGGATGTCGGCATCGACCGGCGCCGTGATGCCTGCACCTTCGAGAAGTTCGTGGACCGCCTGCGTCGCGGCGCCACCTGCGGCCGTCGCCGGCCCGATCTCGAAGCGGCTCGTCGTCGCGGCGCAACGGACCACGCCCGGGGCCACCACCGTGTTGGGCGAATAGGCGACGGCGCCGACGACACGGTCGGCGGGGATCGCCTGCGTAAGCCCCGCCGGGTCGATGCATTCGCTCGCCGTGGACGAGAGCGCGGGGACGCGGCCCATTCCATACCACCACGGGATGCCGTTGGTGACGAAGGCGATCGCGCGCGTCCGCTTCGCGAGGTCGACGAGCGCCGGTGCGGTCGACACGATCGCGTTGGCCTTGAGTGTCACGAGCACGACGTCCACCGCGCCGATCTCCCGCGGATCGGCGGTCGCCTCGACCTTGGCGAGGATCTCCTGCTGCGGCAGCAGGAGACGCAGCCCGCGCTCGCGCATCGCGGCGAGGTGCGCGCCGCGCGCGACGACGTGGACGCGATGCCCGGCATGCGCGAGCCGCGCGGCCAGATGCCCGCCGATCGCTCCCGCTCCGAAGACACAAACGTTCGACATTTACGCGAGACCGACGACAGGCAGGGGGGTGGCGAGCTCGTCGCGTGGGCGTCGCCGGATGTCGTCGAAAAGCTGCGCCCGCACGGCAGCGTACTTTACCGAATCGAAGACATTATGACACTCGTGCGGATCGGCCCCGAAGTCGTAGAGCTCGCCCGCGCCGGAATCCAGCTCGACCGTCAGCCGGTATTGCGCCGTCCGGATCGTGCGCAGCCGCAGCGGTGTACCGCAGCGATCGGCCCCGACGTCCCACTCGTTGTACGCGAAGTCGCGCCGCTCTTCGCCGCCGGCGAGCAGCGTACGCAGCGACGTGCCGTGCATCCCGTCGGACCCGACACCCGCGAAGTCGAGCAGCGTTGGCGCCACATCGACAAGCGAGACAGGCTCGTGCACGCAGTGCCCGGCCTTGATCCCCGCACCGCGGGCGACGAGGCCGATACGCAGGAGTCCGTCGTAGAGCATGGGGCCTTTGAGCAGCAGGCCGTGATCACCCAGCCACTCGCCGTGATCGGAGGTAAAGATGACGATCGTGTCGTCGGCGAGTCCTAGCGCGGTGAGCGTCGCGTCGATGCGCCCGACCTGATGGTCGATGAGCGCGATCATGCCGTAGTAGTTGGCGATGAGGTGGCGCAGCTGCGCGTCGGACTGTTCGGCCGGCGAGCGCATCTTGCTGATCTCGGCGTTGCCGTGCGCGGGATTGCCTTCGATCACCGCCCGATGCCACCAGGGACGCCGCTCGAGGTCGCGCGTGCGGAAGGGCGGCAGGTCGACGTCCTCGGGCCGGTGCATCCAGCACCACGGGGCCGGCGCGTCGAAGGGATGGTGCGGATCGGGAAACGAGACCCACAGGCAGAAGGGCTGCGTGCGCGGCGCGTGCTCGAGAAAAGCGATCGCGCGGTCGGCGGCCCACGTCGAGTTGTGCCAGGCGACCGGCAAGCCCGAGTTCGACGTTTGCAGGGCGCCTTCGCAGTCCGGTGGCAGCGCCTGCCGGTACAGGCGATTCTTGAGGTTGCCCCGTCCGTCGGCGTAGTACCAGCGCTCGTAGTGCTGGCCGAAGGGCGGGCGCATCGGCAGCCAGTGATTGTGGCCTTCGACGACCAGTTCGACGTGCTCGAAACCCATGTACGGGCCGCACCACTCGGGCCCGTAGCGGTCCATGCTCTGCCGGCACTCGGGGGTGCCTGTCGGCGCAAACGTATGGTGCGACGAGAAATGCGCCTTGCCGATGAAACCGGTACGGTATCCGGCTTGCGCCAGCCGGCCGGCGAAACCCTGCGTGGCGGTGGCGGGCGGCATGTCGATGCCGTTGTCGCGGACGCCGTGGGTGTTGGGCAGCAATCCCGTCAGCAGCGATGCACGCGCCGGCTGGCAGACGGGATTGGGCGTGATCGCGGTCGCGAAGCGCGTCCCCTCGGCCGCCATGAGGTCGAGGTGGGGGGTGCGCACCGCGCGCCCCGCGAACCCGTAGCAGTCGCCGCGATGCTGGTCGGACGTGATGAGGACGATGTTCGGCCGCCGCATGCCGAACCTCGCTCAATCGACCTTGACGTTGGCGGCGCGGATGACCTTCTCCCACTTCGACCGTTCGCTCTTGATGAGCGAGGCGAACTGTTCGGCGGTCGACGTCATCGGCTCCACGCCGGCCTTGGCGAAGCCGGCCTGTACGGTGGGCATGGCGACCGCCTTGTCGGCGGCCGCGTGCAGTGCCGCCAGGACGTCCTTGGGTGTGCCCTTGGGCGCGACGAGGCCGTACCAGATGATCGCCTCGAAGTCCTTGACGCCGCTCTCGGCGAAGGTCGGCACGTCGGGGAGTTCGCGAACGCGCTTGCTCGAGCCGACCGCCAGCGGCTGCAACTTGCCGGAGGCGATGTGCGGGACGAGCGGCGGAATGCCGATGAGCGCAACCGGAACCTCGCCGCTCAGCACCGCCATCGTCGCCGGTGCGCCACCCTTGTACGGGATGTGCTCCATCGAGATCCCGGCCGATGACTTGAAGAGTTCTGCCGCCAGGTGCTGCAGCGTTCCGTTGCCCGGGGTGGCGTAGCTGATGCTGCCGGGTCTGGCCTTGGCCTTGGCGATGAGGTCGGGCAGATCCTTGAAGCCGGCTTTGGGATTGGCGACGAGCGCGAAGGTATTCGAGGCGACCAGTCCGATCGGCTCGAACGCTCCCTGCGGATCGATCGTCCCCGAGTACAGCGTCGGACTGATCGACAGGCATGCGATCTCGCCCAGCATGAGCGTGTAGCCGTCGGGGGCGGCACTGGCGGCCACCGCGTTGCCTATCGTGCCGCCGGCGCCCGGACGATTCTCGATGACGATCGACTGGCCGAGTGCGTCGGACATGCCCTGCGCGAGGAGGCGCGCGATGGAGTCGGTGCCGCCTCCCGCCGGCTGGCCGACGATGATGCGGATCGGCTTGGTGAACGTGACCTGGGCGTTGACCGGGGTTCCCAGGATGGCTGCGGCGCCGGCACCGAGCATGGCGGCAAGCGCGACGAGTCGACGCCGGCGTGACGGTGCGACGGGGGTACGACGTGAGCTGTTCATGAGATTCTCGCTACGGTGGACGGTTTTCGACGAAGGCGCGATCCGGCGCCAACGGCAGGGCGCAGGCCGCGATAATATACTATAATTCCACTTATAGAATGAATCCCGGATGGAACGCAAGCGCATGCCCCGAACCGCCCGATCGACGGCCGCTGCGACGGCCGTCACGCCCGCCCTGCGCAAGGGACCCATCCCGCTGTACGTCCAGCTCGCCGACGCGCTGCGCCGCCGCGTGGTCGAACGTTATCGGGCGGGCGAACGGTTTCCCACGGTGGAGCAGCTCGCGACCGAGTTCGCGGTGGCGCACGTGACGGTGCGTCAGGCGCTGGCGCTGCTCGAGAAGGAAGGGCTGGTTGAACGGGCCCGTGGGCGCGGGACAACCGTGCTCGAAGCCCCGGTAACCGCGAGCCGCTTCCATCTGTCGACCTCGCTCGACGAGCTCATCGATTCGACGCGCGACACCGAGCCGCGTCTTCTCGAAACCGCGCTGGCGATGCCGCCCGCCGACCTCGTTCCCGCCACCGGAACGCTCGCGCCCCGGTATCGCTACATGCGTCGCGTTCACGCGATCGGCGGCCAGCCGTACGCCGTCTTGCGTCTGTACGTGGACGACCGGTTGTACCGCGCGCTGCCGGCGGCGCTGTTCGAGCGCGAGACGGTGGTGTGCGCGCTGAAGCGACTGCGGCCGAGCCCCATCCACTCCGGTCGCCAGCACGTCACCGTCGAGCGCGTAGCCGCGGACGACGCGCCGTGGCTCGGCGTGCCGCACGATGCGCCGGTCGCGCGGATCCGGCGGCACTTCCTCGATCGCAAGGGGACGCTCATCTACCTCGGCGACATCGTCTACCGCGGCGACTTCGTCTCCTGGGAAATGGATCTCGATGTCTGAACGAGAAACACCTCGGCTTCGACCGGACGGTGCGACCCACGACTGCGCGGCACTCGAGCACCTCGAACGCGTGGCCTGGCCGCAGCTCGAACTCGCGGCGATCGAGGTCGCGATCGTCGAGGCGCCGATCGACGTTCCGGTTCGCGGCTCGTTCGGCGCGATGGCGTCGCGGGTGAGCGTGCTCGTCCGCGTTCGTGACACGCAAGGCGCCGTCGGGCACGGCGAGGTGTGGGCGAATTTTCCCGAAGGTGGTGCGCAGTACAAAGCCGAACTCGTTCGTCGCCACGTTGCGCCGTTGCTCTTGAGGCGTGCGTTCGCCTCGCCGTGGGAGGCATGGGACACGCTCGAGCGGCAACTGGCCCGCCTCACGTTGCAGTCCGGCGACTTCGGGGCGTTCGCGCAGGCGTGCGCGGGGATCGACCAGGCGGTGTGGGACCTCTACTGCCATCGAATCGGCGCGCCGCTGTGGAAGCTCGCGGGAGGTGCGCCACGGGTCGAAGTCTATGCGAGCGGCATCGGGCCGGACGACGTCGGCGCGGTCATTCGCGAACAGGCGGACGCGGGTCACACTCGCTTCAAGATCAAGCTCGGATTCGGTGATGTCGTCGATCGGCACAATCTCGACGTTGCGCTCGACGCGCTGCCGGCGAACGCGACGCTCTACACGGACGCCAATCAGGCGTGGGATCTCGCCGCGGCACGGGCCTGGCTGGAAGCGCTGGAAGGTGCCGGCGTCGCGTGGTGCGAGGAACCGATCTGCGCCGATACGCCGCTCGAAGGCTGGGCGGATCTCTCGCGTCGCCACCTGTCGATCCGCGTCGCCGCGGGCGAGAACGTGCGAGGCTTGCACGAGCTCGCAGCGCTTGCGTCCCGCGGCGGCGTGCAGGTGATCCAGCCCGACCTCGGCAAATGGGGCGGCCTCACCGGAACCCTTCGGCTGCACGCCCTGTTGGCGCCCGACGTCTGGCTGTGCCCCCACTGGCTCGCCGGCGCCGTCGGTCTTGGCGCCAGCCTGCAGCTGTCCGGCGCACTGCGCGGCGCAGGACCGGTTGAATTCGACACCAATCCCAACCCACTGCGCACGCAACTCCTCGACGCATCGCTTCGAATCACCGCAGGTGCGGTCCTGCTCGCCGATGTGCCGGGCCTCGTCTGCGCACCGTCGCGCGCCGATCTCGACTGGCGCTGAGGTGTTCGTAGGCGTCACGAGATTCGCGCACTTATCCGGCCACCACGAACGCATCAGACCACCGCATAGCGAGCGAGCCTGGCGAAGTCGGGTTCGATCCCCAAACCCGGCGCGTCCGACAGCAGAACGGCACCGTCGCGGACCGTCAGCGGGAGCACCTCTTCGCGCAGCGGATTCGGGTTGGCGTCGACTTCGAGGTAGCTGTCCGCGCTGCCGGTGGCCGCGACGAGGTGCATCGATGCGGCAAGACCGATCCCGCCGGCGAGCCAGTGCGGGCACAGCGCGACGCCACGCGCCCTGGCGTGGTGCGCGACCTCGATGCCGCCGGAGATGCCACCCCACTTGCCGACGTCGGGTTGCACGAAACGCAGCAACCCCGCGTCGATCATGTTCCGGAAGGCGTCGGCACCGCGGACGTTCTCGCCGGCAGCGAGCGGGATCGCGCTCGCCTGCGCGACGGCGCGCCACGCATCGATCGACTCGTCGGCGAGGATCGGCTCCTCGATCCAATGCGGGCGCAGCGCGGCGAGTTCCGCGATCCGTGCCGGCGCATCGTCGGGCGACCACGCCTGGTTCGCGTCGAGCATGATCGTCGCCTCGTC
>JADZAQ010000197.1 GCA_020852555.1 Burkholderiales bacterium
CTGGGGTACTACTTTGGCAAGTTCACGTTCAAGGGCATCGGGCTCGGCTCGGTGACTGCCACCCTGATCGCGGGCGTGGTGATCGGCCAGATCGGGATCACCATCAACCAGCCGCTCAAGGCGTTCTCGTTCCTCATGTTTCTGTTCGCCGTGGGGTACGGTGTCGGCCCGCAGTTCGTGCGCGGCATCGCGAGCAGCGGCCTCCCGCAGGCGATCTTCTCCGCGGTGCAGTGCGTGTTCAGTCTCGCCGCCTGCGTCGTGATCGCGAGGATCGCGGGCTACGACCTGGGTTACGCGGCCGGGCTGTACTCCGGGTCGCAGACGATCTCGGCGGCGATGGGGCTGTCGACCGATGCCATCAACCGACTGGGCCTGCCCGTCGACCAGACGAAGGCGATGCTCGATGCCATGCCGATCGCGTACGCCGTGACGTACATGTTCGGCACCATGGGCTCGGCGATCGTGATCGCCATCCTCGGGCCGAAGCTGCTCGGTATCGACCTCGTCGCCGCCTGCAAGGACTACGAGGAGAAGTTCGGCGGTGGCAAGAAGGAGGTGGGTGGCCCCGGGACCGGCTGGTACCAGCGCGTCGTGCGCGCCTACAAGGTGCGCGCCGGTGGCGAGGCGGTGGGCTTGCGTGTTCCCGAAGCCGAGGCGCTCGTGCCCGAGTCTCGCCTCTTCATCCTGCGCATCCGTCGCGACGGCCAGATAATCGAAGCGACGACCGATGTCGTGCTCAGGGAGGGTGACGTGGTCGCGGTCGCGGGCGACCGCGAGGTGATGGTGCGGGTGCTGAAGGGCGCCGACGAGGTCGAGGATCGCGAGCTGCTCGCGATGCCGATCGACGGCGTCGACGTGCTGGTCACCAACAAGGCAGTCGATGGCAAGACGCTCGCCGAGCTCGCGGCGCGCAGCGAAACGCGCGGCGTGTTCCTGCGCAAGATCACGCGCGGTGCGACCGCGACCGACATCCCGATCATGCCCGGGACCGAACTCAACCGCGGCGACCTGCTGACACTCGTCGGCCGCACGCAGGACGTCGCGGCCGCCACCCGGCTGCTGGGCGTCGCGGACCGTCCCACCGACGTCACCGACATGGCATTCGTAGGCGGGGCGATCGTGGTCGGCGCCCTCATCGGCGCACTGATGTTCAAGGTGGCCGGCGTGCCGCTCACGCTGTCGACCGCGGGTGGGGCGCTGATCGCGGGAATCATCGGCGGCTGGTTGCGCTCGGTGCGACCGACCTTCGGGCGCATTCCGACGCCCACCGTCTGGTTCATGAATTCGGTAGGTCTCAACATCTTCATCGCCATCGTCGGCATCTCCGCCGGCCCGGGATTCGTGAACGGCCTCAAGACGCAGGGAATCGGCCTCTTCCTCTGGGGTGTCGCTGCCACCACGATCCCGCTGCTCCTCGGCATGTACGTCGCGAAGTACGTGTTCCGATTTCACGACGCTCTCAACCTGGGGATCGTCTCCGGGTCGCGCACGACGACCGCATCGCTCGGTCTCGTATGCGACCAGGCCAAGAGCCAGATCCCGGCTCTCGGCTACACGGTGACCTACGCCGTGGGCAATACGCTGTTGACCATCTGGGGCATGGTCCTCGTCATGCTGCTCTCCTGATCCAGCGAGTCCCGCACATCGAGCACGCAAGGAGCAACGCCATGGATGACATGAGATACAAGCAGTACGAGAAGCTGGGTCCGTTCGAGATCAAGGATTTTCTGCAGAAGGCGGCGTCGAAGGCCGCGGTCGATGCCTCCATGTCGTACTTGAATGCCGGCCGTGGCAATCCGAACTGGGTCGCGACCGAGCCCCGCGAGGCGTTCTTCCTGCTGGGACAGTTCGCGGTCACCGAGTGCAAACGGGTCCTCGATTTGCCACCCGGTGTCGGCGGCATGCCGAAGGCGCCGGGCATCGCGGGCCGCCTCGAGGCGTGGCTCGCCAGACACGATGACATGCCCGGTGCTCCGTTCCTGCAGGCGATGGTGCCTTGGGCGCTGAAGAGGTTCGACTTCGATGCCGACGCCTTCGTGCATGAGCTCGTGGATTCGATCGTCGGCGATCATTACCCAGTGCCGGACCGGATGCTCGTGCACAACGAACAGATCGTCCGCGAGTACCTGCAGTGGGCGATGTGCGGAAATCCGCGGCCCAAGGGCACCTTCAAGCTCTACGCGGTGGAGGGCGGGACGGCCGCGATGTGCTACATCTTCAAGTCGCTGAAGAGCAACCGCCTGCTCAATCCCGGCGACACGATCGCGCTGGGCGTGCCGATCTTCACACCGTACATCGAGATGGCGCACCTCGAGGACTACGATCTCAAATTCGTGGAGGTGCACGCCAAGCAGGAGGCCAAGTTCCAGTACCCCGACGAGGAGCTCGAGAAGCTCCTCGATCCTAAGGTAAAGGCATTCTTCATCGTCAATCCGGGCAACCCGTTTGCCGTGGCGCTCGATGCACGCACCATCAACAAGATCGGCGAGGTGCTCCAGAAGCGCCCGGACCTGATCCTGCTGACCGACGACGTCTACGGCACGTTCGTGCCCGGCTTCCGCTCGCTCATGGGCGCTTACCCGAAGAACACCATCGGCGTCTATTCGTACAGCAAGTACTTCGGCTGCACCGGATGGCGCCTCGGCGCCGTCGCGGTCCACGAGGACAACGTCTTCGACGAGATGATCGCCCGGCACCCGGAGCCCATCAGGAAGCTTCTCGACAAGCGCTACGGCGGTCTCACCCTCGAGCCCCGCAAGCTCGCCTTCATCGACCGCATCGTGGCGGACAGTCGCGATGTGGCGCTGAATCACACAGCCGGACTCTCCCTGCCGCAGCAGGTCATGATGTCGCTCTTCTCGCTCTACGAGCTGATGGACGAGAAGAAGGACTACCAGAAGGCCTGCCGCGGCATCGTCAAGAAGCGCTTCCAGGCGACGCTCGAGGGGCTCGATATCGAGGTCGGCAGCAACGAGGAGTTCGACTACTACTACGGCCTCATCGACTTCGAGTTCTGGGCGAGGAAGTACCTGGGCGAGGATATCGTCGCGTGGATGAAGAAGAACGTGCATCCGCTCGACATCGTGTTCCGCCTCGCGGAGGACCACGGCATCGTCGTGCTGAACGGCAGCGGGTTCGCCGCCCCTGACTGGTCGGTGCGCATCTCGTTCGCCAACCTCGACGACCACGTCTACGACGATATCGGACGCGCGGTCCGCGCCATCGCTCGCGGCTACCGGCGCGCCTACGAGGCGGCGAAAGATGCGGAAGGCGGCGGACCGAGGGTGCCAAAAGCGGTCGCGGGCGAGGGCGAGCGCGCCAGGACGGCCGGAACCGCGAAGACCGCGAAAGCAACCAGCGCCGGCAAGCCGGTCAGGGCCACGATGCCCACCGGAACCCGCAAGCCCGGCGCCACGAAGCGTTAGCCCCGGTACCTGCCATGACCTGGCTCGCCTCGACCTTCACCAAATACCCCGAGATCGCGGTATTCCTCGTGGTCGGCGTCGGCTACTGGGTCGGCGCGATCAAGGTCATGGGCTTCGGCCTGGGGCCCGTCACCGGTTCGCTGCTCGTCGGGCTCCTCGTCGGCTACGTCGTTCCGGTGCCCGTGTCGTCGACTGCGAAGGCGGTGCTCTTCCTGCTCTTCCTCTTCGCCATCGGCTATTCGGTCGGGCCGCAATTCTTCAAGGCGATGAAGGGCGACGGGCTGCGCTGGGCGCTCCTCGCCGTGGTGATGAACGTCACCGGCCTAGGTGCGGCCTACGCCGTCGCCCGCGTGCTCGATCTCGATCCCGGGCTCGCCGCCGGGCTGCTCTCCGGGGCGCTGACCGAATCCCCCGCCATCGGCACCGCGACCGAAGCGATCAATTCGCTGCCGTTGCCCGAGGCCGAGCGCAGCCGGCTCGTCGGCCACGTCGCGGTCGCCGACGCGCTGTGCTATGTCTTCGGCGCGTTCGGCGTGATCGTGTTCTGCAGCGCCGTGGGTCCGAAACTGTTGCGGCTCGACCTCGAGCGCGAGGCCGAAGCCGCGGAGAAGGATCTCGGCATCGAGCGCGACGGCGCCGGGGTGGCATCGGCGTGGCGCCCGTTCGAGTTGCGGGCGTATCGGGTACGTGAGGACGGCACCCTCGTCGGCCGCAGTGTCGCCGAGATCGAGAGCCTGGTACCGGGCGCACGTATCTTCGTCGAGCGGATCCGGCGCGCTGACTCGATCCTCGAAGCCGAGGCCGGCATGACCGTAGCGGCAGGCGATGTCCTCGCCGTGTCCGGCCGCCGTGAGGTGTTCACCGACCTGATCGGCCGTGCGGGCGCGACCGAGGTCGACGATCGTGAGGTGCTCGACGTGCCGGTCACCGCCTGTGGGGTGTTCGTGACCCGGGCGGCGATCGCCGGCAAGACCGTCGCGGAAATCGCGCGGACCGATGCGCCGTTGCGCGGCGTCTTCCTGCGCGGCATCACGCGCGGCGGGCACGCGTTGCCGGTCGCGCCCGGGACGACTATCGAGCGCGGCGACGTCGTGCATCTGTCGGGGCGCACGCCGGCGGTCCTGCGTGCCGCCGAGTCGATCGGCGAGACGGTGCTGCCCACCGATGCCACCGACTTCGTGGCACTGGGTCTGGGCATCGTCAGCGGCGCGATCGTGGGCCTGCTGGTGGTGATTCCGTTAGGCGAGTTGCGCATCGCGATGGGGACGAGCGTGGGAACGCTGCTCGCCGGTCTCGTCGTCGGCTACGTGCACTCGGTGCGTCCGTGGTTCGGGCGCATCCCATCGGGTGCGGTGGCGCTGATGATCGCGCTCGGCCTCGCCGCTTTCGTCGCGATGATCGGCCTCGGCGCGGGGCCGCATTTCGTCAGCGCGTTGCGCGAATCCGGCGTGGGGCTCTTCGTGGGCGGCATCGCCGTGACGCTCGCGCCGCTCTTCATCGGACTCTACTTCGGACGCTACGTGCTGAAGGTGAATCCGGTCCTGCTGCTCGGCGGCATCGCCGGCGCACAGACGATGACGGCGGCACTGGCGGCGGTCCAGGAGCGCTCGGGAAGCTCGGTGGCGGTGCTGGGCTACTCGGGCACCGTCGCGATCGCGCACATCCTGCTGACCACCTGGGGCACGGTCATCGTGAGGCTGCTCGCCTAGCGGCCGGTGGCGCCGGTGGCGCGTCGACGTGCGCTGCGTCGTGTGCATAGGTGAGCGTCGCGAGCGCGAAGGCGCCCGCCGCCGGCAGGCACAGCAACGAGGTCGCGATGAGCGCCACCGGCAGGCCGAAGCGATCGGAGAGTACGCCGGCGAGCAGCGGGCCCACCGCGAAGCCCAAGAGGTTGGCGATGGTGTTGGCCAGCGCCGCGGCGGTGGCGCCAAGCTGCGGCGGCGCCGAATCGATCACCACCGCATTGACCGGACCTACGGCCGACCCGACGGCGCCGGCCCCGGCGGCGATGAGCGCGATCTGGAGCGCGCCCGGGGCCAGCAGGGCGAAGGCGACGGTGAGCAGCGTTCCGGCGACGAGCGCCCCGACGATCGACACCTGCAAGCGACCGCAGCGATGGTGTCGCTGCCGCCGATCGGCAAGGTGGCCCCAGGCGACGATCCCGATGCCGCTCGCGAGGATGATGCCCGCCGAGGTGAGCGCGGCCGCCTGCGGCGAGAAGGCCGCTTCGCGCTCGAGGTACGCGGGCATCCACGCAAAGATGACGGCAGCGGGAAGCAACTGCAGTGCGCCGCCGATGCAGGTGAGGAGCACGGTGCGCGTCGTCAGCAGGCGGCCGAGTCCGACCCAAATGGCGGCACGCTTCTCGCGTGCTGGCGTGGGCGTGGGTCCGACATCCCATTGCGGGCGCCGCATGACGAGGAGCGCGACGGCGAGCAGCATCCCCGGCAAGCCCGCCGCCCAGAAGCCGGCGCGCCACCCCCAGGGGCTCACGATCGCGCCTCCGAGGAGCATGCCGATCAGTGCGCCCAGCACGCTCGCGAGAAAGAAAGCACCGAGCACCGTGCTGCGCTGCTCGCGCGGGAACAGCGCGGCCAGGAGCGCAGCGCAGGTGGGGCCATACGCGGCCTCGCCGACGCCGACGAGTGCGCGCATCGCGAGCAGGCTCGCGTAGTCGGTCGCGAAAGCGGCGCCGATCGTCGCGCCGTTCCACGCCAGTGCCATGACGACGATGGCGCGCAGCCGACTCCACCGATCGGCGACGATCGACAGCGGAATCGCGCACACCGCAATGGTCAGCGGGACCACCGACGCGAGGAAGCCGAGTTCGCGGTCGCTCACCCCCCACTCGGCCTTGAGCGGGACGAACATGGTGGCGACGATCGTGCGATCGAGGTAGTTGAACACCATCAGCACGAACAGCAGGACGAACGCGCTGCGGGCAGAAGTCACGACGTATCCCGAGATCGTAACGCAGCGCCGCCGTCAGGGCGCCGCCGCGCGACGCCGGCGCTGCCCGCCGAGCGCGTCGAGCATCCCCGGCAACGCGATGATGCGCGGCGCGTGGATGCGTTTCTTGAGGCGAGTCGTGGAGCGCATGTGCGGAATTGTCGAAGCGCTTCCCCGAGGTGGGTTGCGCGCGGGCGCCGATTCTCGCACGCGCCACCGGTCGCGCCGCCGGGCGACGGTGGCGCCGCACGGTCGAGCCAGCCTGCGTTGACCGGAGTCAACCCTCGCGGCGCCGCGAGCAGGAATACTACGCATCCTTGACAGCGGATGCGGACATGGCTGAGGAGCGTGGTGAGCACGTGGCCGGTGGCGGCGTGCGCGGCATCGAGCTTTTGGCGCCGGAGCAGGCGCGGCTCGTGGCAGCCTTGCGTGGGGTAATGCATCCCGAGGCCGCGGCGCAGGAGGTACGCCTCATCGAGACGCACCTCTCGTACGTGCTGCTCACCGGCGCGCACGCCTACAAGATCAAGAAGGCGCTCTCGCTCGGCTTCGCCGACTTCTCGACACTCGCGCGGCGACGACACTACTGCGCGGAGGAGATCCGCCTCAACCGGCGCCTGGCGCCGGCGATCTATCTCGACGTGGTGGCGATCGCGGGCGGCGTCGAGACACCGGTGCTCGGCGGGGACGGGCATGCGATCGAGTACGCGGTGCGGATGCGCGAGTTCCCGCAGGAGGCGCTGCTCACGCACGAGGTAGCGGCGGGGACGCTGACCGCGCAGGACATCGACGCCCTCGCCGCGATCGTCGCGGCATTCCACGGCCGCATCGCGGTGGCGCGTCCGACGGACGGCTACGGAACGCCGGCCGACGTGCTCGCCTATGCGCGCGAGAACTTCGAGCAGTTGGAGCGCTTGCGCAGCGATCCCGCCGAGCGCGCCACGCTGGCCGCGCTGCGGGCGTGGACCGAGCGCAGCTTCGAGGCGCTGCGCCCGACGATCGCGGCGCGTGCCGCCGCCGGCTTCGTGCGCGAGTGTCACGGCGATCTGCACCTGGGCAACATCGCGCGCATCGACGGCGAGATCGTGGTGTTCGACGGGATCGACTTCAACGAGCACCTGCGCTGGATCGATGTCGCCAGCGAGATCGCCTTCACGGCGATGGACCTCGAGGCACGCGGTCGACGCGACCTCGCGCATCGGTTCGTCGATGCATACCTCTCCATCAGCGGCGACTACGCGGGCTTGGCACTCCTGTCGTTCTACGTCGCCTACCGGGCGCTGGTCCGCGCCAAGGTCGCCGCGCTGCGCGCGCCGCAGGTCACGGACGATGCGCGGGCCGCGTGCGAGCGCGAGTGTCGCGCCTACGTGGCGCTCGCACGGCGCCATGCCGCACCCGGCGCGGCGGCGATCGTCGTCACCCACGGCTTCTCGGGGTCGGGGAAGACGACGCGATCGCAGGCCTTCCTGGAGCAGGTGGGTGCGGTACGCGTGCGTACCGACGTCGAGCGCAAGCGCCTAGCCGGCCTCGCGGCGAGTGCCGCTTCCGATTCGGCGCTCGATGCGGGGCTCTACGCCGCCGATGCGACGCGCGCGACCTACGAGCGGGTCGCCGCACTCGCCCGCACGATCGTCGCCTCGGGCCGGGTGGCGATTCTCGATGGAACGTTCCTCCAGCGCTGGCAGCGCGACCTGGCCCGCGCGCTCGCCGGGGAATTGCGGGTCCCGTTCGCGATCCTGTCGTTCGAGGCGAAGCGGGCCACGCTCGAGCAGCGCATCATCGCCCGATCGCTCACCGGTGGCGACGCGTCCGAATCCGATCTCCGGGTGCTCGCCCGGCAGATCGCCACGCACGAGCCGCTGGCTGCCGATGAACTGGCCGACGTCGTCCGCTGCGACGCCGAGGCGCCGCTCGCCGATGCCTACCAGCCACAGGCCTGGGACGCGGTCCGGGCCCGGCTCGGGCTCCGGCGGGGTGGGGACGAGGCAGCCAGCCCCGATCCGGGCGGGACTGCCGGGCGGCGCAGCCGATGAAACGCGACCCCGAACCGCGCGCCGCGCCGGCGCCGCGCGCCGCCCCAGGCGCGCCAAGGGCCCGCCGGCCAAGGCGGGCGCCGGGCGCGGAAACGGCTCCGCCACAACGGGGACTTCACGCTACAATGCCCGCTGCCGCACAAGAGACCGGGCGAACGCTGCCCCAAGGTCGCGGGGTCTTTGCCACCAACAGGAGGTTCCCGATGTTCGCACGCCCGCTTCTGGCAGCCGCGTTCACCGTAACGCTCGCGTTCGCTGTCCCGGCCGCCGCGCAGCAGCCGATCGTCATCAAGTTCAGCCACGTCGTTGCCGAGAACACGCCGAAGGGGCAGGGTGCGCTGAAATTCAAGGAACTGGCCGAGAAGAAGCTTCCCGGCAAGGTCCAGGTCCAGGTCTTCCCGAACTCGCAGCTCTTCGGGGACGCGAAGGAACTGGAAGCGCTGCTCCTGGGGGACGTGCAGTTGATCGCACCGTCGCTGTCGAAGTTCGACCGCTACACGAAGAAGATCCAGCTCTTCGACCTGCCGTTCCTGTTCGATGACGTCGAGGCAGTCGACCGGTTCCAGTCGAGCGCGAAGGGCCAGGAGCTCCTGAACTCGATCAAGGGCCGCGGGCTCCAGGGTCTCGCGTACTGGCACAACGGCATGAAGCAGTTGTCGACCAACCGCGACAAGCTCGAGCGTCCCGAGGACGTCAAGGGACTCAAGTTCCGCATCCAGGCCTCCGACGTGCTCGAGGCGCAGTTCCGCGCACTCGGCGCGAACCCGCAGAAGATGGCGTTCTCCGAGGTCTACCAGGCGCTGCAGACCGGCGTGGTCGATGGCCAGGAGAACACCTGGTCGAACATCTACTCGCAGAAGTTCTACGAGGTGCAGAAGACGATCGCCGAAACCAACCACGGCGTGATCGACTACATGGTGGTCACCAATGCCAAGTGGTGGGACGGGCTGCCGCCCGACGTCCGCAAGGGCCTCGCCGAGGCGATGGCGGAGGCGACCGCCTACGCGAACAAGCTGGCCGGCGACTTGAACGAAGCCGACCGCAAGCGGATCGCCGAGGCAGGCAAGGCGCGCATCCAGAAGCTGACCAAGGACGACGTCGCCGCCTGGCGCAAGGCGATGGAGCCGGTCTGGAAGAAGTTCGAAGGCGACATCGGCCGCGACCTCATCGACGCGGCCCTCAAGTCCAACAAGTGACGACCGAGGCGGGGGCCGCTGTCGCGGTCCCCGCCCTCGCCAACTCATGCGCTGGCTCGAGCACCTCGAGGAAGGCCTCGTCGCCTTCCTGATGGCCGCCATGACCGTGATCACCTTCGTGCAGGTGGTCGCGCGTTATGTGTTCAATTACAGCTTCGTCTGGGCGCTGGAGGTCACCGGCGTGCTGTTCGCGTGGCTGATCTTCGTCGGCATGGCGTACGGCGTGCGGGTCGGCGCCCACATCGGCATCGACGCGCTGGTCAAGACGCTGGGCGCGCGCACCCAGCGCGCCGTCGCCATCGTGGTCGCGCTGCTGTGCATCGTCTACGCGACGATTTTCACCATCGGCGGTTATATCTACGTGCACAAGATCTACGACGTCGGCATCCTGATGCAGGACGTCCCGATCGCGCAGTGGATCCCGCGGTTGGTCTTGCCGTTGGGCTTCCTGCTGCTGACGTTTCGCTACCTCCAGGCGTTGTACCGGCTCGCCAGCGGCAAGGAGGCGCACCTGATCGGCGACGAGGTCGAGGACGCGCTCAAGCTCTACGAGGAGCCGGACGAGGCGGCGCGCCGATGACCACGCTGACGTTGTTCATCCTGCTGTTCGTATTCATGTTCCTGGGCATGCCGGTGGCGATCGCACTCGGCCTGTCGTCGCTCTTGACCATCCTGTTCTTCGCGCAGGACTCACTGGCCTCGCTGTCGCTCAAGCTGTTCGAGACTTCCGAGCACTACACGCTGCTGGCGATCCCGTTCTTCATCCTCGGCGGCGCGTTCATGACCACCGGCGGGGTGGCGAAACGCATGATCCGCTTCGCGACCGCCTGCATCGGTCATCTGCACGGGGGCCTCGCCATGGCATCGGTGATGGCGTGCATGCTGTTTGCGGCGGTCTCGGGTTCATCGCCGGCCACCGTCGTGGCGGTCGGTTCGATCGTCATTGCCGGGATGGTACGCGCTGGCTACCCGCAGTCGTTCGCCGCCGGCGTGATCTGCAACGCGGGCACGCTCGGCATCCTGATCCCGCCGTCGATCGTGATGGTCGTCTACGGCGCCGCCACCGAGACTTCGGTGGGCAAGCTCTTCATGGCCGGCGTGGTCCCCGGGATCCTGTTGGGCGTGCTGCTGATGGTCGTGATCTACGCCCGGGCGCGCATGACCAACATGCCCCGGCAGGAGCGGGCGACGCTGCGCGAGGTGTTGACCTCGGGCCGCGATTCGCTTTGGGGGCTGCTGCTGGTGGTGATCATCCTGGGCGGGATCTACGGCGGCGTGTTCACACCGACCGAGGCCGCCGCCGTCGCCGCGGTCTACGCGTTCGTGATCGCCGTGTTCGTCTACCGCGACATCGGCATGCGCCAGGTGCCGAGCGTGCTCGTCGACGCCGGCAAGATCACCGTGATGCTGATGTTCATCATCGCCAACGCGCTGCTGTTCGCGCACGTGCTGACCACCGAGCGCATCCCGCAGCAGATCGCCGAGACGATCGTGAGCTGGGGGATGTCGGGGTGGCAGTTCCTGATCGTCGTCAACGTCCTGCTCCTGATTGCCGGCATGTTCATGGAGCCTACCGGGATCATCCTGATCCTCGCGCCGATCCTGTTTCCCATCGCCACCAAGTTGGGGATCGACCCGGTGCATCTCGGGATCATCATGGTGGTGAACCTGGAGATCGGCATGGTCACGCCACCCGTCGGCCTCAACCTCTTCGTCACCGCCGGGATCACCAAGATGCCGATCGGTGCGGTGGTGCGTGCCGCGCTGCCGTGGACGCTGGTGCTCCTCGCGTTCCTGATCGTCATCACCTACGTGCCGGCGATCAGCCTGGTCCTGCCCAACCTGCTGGGCTGATCCGCTTCGAGACCGAGCCCCGCTCCCATGTCGAATCGTTGATCCCGCCGGCGTTTGCGGCGAAGCTATCGGTTTTCGCGGCCATCCCCCATGCCTTCCGAACCCAATCCCTGGCGCGACTGGATCGGCCGCACCGAGACGTATACCGACCTGGTGACCGCGACGCCGTTGGCCGCACTCTCGGCCACGCTCGACCGCGACGATACGCGACCCGTCCCCGGCGACGAGGTGCCGCCGCTGTGGCACTGGGTCTATTTCGCGCCGATCGCCAAGGCGCGCGACCTCGGTTCCGACGGCCACCCGCAGCGCGGCGGCTTCCTGCCGCCGGTGCCGCTGCCGCGGCGCATGTGGGCGGGCGGGCGGCTCGCTTTTTCGCACGCGCTGCGGGTCGGTGACGAGGTCACGCGCACGTCGCGTATCGCGGAGGTGACGGTCAAGGAGGGGCGCACCGGGCAGCTCGTCTTCGTGACCGTGCAGCACGAGTACGCGGACGCGCGTGGCGTGGCGATCGCCGAGGAGCACGACATCGTCTACCGCGACCTGCCGTCACCGGCCGCCGCCTCGCCCGCCGCCAGGCCGGCGGCGGCCCCCACCAACGAACAGTACCGGCGCGAGATCGTCCCCGACCCGGTGCTCCTCTTTCGCTACTCGGCGCTGACTTTCAACGGCCATCGCATCCACTACGACCGCAGCTACGTGACGGGGGTGGAGGGCTACCCGGGCCTGATCGTGCACGGCCCGCTCATCGCCACGCTGCTGCTCGACAACCTGCGCCGTCACCATCCGGATGCGCGCGTGAGGGCGTTCCGCTTCCGCGCGCTGAGTCCGCTGTTCGACATCCACCGTTTCACGGTCTGCGGGCGCGCGGACGACCCGCAGCACCACGTGCTGTGGGCGCGCAATCACGAAGGCGCGCTCGCGATGGACGCCACTGCCGAACTCGCCTGACGTCGACCAGGGACACGCGCATGATCAAGCACCAGCCCGACCAGTACCAGGACATCCGCGAAGCCGTGCGCGCACTGTGTGCGGAGTTCCCCGACGAGTACCACCGCAAGGTCGACGAGGCGCGCGGCTATCCCGAGGCGTTCGTCGACGCGCTCACCAGGGCGGGCTGGCTCGCCGCACTGATCCCGCAGGAGTACGGCGGCTCGGGGCTGGGGCTCGCCGAGGCGTCGGTCATCATGGAGGAGATCAACCGCTCCGGCGGCAACTCGGGCGCCTGCCACGGCCAGATGTACAACATGGGAACGTTGCTGCGGCACGGATCGGCGGCGCAGAAGCAGCAGTACCTGCCCCGGATCGCAAGCGGCGATCTGCGCCTGCAGTCGATGGGCGTCACCGAGCCCACGACCGGCACCGACACGACCAAGATCAAGACCACGGCGGTGAAGAAGGGCGACCGCTACGTCGTCAACGGCCAGAAGGTCTGGATCTCGCGCGTGCAGCACTCCGACCTCATGATCCTGCTCGCGCGCACCACGCCGCTGCCCGAGGTGCGCCGGAAGTCGGAGGGCATGTCGATCTTCATCGTCGACCTGCACCAGGCGATCGGCCACGGGCTCACCGTGCGTCCGATCGCCAACATGGTGAACCACGAGACCAACGAACTCTTCTTCGAGAATCTCGAGATCCCGGCCGAGAACCTGATCGGGCAGGAGGGCAAGGGCTTCAGGTACATCCTCGACGGACTCAACGCCGAGCGCACGCTGATCGCCGCCGAGTGCATCGGCGACGGTTACTGGTTCATCGACCGCATCGCCAAGTACGCCAACGACCGCGTCGTGTTCGGGCGGCCGATCGGGCAGAACCAGGGCGTGCAGTTCCCGATCGCCGAGGCCTACATCGAGGTCGAGGCGGCGAACCTGATGCGCTTTCGGGCCTGCGAGCTCTTCGATGCGCACCAGCCCTGCGGCGCCGAGGCGAACATGGCGAAGTACCTCGCGGCCAAGGCGTCGTGGGAGGCCGCGAACGTCTGCCTGCAGTTCCACGGCGGCTTCGGCTTCGCCAACGAGTACGACGTCGAGCGCAAGTTCCGCGAGACGCGCCTCTACCAGGTCGCGCCGATCTCGACCAATCTCATCCTCTCGCACATCGCCGAGCACACGCTCGGGCTGCCGCGATCGTTCTGACGGAGGCCGCCATGCGCGCACTGGAAGGCGTCACCGTCGTCACGCTGGAACACGCGATCGCCGCACCCTTCTGCACGCGGCAACTCGCCGATCTCGGCGCCCGCGTGATCAAGGTCGAGCGTCCCGGCGTGGGCGATTTCGCCCGCGCCTACGACGGGCGCGTGCGCGGGCTCGCCTCGCACTTCGTCTGGACGAATCGCAGCAAGGAGAGCCTGACGCTCGACGTCAAGCACCCGGAGGCCGCCGCGATCCTCGACAAGCTCCTCGCCCGGGCCGACGTGCTCGTCCAGAACCTCGCACCCGGCGCCGCGGCGCGCCTGGGGCTCTCCTACGAGACGCTCGCGCCGAAGCACCCGAAACTCATCGTCTGCGACATCTCGGGCTACGGCGCCGACGGCCCGTATCGCGACAAGAAGGCCTACGACCTCCTGATCCAGAGCGAGTCGGGTTTCGTCTCGATCACCGGCTCGCCGGACCAACCCGCCAAGGCCGGCTGCTCGATCGCCGACATCGCCGCCGGCATGTACGCGTACACGAATATCCTCGCGGCGCTGATCGAGCGCGGTCGCACCGGCCGCGGCAAGGGCATCGACGTGTCGATGCTGGAGAGCATGGTCGAGTGGATGAGCTATCCGCTGTACTACGCGTTCGACGGCGCCGAGCCGCCGCCGCGCGCGGGCGCGGCGCACGCGACGATCTACCCCTACGGCCCGTTTCCGACCGGCGACGGCAAGACCGTGATGCTGGGGCTGCAGAACGAGCGCGAATGGCAGGTGTTCTGTGCCAAGGTGATGGGCAAGCCCGAGCTCGCGAGCGATGCAAGGTTCGCCTCCAACGCGAAGCGCACCGCCTCGCGCGAGGCGCTGCGCGAGCTGATCGTCGCCGCGTTCGCGGACCTGACCGCCGAGGAGGTGGTCGCGCGGCTCGACGAGGCGCAGATCGCCAACGCGCGCGTGAACACCATGGCCGACGTCTGGGAGCACCCGCAACTGAAGGCGCGCGGGCGCTGGCTGCAGGTCGACACGCCCGCCGGCCCGATTCCGGCGCTGCTGCCGCCCGGCGTTCCCGACGCCGCGAGCACCCGCATCGACGCCGTACCGGCACTGGGCCAGCACAGCAACGCGATCCTCGCCGAGCTGGGCTATGCGGAAGCGGCGATCGCCCGGCTCGCCGCAGAAAAAGCGATATGAGCGGAGCGCGACGATGAACGCACGATTGCCGGTCGATGATGCGGCGACGACCCACGAAGCGACGCTCGCGGCCTTCGCCACGACGCTCGAGCTGTCGGCGGTCCCGGCTCCGGTGCTCCGCCGCGCCGAGGAGCTGATGATCGACTGGCTCGGCTCCGCGCTCGCCGGCAAGGGTGCGCGGCCGGTCGAGGCGATCGTGCGCTTCGCCGAAGCGATGGGTCCGGCGGACGGGCCTTCCGAGATCCTGATCCACCGCCGCGGCACGAGTCCGCTCATGGCGGCGATGGCCAACGGTGCGTCGTCCCACTTCGCCGAACAGGACGACGTGCACAACGGCTCGGTGTTCCATCCGGCTGCCGTCGTCTTCCCGCCGGCGCTCGCGGTTGCGCAGGCGGAGGGGGCGAGCGGCGCCGATCTGCTCGCCGCGTGCATCGCCGGCTACGAGGTCGGCATCCGCGTCGGCGAATTCCTCGGCCGGTCGCACTACAAGATCTTCCACACCACCGGCACCGCAGGCACGCTCGCCGCCGCCGCCGCCGTGGGTCGGCTGTTGCGTTTGAGCGCGGCGCAGATGGTCGATGCCTTCGGTTCGGCGGGGACGCAGGCTGCGGGCCTGTGGGAGTTCCTGCGCGACGGCGCGGATTCGAAGCAGTTGCACACCGCGCACGCGTCGGCAGCGGGATTGACGGCGGCCTACCTCGCGCGCGACGGCGTCACCGGCGCGAAGCGCATCCTCGAGGGTCGGCAGGGGCTCGCGGCGGGCATGTCGAGTGACGCCGATCCGGCGCGGCTCGTCGACGGTCTTCGCATGCGTTGGACGCTTGCCGAAACCTCGTTCAAGTACCACGCGTCGTGCCGGCATACGCACCCCGCGGCGGATGCGTTGCAGCAGGTAATGCGGGCGCACAAGCTCCGTGCGGAGGACGTGAAGCACGTGACCGCGCGCGTCCACCAAGGGGCGATCGACGTGCTGGGACCGGTCGTCGATCCCGCGACCGTGCACCAGTCGAAATTTTCGATGGGCACGGTGCTCGGCATGATCGCGGTCGACGATCGTGCCGGCCTCGCCGAGTTCGACCGCGACTGGCGCGATCCGCGCGTGGCCGCGTTCCGCGAGCGCGTCACCATGGAGCTCGACGACGAGGTCGATCGCGTGTACCCGGGGCGTTGGATCGGCAAGGTGACGGTCGAGACCAACGACGGCCGCAGACTCGAGGGCCGCGTCGACGAGCCGAAGGGCGATCCGGGCAACACGCTCACGCCCGAGGAGATCGAGGACAAGGCGGTGCGTCTTGCGCGTTACCGCGACGGCGCGACCGCGGACGAGATGCGGCGCGCGTTCGCGACGATTCGCGCGCTGCCCGGGGCGCCGCGCGTCGGGCGGCTTCTGGCATGACGCGAGCGCGATCACCATGACGACGCGTTCGTATCTCTTCGTTCCCGCGAGCCGCCCCGACCGCTTCGGCAAGGCGCTCGCCGCCGGCGCCGGTGCGGTGATCGTCGACCTCGAGGATGCGGTGGCGCCGGACGCCAAGGTCGAGGCGCGCCAGGCGCTCGCCGGCTGGCTCGCGCAGGCGCAAGGCCGCGTGCTGGTGCGCGTGAACGCCGCCGACACCGACTGGTTCGCCGATGACCTCGCGCTATGCGGGCATGCCGCGATCGATGGCGTCGTGCTGCCCAAGGCCGAGCGTCGCGCCGACCTCGCGCAGGTGCGCACGATCGCCGGCGGCAAGCGCATCTACCCGCTGATCGAAACCGCGGCCGGGTACGACGCGGCGCGCGATCTTGCGTCGGCGCCGGGCGTGGAGCGCCTCGTCTTCGGCTCGATCGACTTCCAGGTCGATCTCGGCATCGACGGCGAGCGCGACGAGCTCCTGATGTTTCGCTCCGGCCTCGTGCTCGCCTCGCGCCTCGCCGGCATCGAATCCCCGGTCGACGGCGTGTCCACGGCGATCGACGATGCCGATGCCCTGCGCGCCGACGTCGAGCGCTCGCGCAAGCTCGGCTTCGGCGCGAAGCTGTGCATCCACCCGAAGCAGGTCGCCGTCGTCAATGCGGCGTACCGGCCGAGCGCCGCCGAAATCGACTGGGCGCGGCGCGTGCTCGAAGCTGCGGAGCGATCGGGTGGAGCGGCCGTGGCGGTCGACGGCAAGATGGTCGACAAGCCGGTGATCCTGAAGGCGAGGGCGATTGTGGATGAAGACGGTGCGCTCCCGCCCTCCGATCCCGTCACCCGCCTCAAGACGTTCTGGAATTCGCGCTACGCCAAGGCCGGCGGCGAGTTCGTCTACGGGACCGCACCCAACGCCTTCCTCGCCTCGTCGGTCGGGAAGTTGCCGCCCGGCGGTACGGTGCTGTGCATCGCCGACGGCGAGGGCCGCAACTCGGTGTGGCTCGCGAGGCAGGGCTTCACCGTGAGCGCGATCGACGTCGCCGACGAGGGGGTCGCGAAGGCGCGTACGCTCGCCGCACGCGAGGGCGTGGCGGTCGACGCGACGGTCGCCGACGTCACGCGTTTCGACTACGGCAGCGCGCGCTACGATGCGGTGGTGTCGATCTTCCTGCACCTGCCGGCCAAAGCGCGGCGCGCGATGCACCGCCGCATCGTCGAAGCGTTGAAGCCGGGCGGCGTGTTCATCTACGAGGCGTACGGACCCGAGCAGCTCACCTACGGCACCGGCGGCCCGCCGGAGCCGGCGCTGCTGCATGC
>JADZAQ010000198.1 GCA_020852555.1 Burkholderiales bacterium
CGGCGTCCTCCACCGTGCGCGTGAGCGGTCCGTGGTGACCCAGCGCCGCCCGCCCCGGCGGCCACGCAGGCACGCGACCGAACGTCGCCTTGAAGCCGTACACGCCGCAGAAGGCGGCCGGAATGCGAATCGAACCGGCGCCGTCGGATCCGACATGCAGCGCGCCCATCCCGGTCGCGGCCGCGATCGCCGCGCCACCGCTGCTCCCACCGCAGGTGCGCCGCCGGTCCCACGGATTGCGGCTCACGCCGAGCAGCGGACTGTCGGTGACGCCCTTCCACCCGAACTCGCACATCGCGGTCTTGCCGAGGAGTACGGCGCCCGCCTCGCGCAGCCGCGCCACGCACGGCGCATCGACGGTACCGGGCGCCGCACTCGACGTGCGTGACCCGTAGCGCGTCGGGGCATCGACGGTCGCGCACAGGTCCTTGACGGTCACCGGCACCCCGTCGAGCGCGCCTTGCGGGGCACCCGTGAGCCAGCGCGCTTCGGACGCCCGCGCCTGCTCGAGCGCGCTCTCCTCCAGCACGACGAGGAATGCATTGAGCGCGCCGTTGCGCGCGGCGATCGCGGCGAGGCAGGCGCGCGTCACCTCCACCGGCGAGAAGCGCCGCGCGCGATAGCCCGCGACGAGTTCGGTGGCCGGCAGCCGATGCAAGGCTGATGGCGCGGCGGCGTTGCCTGTCGTGCTCACGTCGTGGTCCCCGCGCGAAGCGGCGTCAATTCATCTGCACGTTCGCTTCCTTGATGATCTTGCCCAGGCGCGGCACTTCGGCCGGGTGGTACTTCGCCATCTCGGCCGCCGGCTTGTACCAGACGTCGAAGCCGGTCGTCTCCAGCGTCTTCTCGGTCTCCGGGTCCTTGGCGAGCGTACCGATGGCCTCACTCCATTTGGCGACCACCGCCGGCGGCAAGTTCGCCGGTCCGTACACGCCGATCGTGGTGTCGAGGCCGAGCGACGGCAACCCGGCTTCCTTGAACGTCGGGACGCCGGGCAGGCGCGGATCGCGCACGTCGTCGGACACGGCGAGGATGCGCACCCGGCCGTCCTTGTAGTACGGCGCGACGCTGCCATAGGTCGGCACCATGAAGTCGACCTGGCCGCCGATGAGATCGGTGATCGCCGGCGCGCCGCCCTTGTACGGGACGTGCACCGCGTTGAGGCCGAACTGGCGATTGATGTATTCGCCGATGATGTGCGAGGACGCGCCGTTGCCCACCGACGCGAACGACAGCGGCTTCACCTTCGCCGCCTTGAGGAGCTCGTCCACGCTCTTGTGCGGCGACTTCTCCGACACGGCCAGCACGTTCTTGGTGCGGGCGAGCATCGCGATCGGCGTCACGTCCTTGACGAGGTCGTACTTCAACTGCGGATAGAGCGTCTGGTTGCTGCCGTGCGTCTGGCTGTTGCCGATGGTGAGCGTGTAGCCGTCGGGCGCCGCGGCGATGCCCTCGCCCGTCCCGATCGTGCCCGAAGCGCCCGGCTTGTTCTCGACGACGATCGGCTTGCCGCCCCACATCGCACCCACCTTCGCCGCGACGAGGCGGGCGATGATGTCGGTGCTGCCACCCGGCGGAAAGGCGACGATGAGGCGGACCGGCTTGTCGGGATACGTGCCTTGCGCCAGCACGCCGGGAGCGGCGAGGGTCGCGGCGAAGAGGCCGGTCACGATGAAGGCGCGGCGGGAGTTTCGCGCATCACGGAAGGAGTTCACTGGGGTTTCCTTTCAGGAAGAAACGACGGATTCGGAATCGGCAAGACGCTGCCTCGCCTCGGCAAGAAGCGCGGGTGAGACGTACTGGGCGATGATCACGACCACGCCGTCACCCAGCTCCGGCGGAAGCGCCGGCAGCGGAGCCGGCGCGTTGAAGAGCCGCAGCACGGCGTGCAGCGCCTGCACGCTGCCGTCGTCCATCCGCACCGCGCCCTTCATGCGCAACAGCCGCTCGCCGAACGTGCGCTGCATCCACTGCACCCACTCGGCGTAGCGCGGCCAAGCGAGCGGCGCGGCGAGGCGGATCGAGGCGGTGACGATCTCGCCCGCGGCGAGGTGCGGCGGATGCGCCGGATCGTCGTGGCCGAGGTCGTGCGCACCCGTGCTGCCCGGGTCGGCGCCGTGCGCGCACGTCGCGTCGTGAACGTGCTCGGCAGCGGGCGTGGAGCGGTCGGCACGCAGCGCATCGAGGGCGGCGGAGCGCAGCATGTCGACGAACACTTCGTCGGCGGCAATGCCGCCGTGCGCCGCGCTGCGCCGCACCGCGTGCGGCGCGAGTGCCGCAAGCCGCGCTTCGAGCCGGCGGAGCGCCGAGGTGGGTGCGGCGTCGGTCTTGGTCACGACGATGCGATCGGCCATCGCCACCTGTCGGCGCGCCTCGACGAAGCGGTCGAGCTCGTCGTCACCGTGCACCGCATCGACGACGGTGGCGATGCTCCCGAGGCGGTAGTGGCGCACGATCGCGCTGTCGAGCGCCAAGGTGGCCGCGATCGGCCCGGGATCGGCGACCCCGGTCGTCTCGATCACCACGCGGGCGAACGGCGGCAACTCCCCCCGCTCGCGGCGGTAGTGCAGCGATTCGAGCGTCTCCTGGAGCGAGTTGCCGAGCGCGCAGCACAGGCAGCCCGAATCGAGGAGCACGACGTCGTCCTCGCTGCCGCGGTCGACGAGCACGTGGTCGAGGCCGATCTCGCCCAATTCGTTGATGATCACCGCGGTATCGGCGAGCGCCGGATCGCGCAGGAGCCGCGCGAGGAGCGTCGTCTTGCCGCTGCCCAGGTACCCCGTCAGGAGGTGTACCGGGCACGGCTCGCGGGTCTTGCTCATCCGACCTCGTGCGCTTCAGGCGGGCGCCACAAACGGGGCGCGCACCGGCAGTCCCGCGAGATACGCCGCGACCTCCGCGGTCGGGATGACGTCGGCGTACTTGCAGTTCATGTCGAAGAGGTTGATCGCGTGGCTCGCCTCGAAACGGTCGAAGGCGCATTCCTCCGGGATCACCACCTTGAAGTTGTACGAGTACGCATCGACGGTCGTCGCGCGCAGGCAGCCCGACGTGGTGCAGCCGGTCATGATCAGCGTGTCGATGTCGAGGAAGTTGAGGTGGCTCATGA
>JADZAQ010000199.1 GCA_020852555.1 Burkholderiales bacterium
CCAGAGCACGCAGCAGGTGGTGGGGCCCTACGAGTTGCAGGATTTCCACCTCTTCTACCTCACGCGCTACGGCCTGCGGCCGTCGAAGGTCGCCTTCCTCGCCTGGCACGCCTGGCGCGATGCCGCGCGCGAGCCCTGGCCGCCCGCGTTCCCGGCGGCGGCTCGTCGCGCCTACGACCTCGCCACCATCCGGCACTGGCTCGCGGTCTTCCTGCGGCGCTTCTTCGCCGAGAGCCAGTTCAAGCGCTCGGCGCTGCCCAACGGACCGAAGGTAGCGGCCGGCGGCAGCCTCTCGCCGCGCGGCGACTGGCGGGCCCCGGCCGACGGCAACGCCAACGCCTGGCTGGCCGAGCTCGAGGCGAACGTGCCGATGGGCGAGTAGGTCGACTGCCGCGCCCGGGCGGTCGTACGGCCCCGGGACGGCTAGAATAGCTTGTTGCGCCGCCACCGGCGGCGCGCTCTCCGCCCTCACCGTGGCCGCTTCCGATCTGCCCGCTTCCTCGTCGACGACCGCGCCGTCCCCGGCTGCCGCTCCGTCCCTTGCCGACTGGCAGCGCGCCGCCGCGAAAGCGGCGCCCGGCGGCAATCTCGATGCGCTGGCCTGGCACACGCCCGACGGCATCGTGGTAAAGCCGTTGTATACGGCCCAGGACGTGGCCGGGCTGCCCAACGCGGACACGCTGCCGGGATTCGCGCCTTACGTTCGCGGGCCGCAGGCGACGATGTACGCGGGCCGGCCGTGGACCATCCGCCAGTACGCGGGCTTCTCCACCGCCGAGGAATCGAACGCTTTCTATCGGCAGGCGCTGGCCGGCGGCGGCCAGGGCGTGTCGGTGGCCTTCGACCTCGCCACGCACCGCGGCTACGACTCCGATCATCCGCGCGTGGTCGGCGACGTCGGCAAGGCAGGGGTCGCCATCGATTCGGTCGAGGACATGAAGATCCTCTTCGACGGCATTCCGCTCGACCGCGTCTCGGTGTCGATGACGATGAACGGCGCGGTGCTGCCAGTGCTCGCGGGCTACATCGTGGCCGGCGAGGAGCAGGGGGTGGCACCCGCCCAGCTTTCAGGAACGATCCAGAACGACATCCTGAAAGAGTTCATGGTGCGCAACACCTATATCTATCCGCCGACGCCGTCGATGCGCATCGTCGCCGACATCATCGAGTACACGGCGCAGCGGATGCCGAAGTTCAACTCGATCTCGATTTCGGGGTATCACATCCAGGAGGCAGGGGCGAACCAGGCGCTCGAATTGGCCTTCACGCTGGCCGACGGCCGCGAGTACGTACGGCTCGCCATCGCGCGTGGCATGGACGTCGACGAGTTCGCCGGCCGGCTCTCGTTCTTCTTCGGGATCGGGATGAACTTCTATCTCGAGATCGCCAAGCTGCGCGCGGCGCGCCTGCTGTGGTATCGCATCATGCAGGCCTTTGCCCCGAAACAGGCCAAGTCGTCGATGCTGCGCACGCACTGCCAGACGTCGGGCTGGTCGCTCACCGAGCAGGATCCGTACAACAACATCGTGCGCACCACGATCGAGGCGATGGCGGCGGTCTTCGGCGGCACGCAATCGCTGCATACCAACAGCTTTGACGAGGCGGTGGCGCTGCCCACCGACTTCTCCGCGCGCATCGCCCGCAACACGCAGGTGCTCCTGCAGGAGGAGACGCACATCGCGAGCGTGGTCGATCCCTGGGGTGGGTCGTACCTGATGGAGCGCCTGACGCAGGAGATGGCCGACCAGGCGTGGGCGATCCTCGAGGAGATCGAAGGCATGGGCGGCATGACGCGCGCCGTCGAGTCGGGCTGGGCGAAGCTCAGGATCGAGGCGGCGGCGGCGGAAAAGCAGGCGCGCATCGACAGCGGGCGCGACGTGATCGTGGGCGTGAACAAGTTCAAGCTCGCGAAGGAAGAGGCGATCCCGGTGCGCGAGATCGACAACAGCGCGGTGCGCGAGGCGCAGGTGCGCCGGCTGGCCGCGGTCCGCGCGGCGCGCGACGGCGCGGCGGTCGTGCACGCACTCGCCGATCTCGAGGCCGCCGCCCGCAGCGGGCAGGGCAACCTGCTCGAGCTCGCGGTGACCGCCATGCGCTCGCGTGCCACCGTCGGCGAGGTCTCGGCGGCACTGGAGAAGGTATGGGGGCGGCATCGCGCCGACACCCAGCGGGTGTCCGGCGTGTACGGCGCGCAGTTCGCGGAGGACGGCATGTGGGAGCAGCTCGGCGCGGACATCGCGGCCTTCGCGCGCCGCGAAGGGCGCCGTCCGCGCATCATGGTGGCGAAGCTCGGCCAGGACGGCCACGACCGCGGCGCCAAGGTCGTGGCGAGTGCGTTTGCCGACCTGGGATTCGACGTCGACATCGGCCCGCTCTTCCAGACGCCCGAGGAGGCGGCGCGCCAGGCGATCGAGAACGACGTTCACGCCGTCGGCGTGTCCACGCTCGCCGCCGGCCACAAGACGCTGGTGCCTGCGCTCGTTGCCGCGCTGCGTACGCAGGGTGCCGACGACATCGTCGTCTTCGTCGGCGGCGTGGTGCCGCCGCAGGACTACGCGATGCTGACGGCGGCGGGGGTGGCGGGCATCTACGGTCCGGGCACCGCCATTGCGGCCTGCGCTGCGGACGTGCTCGCGAAGATCCGCGCCGCCCAGCCAGCTGCGCACGAGCGCGGTTGAGCACCGCGCCGCAAGCCGTGGCGGCTGCCGGCGACGAGCGCACGCGCCTCGCGGCGGGGATCGTTGCCGGCGATCGGCGGCTCCTCGCCAAGACGATCACGCTCGCCGAGTCGACGCGCAGCGATCACCAGGCGCTCGCCGGTGTCGTGATGGCGGAGCTCCTGCCGCGGACCGGCAAGGCGCTGCGCGTCGGACTCACCGGCACGCCCGGCGTGGGCAAGTCGACGTTGATCGAGGCGCTCGGCATGCACCTCGTCGCGCAGGGCCATCGCGTGGCGGTGCTCGCCGTCGATCCGTCGAGCAGCGTCTCCGGCGGCTCGGTGCTGGGCGACAAGACGCGCATGGAGGCGCTGGCGCGACATCCCGCCGCCTTCATTCGACCGTCGCCTTCGGCGGGCGCGCTCGGCGGGGTCGCCGCGCACACCCGCGAGGCGATGCTCTTCGTCGAGGCGGCGGGGTACGACGTGGTCATCGTCGAGACGGTGGGCGTGGGGCAGAGCGAGACCGACGTCGCCAATCTCACCGACGTCTTCGTCCTCCTGCAGTTGCCGCAGGCGGGCGACGACCTGCAGGCGATGAAGAAGGGCGTGGTCGAGCTGGCCGACATCATCGTCTACAACAAGGCCGACCTCGATGCCGACGCCGCGCGCCGCGCGATGATGCAGATGAAGGCCGTGCTCTCGCTGCTGCGGCCGGCGTCGCCGCACTGGCAGCCGGTGGTGTTGCGCACCAGTGCCGCGACCGGCGAGGGCATCGACGTGCTGTGGACGACGATCGTCGCCTGTCGCGACGCGCTCGCCGCGAGCGGCGAGCTCGCCGCCAAGCGGCAGCGGCAGGCGCTCGCCTGGACCTGGCATCTCATCGACAGCGGCTTGCGCGAGCGCTTCCGCGCCGACGCGCGCATCGCGGCGATATTGCCGGGTATCCTCGCGCGGGTCGGCGCCGGCGCGCTGACGCCCACCGCAGCAGCCGCGCGGCTGCTGCACGATCATGCGCCGGACAGCGGCGCACTCAACGACAGTCAAGCCAAGGGGTAGACCACCGTGCACGACATCATCCGCCAGCTCGACAGGATGCGCGCTCAGGCGCGGCTGGGAGGCGGCGAGCGGCGCATCGCCGCACAGCACGCCAAGGGCAAGCTCACCGCGCGCGAGCGCCTGGAGCTCCTGCTCGACCAGGGGTCGTTCGAGGAATGGGACATGTTCGTCGAGCACCGCAGCCACGACTTCGGCATGGACCGGGAGACCGTTCCCGGCGATGGGGTGGTCACCGGCTACGGCATGATCAACGGCCGTCTCGTGTTCGTCTTCTCACAGGACTTCACGGTCTTCGGCGGGTCGCTCTCCGAGGCGCACGCCGAGAAGATCTGCAAGATCATGGATCAGGCGATGAAGGTCGGCGCGCCGGTGATCGGCCTGAACGACTCCGGCGGCGCGCGCATCCAGGAGGGCGTGGCCTCGCTCGGTGGCTACGCCGAGGTCTTCCAGCGCAACGTCCTCGCCTCCGGCGTGATCCCGCAGATCTCGCTCATCATGGGGCCGTGTGCCGGCGGCGCGGTCTATTCACCCGCGATGACCGACTTCATCTTCATGGTCAAGGATTCGTCGTACATGTTCGTGACCGGTCCCGAGGTGGTGAAGACGGTCACGCACGAGGAGGTGACGGCCGAGGAGCTGGGTGGCGCCATCACGCACACCACGCGCTCGGGGGTCGCCGACCTCGCCTTCGACAGCGACGTCGAGGCGATCCTCATGGTCCGGCGGCTCTTCAACTATCTGCCGCTGTCCAATCGCGAGCGACCGCCGCTGCGGCCGAGCAACGACCCGGCCGACCGACTCGAACGCTCGCTCGACACGCTGGTGCCCATCAATCCGAACCAGCCGTACGACATGAAGGAGCTCATCACCAAGGCGGTCGACGACGGCGAGTTCTACGAGCTCGCCCCCGATAGCGCCAAGAACATCGTGATCGGCTTCGCCCGCATGGAGGGCGCGCCGGTGGGCATCGTCGCCAACCAGCCGCTGGTGCTCGCCGGCTGCCTCGACATCAGGAGCTCGATCAAGGCGGCGCGCTTCGTGCGCTTCTGCGACGCCTTCGGCATCCCCATCGTCACTTTCGTCGACGTCCCCGGCTTCATGCCCGGCACCGCGCAGGAATACGGCGGCATCATCAGGCACGGTGCCAAGCTCCTCTTCGCCTACGCCGAGTGCACCGTGCCCAAGGTCACCGTCATCACCCGCAAGGCGTACGGCGGCGCGTACGACGTGATGAGCAGCAAGCACCTGCGCGGCGACGTCAACTTCGCCTGGCCTTCCGCGGAAATCGCGGTCATGGGCCCCAAGGGTGCGGTGGAGATCATCTTTCGCGACGAGAAGAACGATCCGACGAAGATCAGCGCGCGCGAGGCGGAGTATCGCGAGAAGTTCGCCAATCCGTTCATCGCCGGTCGCCGCGGCTACATCGACGACGTGATCATGCCGCACGAGACGCGCAAGCGGATCTGCCGCAGCCTCGCCATGCTGCGCGACAAGCAGGTCGACAATCCGTGGCGCAAGCACGGCAACATCCCGCTGTGAGTGGCAACAGGACGCTGGCACCACGCGACGTACCCCGACGAGGCCTCCCTCGAATGTTCACCAAGATCCTCATTGCCAACCGCGGCGAGATTGCGTGCCGGGTGATCAAGACCGCGCGCCGGATGGGCATCAAGACCGTCGCCGTGTATTCGGACGCCGACCGCAGCGCCCGCCACGTCACGCTTGCTGACGAGGCGGTCAACATCGGCGCACCGCCGTCGCGCGATTCGTACCTGCGCGCCGATCGCATCATCGAGGCGTGCCGCACCACCGGCGCGCAAGCGGTCCATCCGGGCTACGGCTTCCTCTCCGAGAACGAGGCGTTTGCCCGCGACCTCGAGGCGGCGGGCTTCGTCTTCATCGGCCCCAAGCACGCCTCGATCGCCGCGATGGGCGACAAGATCGCTTCCAAGAAGCTCGCGTTGCACGCCAAGGTCAGCACGATTCCCGGCTACACCGACGTCATCGCCGACGCCGCGCAGGCGGTGAAGATCGCCCGCGACGTCGGCTATCCGGTGATGATCAAGGCTTCGGCGGGTGGTGGTGGCAAGGGGCTGCGCGTCGCGCGCGACGACCACGAGGCACGCGAGGGATTCGCCGCCTGCCGCGCCGAGGCGGCGGCGAGCTTCGGCGACGATCGCGTGTTCATCGAGAAATTCATCGAGGAGCCGCGCCACATCGAGATCCAGGTGCTGGGCGACGCGCACGGCAACTTGGTCTATCTGGGCGAGCGCGAGTGCTCGATCCAGCGCCGGCACCAGAAGGTGATCGAGGAGGCGCCGTCGCCCTTCCTCGATGACGCCACCCGCAAGGCGATGGGCGAAGAAGCGGTGGCGCTCGCCCGCGCGGTGAACTACCAGTCGGCCGGGACCGTCGAGTTCGTGGTCGGCGCCGACCGCAGGTTCTACTTCCTCGAGATGAATACGCGGCTGCAGGTCGAGCATCCGGTCACCGAGATGACCACCGGACTCGACCTCGTCGAACTCATGATCCGCGTCGCCGCCGGCGAGAAGCTGCCGTTCGCGCAGGCCGACATCCGTCGCAGCGGCTGGGCGATGGAATGTCGCATCAATGCCGAGGACCCGTTGCGCGGCTTCCTGCCGTCGGTCGGCCGCCTCGTGCGCTACCGGGCACCGGCCGAGATCCCCGGCTGCGTGCGCGTCGATACCGGCGTCTTCGAAGGGGGCGAGATCCCGCTGTACTACGACTCGATGATCGCCAAGCTCATCGTCCACGGTGCGACGCGCGACGAGGCGATCGAGCGCATGGCCGACGCCCTCGACGCCTTCGTGATCCGCGGCGTGGCGAGCAATCTCCTCTTCCAGTCGGCACTCGTGCGCCATCCGCGCTTTCGTGCCGGCCGCCTCACCACCGCGTTCATCGCCGAGGAGTATCCGCATGGCTTTCGCAGCGAGGACGTGCCGGCGGGCGACGCCGATTTCCTCGCCGCGGTCGTCACCGCGGTGCATCGCGCCTATCGCGATCGGGCGTCGGGCATCGAAGGCCAGGTGCCCGGTCGCGGGGTCCGCATCGACGACGACTACCTGGTGATCGGCGCGCAGGGCGAGACGCCGGTGCGCGTCGCGCGCGCGTCCGGCGGCTACGACGTGCGCGTCGGCCACGCCGAGTACGCCATCCGCCACGACTGGCGCATCGGCGAGATCCTGCTGTCGGGAACGTGCAACGGTGCGCCGTTCGTCGTGCAGGTCGAGCGCCAGGGCCTGCGCTACCGCCTCGCGCACCGCGGCTCGCAGGTCGATCTGCGCGTGCTGCCGCGGCGGGCGGCCGAGCTGCTGCGGCTCATGCCGCACAAGGCGGCGCCGGACACCTCGCGCCTGTTGCTCTCGCCGATGCCGGGCCTGCTGGCCGAGGTCGCGGTGAAGATCGGCCAGGAGGTGAAGGCCGGCGAGCGCCTCGTCGTGATCGAGGCGATGAAGATGCAGAACGTGATCAACGCCGAGCGCGACGTCGTCGTCGCCGAGCTCCTCGCCAAGGAAGGCGAGAGCCTGACGGTCGATCAGCCGGTGCTGCGCTTCGAGACGCCGGCGGGCAAGCCATGACCGGCCCGCGTCCCTTTCGCATCCTCGGGCTGCAGCAGGTCGCGATCGGCAGTACGAGCAAGGCGCGGCTGCGCGCGCTGTGGGTCGACTGCCTCGGCCTCGCGATCGAGGGCAGTTTCCGCAGCGAGCGCGAGAACGTCGACGAGGACATCGCCGCAGTGGGGCAGGGGATCGCGCGGGTCGAGGTCGACCTCATGGAGCCCATCGATCCCGCGCGCAAACCTGCGGTGCACGAGCCCCCGCTCAATCACCTCGGATTGTGGGTCGATGACCTGCCGCGCGCGGTCGCCTGGCTCACCGCAAAGGGGGTGCGCTTCGCACCTGGTGGGATCCGCAAAGGTGCCGCCGGGCACGACGTCACCTTCATCCATCCCAGGGGCAATGAAGCGTTCCCCATCGGCGGCGAAGGCGTCCTGATCGAACTGGTGCAGGCGCCGCCCGATCTCGTCGCGTCGCTGTCGAATCCATGCGCGTCCTCCTCAAGATCCTGACCCGCATCCCGCTGCCGGTCCTGTACGCGCTCGGGACGCTGCTCTACTTCGTCGTCTATCACGTCGCGCGCTGGCGCCGCGACTACGCCGATGCCGACGTGGCGCGCGCGTTTCCCGACAAGTCGCCTCAGGAGCGCGCCGCCATCGTGCGCGCGTGCTACCGCAATCTTGCCGACGTCGTCGTCGAGGCGTGCTGGTCCTTCGGCGCCAGTCGCGAGGCGATTCGCGCACGCGTCCATTTTGCCGATCGCGGGCTCATCGAACGCGCCATCGCCCGCAACCAGACGATCCTGCTCCTCGCCGCGCACCAGGGCAACTGGGAGTGGCTGCTGCTGGGTGCGGTCGTGACCTTCCCGATCCCGATCGACGTCGTCTACCAGCCGCAGCGCATGGCCGCACTCGACGACTTTTTGCGCGAGGTGCGCTGCCGCTTCGGCGGTCGGCTCATTCCGCGCAAGGAATTCGTCTACGAGGTGATGACGCGCGGCGGCACGCCGCGCGCCTACGCGATCATCGCCGACCAGACGCCGCGCCGGGACGACCCCAAGTACTGGACGCGATTCCTGAACCAGGACACCGCGTTCTTCACGGGCGCCGGCAAGCTCGCCCATTTTCTCGAGTCACCCGTGTACTTCGTCTCGATGCAGCGCGAGCGGCGCGGGCACTATACGGTTCGTCTCGACGTCCTGGCCGAGCCGCCGTACGAGGACATCGACGACGCGCAGGTCGTCGAGCGCTACGCGCGCAGCCTCGAGCGCACGATCATCGGCAGCCCGAGCGATTGGCTGTGGCTGCAGAAGAAATGGAAGTACCCGAAGCCCGCGGCGGATGACGCAGAAGGGTCTTACCGCGATGCCGCAACGGCGCGCGCGCGCCCGTAGCGTGGTGCGACCATGGGCCGGATCACGAGACGGGCGTCGAGCCCGTCGTAACCTGGGCGGCACGCGGCCGGAGCGGCTCATCGGGCGGTGGCGCCCACAAGGCAACGGTGGCGAGGAAGCGCTCGCCCACGTCGACGGCGTGGAGACGCCAGTGCGCCGGCACGTACGGTGGCGGTCCCGCGACGAGCTCGCGCTGCTCGGTTGCGCGCACATCGAGATCGCGGAACGGCGCGGCAAGCGCGTCGCCAGTCGCCTTGCTCATCGCCTCCTTGCACGTCCACAGGAGCAGCAGATGGCGTCGACGCGTATCGTCGTCGAGCGCGTGCAGCGTCGCCTGCTCCTGCGGCGTCATGAACTTCCGGGCGATGCCGGCGACGTTGAGCGTGCGCCCGGCGTGTTCGATATCCACTCCGATGCGTTTCGCGTGCGTGATCGCGAAGAGCGCCGTCGCGCGCGTGTGCGAGACGTTGAAGTCGAGGTCGGCCGGGTGGTGGTCGGCGAGTTCGGGACGTCCCCGGCGGCCGCGGACGATCGTCACCTCCTGCGGGGCGATGCCGAGACAGCCTCCGAGGATGGCGCGCAGCGTCGCGCGCCCGATGACGTAGCGCAGTCGCAGATCGGCGCGGCCATAGCGTTCGGCGCGCGCGATTTCCGCTGGCGCCAGCAGCGCCGCCAGCGCGCCGGCGTCCGCTTCGTCACGGCGCAGATCGCAGCGCCACACCTGCACGCCGGGTACCGGATCGACGAGACGCAACGGGCGGGCGAGCGTTGCCTCACGCATGATGCCTGCCCGCCGACGCCTGCGGTCGCGCGTCGCGCAGGCAAGGGAGATTGCCGTCAGCTGACGCGGGTGACGGGGTCATGACGGCGCAGGGCAAGCCGCGGTTTCCCGACATTCTCGGTCTCGTGCTCACGGGCATGACGCGGTGGCCGCGGCGCGTGCTCGATGATTTTGGCTACTGCGCATATTTCGTGACGTATCACCTGCTGCGCTGGCGCCGCCGGCTGTCGCTCGCCAACGTCGCCAACGCGTTTCCGGAGCAATCATCCGCCGAGCACCGCACGCTCGTGCGGCAATCGTATCGCAATCTCGGCCGCTTTCTCGCCGAGGCGTTGTGGGGATGGAACGCGAGCGCCACGGCGCTTGCCGAGCGCGTGCGCGTGGTGAACCCCGAACTCGTGACCCGCTTCACCACGCAGGGGCGCTCGGTGGTCCTGCTCGCGGCGCATTTCTGCAACTGGGAGTGGCTGCTGCTCGTCGCCGGGATCGAACTCGACGTTCCGGTCGACGCGATCTACAAGCCACAGCGGGTGCGCAGTATCGATGCCTTCTTGAAGCGCCAGCGCTCACGCTTTGGCGGCAATCCCATCCCGAATCGGCGCTTCCTGCACACGGTCATGCGGCGTCGCGCCGAGGTGCGCGCGTACGCGCTCGTTGCCGATCAAACGCCGAAGCACAACGAAGAGAAGTACTGGACGACCTTCTTGCATCAGGACACCGCGTTCTACCTGGGTCCGGGTCGGATCGCCCGGGTCGTCGACGCGCCGGTCATCTACGTCGCGATGCGCCGCGACGGACCGGGCCGCTACGTCATCGAGCTCTCGCTCCTCGCCGAGCCGCCGTATGCCCGCGATGCGGATGCCGAGATCGTCGAACGCTACGCGCGCAAGCTCGAGGACGAGATCCGTCGCAGTCCCGCGGACTGGCTGTGGCTCAATCGGAAATGGAAGTACCGCAAGCCGGTGCAATCCTGAAATGACGTCACCGCAGGGCCCGCCGATCGATCGCGCGAGGCGTGATGCCCGGGGTCGCACGGTCGACGCCGGCAGGTGCGCCCCGCCCGAGCCGGCGGGCGGGGCAACAATCGGGAGCAGCGTGCAGGTTGTCGTTGCAACGATTCTGGATTTCGGCTATAATTCCTTTCCTTTGCGGTTTCGAACATCTCTCCCTTGAGCAAGTGCACGACAATGGGAGACGATCGCCAGCGACGCAGCGACATCGCGTGCCTGGTGCGACGGGGCAGCGTTCCTTCGGGAACGTGGTCCGCCTGCCGCGAGCGAAGTCGGCACGAAGCGCTCTTTAACAATTTGCAACCGATAGGTGTGGGTGCTTGGTGGTTGGGGCGTCCTTGCTGGTGATGGGCTTTGGTCTGTTGCTGGTGGGGATATTTCCAAGCCAAAAGAAGTGCTCAC
>JADZAQ010000200.1 GCA_020852555.1 Burkholderiales bacterium
CCGACAGGCTGCTAGGCGATGGCCTGACCGTGCGCGTCCGCGCATCGCCGGGATACCTACCGTGCTGACGCTTCGTTCCCTCAACCGCTGGCAGGCGTTCCTGATCCACCTCGGGCTGTCGATCTCGATCGCGGCCGTGGTGATCGTGCTCGTCGTCATCGTCTGGTATCCGCCGCCGTACTTCACGGCGATGGGCGGCGCGCTTCTCCTGCGGCTCATCATCGGCGTCGACGTGGTGGTGGGGCCAATCGTCACGCTGCTCATCTTCGACCCGCGCAAGCCGCGCCTCGCCGTCGATCTCGCCATTGTCGCGACGGTGCAGCTGGCCGCGCTCGTCTACGGCACGCTCGTCATGTTCGAGGCACGCCCGGCGTGGAACGTCTTCGTCAAGGATCGCTTCGAGGTCACCGCCGCGAACCATGTCGACGCGGCGTCGCTGGCCCGCGCGGCGGAGCCGTTCCACCGCGTGCCGCTGACTGGTCCTCGTCTCGCCGTCGGTCATGCGCCGAGCGATCCGCAGGAGGCGTTGCGCCTGTCGCTGTCGTCGATGGCGGGCGGTCCCGATGTCGCGGCGCAGCCACACCTCTTCGTGCCGTACGCGCAGGAGGCGCCGGTGGTCGCCCATGCCGCGCGGCCGCTGCAAGCGCTCTCCCGTCAGGGACGGGCGAACGCCGAGGTCGTCGGCGCTTTCCTCGCCGAGCACGGGGCCGGCCGCGACTTGGGTTACGTCCCGGTGCGCGCGCGCAGCAGGGATTTTTCGGCGATCGTCGACCGGCGCAGCGGCGAGATCGTCGGGTACCTGCCGCTCAATCCCTGGTAGCGCGCACGCGCCGTATAATCGGTCGCTTTGCTGCGGCGTCGGTCCCTGCGGCCGCACTGCCAGTTGCCATGCCGAAGTTCCCATCGTTGTTCCGGCGTGTGACGCTCGTCGCCGCATACGCCGTTGCCATCAGTATCGTCGCGCCATCCGGCATCGCCGCCGGGCCGGCAGCGGCGCCCGCCGCCGCGGCCGCACCCAGCGCCCCGTCACCGCCGGCCGGGATTCCGGTCCCCGCGGTGGCCGCCGCCGCGCATCTGCTCGTCGACGTGACGAGTGGGCAGACGCTCACTTCCGCGCACGCCGACGAGCGTCGCGACCCCGCCTCGCTCACCAAGCTCATGACGGCGTACATCGTCTTCGGCGCGCTGCGCGCGAAGACGATCGTCCCGTCGCAGATGGTCAGCGTCTCGCAGCGCGCGTGGAAGGCCGAGGGATCGCGCATGTTCATCGAGCCGCGGCGCGCGGTATCGGTCGACGAGCTCGTGAAGGGCATGATCGTGCAATCGGGCAACGACGCGTCGATCGCGCTCGCCGAGCTCGTCGCGGGGAGCGAGGAGGCGTTCGTCGCCAAGATGAACGCCGAGGCGGCACGGCTCGGGATGACCGAGACCCACTACACGAACGCGACCGGCCTCGCCGATCCGCAGCACTACACGACCGCGAACGACCTCGCCAGGATCGCGGCGGCGGTCATTCGCGACTATCCCGAGTTCTATCCCGTCTACTCGCAGAAGGAATTTCGCTACAACAACATCACGCAGCCCAATCGCAACCGCCTGCTGTGGACCGATCCGTACGTCGACGGCATGAAGACCGGACATACCGAAGCGGCGGGCTGGTGCCTCATCGCGACCGCCGTGCGCGGTGATCGGCGCGTGCTCGCGGTGATCCTCGGCGCGGCATCGGATGCGGCGCGGGCCTCCGAAGCGCAGAAGCTCCTCAACTGGGGCTTCCAGGCGTTCGACACCGTGCAGCTCTATCAATCCGGCAAGCAGGTGACCACGATCAAGGTGTGGAAGGGTGCCCTCGCCGAGGTGCCCGCCGGTTTTCTCGCCGATCGTTATCTCACGCTCCCCAAGGGGAAGGGCGACAAGCTCACGGTGACGATGCAGGCGCAGGAGCCGCTCATGGCGCCGGTAACCCGAGCCCAGCGCGTGGGTACCGTGAAGATCACGCTCGAGGACAAGCCGATGGCGGAGTTCCCGCTGATCGCGCTCGAGGAAGTACCGCTCGCGAGCCTCTTCGGCCGCGCGTGGGACACGGTGCGGCTGTGGTTCAAGCACTGACCGGCCAGGAGCGTCGCATGATCGATCCCGCGCAGATCGTCTATCTCAACGGCCGTTTCGTCCCCTTGGGCGAGGCGAGCGTCCCGGTCCTCGACCGCGGCTTCATCTACGGCGATGGGGTGTACGAGGTGGTCCCCGTCTACGCTCGCCAGTCGTTCCGTCTGCCGCAGCATCTCGCGCGGCTCGCACACTCGCTCGCCGGCGTGCGCATGGACAATCCGCACACCGATGCGCAATGGGAGGCGATCATCGGCGACCTCGTCGCCCGCCAGCCGTATGCGGACCAGGCCGTGTATTTTCAGGTGACCCGCGGCGTGGCCAGGCGCGACCACTCGTTTCCGAAGGGCGTCGCGCCCACCGTGTTCATGATGGCCAATCCGCTGCCGTTGCCCACGCGCGAGCAGGTCGAGCGTGGCGTGGCAGTCGTCACTGCCGCCGACAACCGCTGGCATCGCTGCGACCTGAAGACGATCTCGCTCGTCGGCAACGTGCTCTTGCGCCAGCTCGCCACCGATGCCGGTGCCGCCGAAACGATGCTCTTTCGTGAGGGTTTTCTCACCGAGGCATCGGCGTCGAACGTGCTGGTGGTCAGTGGCGGTACCGTGGTGGTTCCGCCGAAGGACCAGCACATCCTGCCCGGCATCACCTACGACGCCACCATCGAGTTCGCGCGCGCCGTCGGCGTGCCGGTGGTGACGCGGCCGGTTCCGCAGGCCGAGGCGCTCGCCGCCGACGAGCTGTGGCTGTCGTCGTCGACGAAGGAGGTGCTGGCGATCACCAGCGTCGACGGCAAGCCGTTTGCCGGGGGCGCGCCCGGACCGGTTTTCCGCAAGGTGTGGGAGTCGTTCCAGCGGCACAAGCCACGCGCGCGGTAGCTTGTGTTTGCGGCGTGCCGGCCGCCGCTTGGCACCGGCCGGGCGCGCGATCGTCTATTCCGCGAGTGGCGCCTGCGCGCCGAAGCGGCCGTGCTGGAAGACGAGACCCTGCCCGGAGGCTCGTTCGCAGGTGACCACTTCGCCCACGAACAGCATGTGATCGCCTGCCGTGAGGCGCGCGTGATGGCGGCATTCGAACCACGCCACGCAGCCGTCCAGCAGCGGCGCATCGGCGTAGCCCAGGCGATACGCGATGTGCGCGAAGCGATCGGCGTGCGGCCGCGAGAATCGGCGCGCGAGATCGATCTGGCCCGTCGACAGCACGTTCACGGCGTAGCGTTCGGCGTGCTCGAAGGTGGCGAGGCTCGCCGAGGTGCGGGCGAGCGACCACAGCACGAGCGGCGGGTCGAGCGAAACCGAGTTGAACGAGTTGGCGGTGAAGCCGACGAAGCGCGTCTCGCTCGCCCGGGCGCAGATGATCGTCACGCCGGTGGCGAACTGCGCGAGGGCATCGCGGAACTGGCGGCTGTCGAAGGTCGGCGCGCGCTGGGGGCTGCTCGTGGGGGTCATGGAAGGGAGGGCGCAGCCGAACGAACATGCCTCGCGAAACGATGGATTCGACCTCGGAGTCGAGGCGGGTTCCGGGCGCGCGGGCAGGCGTGGCTTGGACGGGGGGGTCCGGCGATTGTACGGGGACGCGGCCGGCGGGTCGCGCTGCCGAGAATTTGCGGCGTCGGGGCGGCTTGCTACACTTTGACCTCATCGACGACTCGTAGCACCGCTTTTCCGGGGCCATGCCAGCGATCCAGCGCATCATCACCGACCGCTACGCCGGTCGCGACCTGCCGATTACCCTCGTACTCCCGGATGGCGCGCGTGTGCCGCTGTCGCCGGCACCCGCGATCGACGTCGTCGCGCGCAACTGGAAGGGCCTGCGCGCGCTGTCGAAGCCGGGGCTCGGCACGCTCGCGCGGGCGTACGTGCACGGGGACGTCGATTTCACCGGTAGCGCCCGAGGCATCCTCGATGTTGCCGAGTCGCTGGTTGGCACCGTGGATCATGGCGCTGATGGCCTCGTCACCAGGTGGAAGCAGTTCGTCCACCAGCATCGCAGCAACCAGCGCAACATCGCGCACCATTACGACGTCTCCAACGCGTTCTATCGCCTGTGGCTCGACGAGCGCATGGTCTACTCGTGCGCGTATTTCAAGACGGCGAGCGATACGCTCGACCAGGCACAGGTCAACAAGATCGATCACATCTGCCGCAAGCTGCGCCTCGCGCCGGGCGAGCGCTTCCTCGACATCGGCTGCGGCTGGGGCGCGCTCGTCCTGCACGCCGCGCAGAACTACGACGTGCAGGCGCACGGAATCACGCTGTCGAAGAACCAGTTCGAGCACGTGTCGCGCGAGATCGAGGCGCGTGGGCTGGGCGGGAAGGTGACGGTCGAGTTGCGCGACTATCTCGACCTTCCGGAGGACGCGCCCTACGACAAGGTGGCGAGCGTCGGCATGTTCGAGCACGTCGGCGTGGCGCGCTTCCTCAAGTACTTCGGCAAGATCTATCGCGTGCTGAAGCCGGGTGGCCTCGTGCTCAACCACGGCATCACCCACAACGCCCTCGGCGCCGACAGCCTGGGCAGCGGGATCGGTGACTTCGTCGAGGAATACGTATTTCCGGGCGGCGAGCTCACCCACGTTTCGAAGGTCATCGAGAGCATGGCCGGCGCGGGCCTCGAGTCGATCGACGCCGAGGCGCGGCGCGAGCACTACGCAAGGACGCTCTGGCACTGGGTCGAGCGCCTCGAAGCGCGCGCGGCGGAGGCGATCCGCGAAGTCGGCGAGGAGCGCTTCCGCGTGTGGCGCATCTACATGGCGGGTTCGGCGCACGCCTTCGACCGGGGCTGGCTGTCGCTGTGGCAGATCCTGGCCGGCAAGCCGTTGCCCGACGGGTCGTTGCCGCATCCGCTGACCCGCGATTACATGTACGCCACGCGCTGACGCCGCCGTCGGGTTGCAGCGGCGGTGCGGCGCCCACATCTTCACCGCAGCGAAGGAGAGACCCATGGACAAGCGCCCCGACCCCACCGGCGAGGCACTCGACGCGCTGCACGTCGAGGAGAAGGATTCACTGCTCACTTTCCCGTGCGCATTCCCGATCAAGGTGATGGGCCGCACGCAGGACGGCTTTGCGCAGGCGGTCACCGACGTCGTGGTACGGCACGCCCCCGACTTCGATCCGGCAGCGCTCGAGATGCGCGCATCCAGGGAGGGGAACTGGCTGTCGGTGACGGCGACCGTCAATGCGGTGTCGCGCGTCCAGCTCGACGATCTCTATCGCGAGCTCGTCGCGCATCCGATGGTGAAGATGGTGCTGTAGTCTGCGCATCAATCCAGGCATGGCGACGGGCATCGGCGATGGCTGATCTCGCGAACGACGCGCCGGCAGTCGTGGTTCGCCGCCTCGGCCGCACCGATTATCGCGAAACCTGGGCAGCGATGCGCGCCTTCACCGATGCGCGCGACGATGCGACCGCCGACGAGATCTGGCTCACCGAGCACCCGCCCGTGTACACGCTGGGATTGGCCGGGCGCGGCGAGCACGTCCTGCGCGCGAACGGCATCGAGACGATCAAGGTCGACCGCGGCGGGCAGGTGACGTACCACGGGCCGGGGCAGTTGGTGGCCTACGTGCTCCTCGACCTGCGCCGCGCGCACCTGGGCGTGCGGCAGGTGGTGCGTGCGCTCGAAGCGGCGGTGATCGCCTGGCTCGCGACCTGTGGCGTCGCCGCCTACGGGAAGACGCAGGCGCCCGGCGTCTACGTGCACGGCAGCGCCGAGGCGCCGCCGGGATCGCTCGGCGAGGCGAAGATCGCGGCACTGGGACTCAAGGTGCGCCGGCACTGCACGTATCACGGGCTCGCGGTGAACGTCGCGATGGACCTCGCGCCGTTCGCCGACATCGATCCTTGCGGCTACCCGGGGCTCGCGGTTACCGACCTCGCACGGCTCGGCGTGGAACGCACGACGGCGCAAGCCGGCGACGAACTCGCTCCCGACCTCGTGCGTACGCTCACCGAGCGTGAGGGCGGATGCCGGGCACGCCTCGGGCTCGGCGCGGCGCCGGAGCGCACGCACCCGGGGTGCTAGAATGTTTCGTCCACCGACCGTAGCAGTGGACACTCCCCGCATGGACCTCCCCTCAAACAGCGCGGGCGTCAAGCACAAGGGCGACGCCAAGACCTCGCGCATCCCCGTCAAGATCGTCCCGGCGGAAACGCTGAAGAAGCCGCCGTGGATCCGCGTGCGCGCCGCCACCTCGCCGCGGTTCATGGAGATCAAGAAGATCCTGCGCGAGAACAATCTGCACACGGTGTGCGAGGAGGCATCGTGCCCGAACATCGGCGAGTGCTTCGGCCGCGGTACCGCGACGTTCATGATCATGGGCGACATCTGCACCCGGCGCTGCCCGTTCTGCGACGTGGGCCACGGCCGGCCACGCCCGCTCGATCGCGAAGAACCCGTGAACCTCGCGAAGACGATCGCCGCGATGCGCCTCACCTACGCGGTGATCACCAGTGTCGACCGCGACGACCTGCGCGACGGCGGCGCGCAGCACTTCGTCGATTGCATCCGCGCGGTGCGCGAGCATTCTCCCGGCACCCGAATCGAGGTGCTGGTGCCCGACTTCCGCGGCCGTCTCGACCGCGCGCTGGCGATTCTCGAGGCCGCGCCGCCGGACGTCATGAACCACAACCTCGAGACCGTGCCGCGCCTCTACAAGCAGGCGCGCCCCGGCGGCGACTACGCGCATTCGCTCAAGCTCCTGCAGGAATTCAAGGCGCGTGTCCCGGGCGTGCCGACCAAGTCCGGGCTGATGGTCGGCCTGGGCGAGACCGACGAGGAGATCGTCGCGGTGATGCGCGACATGCGCGAGCACGGCATCGAGATGCTCACCATCGGCCAATACCTGCAACCGTCGAAGGATCACCTGCCGGTGCTGCGCTACGTGCACCCCGATGCCTTCGCGGCACTCGAGCGCGAGGCGTACGCAATGGGCTTTCGCCATGCGGCGGTGGGGGCGCTCGTGCGTTCGTCGTACCACGCGGACCAGCAGGCGGAAGAGGTACTGCACCAGGAGCAGGCGCCGGGCTGAGTGCGCGATTGTCGCGCCGCGGCGAGCGGCGGGTACGTTCCTTTGCCACATGGCGACAGTCCACCACTGTCGCGTTCAGTTCGGCGGCACGTGTCCCTTCGGCCAGAGGATCCACAGGCGGCCTTGCTGTTTCATGCGCCCGGCCGTGCGCCCGGCCTCGTCACCGAAGCCCCAGAAGAAATCGGCGCGCACCGGCCCGCGGATCGCACCGCCGGTATCCTGTGCCATGGTGAGCCGCTCCAGCGGTTCCTCCGAGAGCGGGCGCGTCGTCGCGAGCCAGACCGGGGCGCCCAGCGGAATGAAGCGGGAATCGACCGCGATGGTGCGCGTGGCGAGGAGCGGCACCCCGAGCGAACCCTGCGGGCCGTCGATCGCCGCATCGAGCGAGCCCGGCGCCGGCGCCGGCACCTCGCGGAAGAAGACGTAGCTCGGATTGGTGTCGAGCAGCGCGCGCATCTCGCTCGGATGCGCGTCGACCCACGCGCGGATCGCCTGCATCGACGCCTTTTCGCGGGTGAGTTCGCCGCGCTCGATGAGGACCGCGGCAACCGAGCGATACGGCCGCCCGTTCTGGTCGGCGTAGCCAACGCGCATCACGCTGCCGTCGGCCAGCGCGATGCGCCCCGAGCCCTGGATCTCGAGGAAGAACGCCTCGACGGGATCGCGCACGTAGGCGAGCGTCGGCGCCGGGATCGCCGCCGGATCGCGCTCGATCTCCGCGCGTGCCGGGTACGGAACGACGCGCCTGCCCTCGAGCCGGCCGCGCACGTGCTTGCCCTTGAGTTCGGGGTAGAGCGACGCGAGATCGACGATGAGGAGATCGTCGGGTGTGCCGTAGAGCGGAACCGTGTATGCCTCGCTCGCGGTGCGTGAACCGACGAGGAGCGGCTCGTAGTAGCCGGTGACGAGCCCGACGTCGCTGCCGCCGGCGACGGCGACGCGGTACGGGCTAAAATGCGCCATGAAGAACGCGCGCACCGCCGCCTCGTCGTTGCCGTCGACCGTCCCGGCCGCGACGCACGGCGCCTTCCAGAGCGACTCGTACGCGGATCGCCTGGCGAGCGCGCGGCAGCCGATCAGGAAGGCGGGCCAGGCGGCGGCGAGGTCGTCGCGCGCGAATCCCGGCAGATCGCCCCAGGCCGCCGGCGGGAACGATGCGCGCTCCGGTGCAGCAGGTGCCGGCGGCACCGGAGCCGGCGGCGGTGTGGGCGGCACCGTCTGGCAGGCAGCGAGCGCCGCGACGACCACGAACGTCGCGACGGCACGGGTGTAGCGCATGGGCTGGATCTTCCTCGAGGCGCTGGTCGCGCTTGCCATCCTGGTCGGGATCGTATGGTGGACGATGGCCGGACGGCACAAGCCGCCGTCGGACCGCGACCGGCGTCAGTGAAGCGTGCGGGGAATCGACAGCGTGAACGACGGTATCGGCGCGTCGAACGTCGCGCCGTCGTCGGCGCGCATCTGATAGACGCCGCGCATGGTGCCCATCGACGTCGATAGCGAGGCGCCGCTCGTGTACTCGAAACTCTCGCCGGGCTTCAATTCGGGCTGCTGTCCGACGACGCCCAGGCCCTTCACCTCCTGGATCTTGTGCTCGGCGTCGGTGATGATCCAGTGGCGCCCGACGAGTTTCACGCCGACCTCCCCGGTGTTGGTGATCCTGATCGTGTACGCGAAGACGTACTTGTCGTGGTCGGGGTCGGACTCGTCGGCGAGGTACGCGGCCCTGGGCTCCACCGTGATCGCGTAGCGTTTGTCCTGCATCATCTCGTGCCCGGTCTCGTCTGCGGCATCGATTATAGAAGGTTTGCTCCGATGGCCATCCCTCTTCGCATCGCCGCTTCGATCCTCTCCGCCGACTGCGCCCGCCTAGGTGACGAGGTGCGCAAGGTCGTCGACGCCGGCGCCGACGTGATCCACTTCGACGTGATGGACAACCATTACGTTCCGAATCTGACGCTCGGGCCCTTCGTGTGCGAGGCGCTGCGGCCGCACACCACGGCGCCGATGGACGTCCACCTCATGGTGAAGCCCGTCGATCGGATCGTGCCGGACTTCGCGAAGGCGGGCGCCAACCACATCAGCTTCCATCCGGAGGCCTCCGAGCACGTCGACCGCACGATCGGCCTCATCCACGAGCACGGCTGTACCGCGGGACTGGTGTTCAATCCGGCAACGCCGCTCGACTGGCTGATGCACACCATCGACCAACTCGACCTCGTGCTCATCATGTCGGTGAATCCCGGCTTCGGCGGGCAGTCGTTCATCCCGCACGCCCTCGAAAAGCTGAAGGCGGCGCGCAAGATCGTCGACGGCGCGATGCAACGCAGCGGCCGCACGATCCATCTCGAGATCGACGGTGGCGTCAAGGTGGGCAACATCCGGGCGATCGCCGAAGCCGGCGCCGACACCTTCGTCGCGGGCAGCGCGATCTTCGCCGCACCCGATTACCGCGCGACGATCGCGGCGATGCGCGCCGAACTCGCACAGGTGACGCGCCCGTAGCCGGTTCCGCGCGGGCAGTGGTATAGTCACTGCGCCCGTCCCCGCGACGGGCATCGACCACGATGCAATCCGACCTCATCCTCGATCCGACGTTCGCCCCCGCGGCGTGGCGGCGTGCAGGCGAGTGGCGCTGGCGGCGCCCACTCTAGCCCCTCGCGCGTTTCGCGTCGCGCGCCGAACAAAGAAGCGACGCATCCCAGATCGAAGTCGTCCAGGCCGTCATCCGGCCGTCGAGAGGTTGCCGCCATGATCACCGAATCCGAGTTCCGCGCGCTCGCTGCGCAGGGCTTCAATCGCATCCCGCTCGTCGAGGCGTCGTTCGCCGACCTCGATACGCCGCTGTCGCTGTACCTCAAGCTCGCCAATGCCCGCTATTCGTACCTCCTCGAATCGGTCGTCGGCGGCGAGCGCTTCGGACGCTACTCGTTCATCGGCTTGCCGGCGCGGATCCGCATCCGCGCCCGCGGGCGGCGCAGCGAGGTCTTCGACGACGGCGGCGTCATCGAGACCCACGACGGCGACCCGCTGGCGTTCGTCGAGTCGTTCCGGCAGCGCTTCAAGGCAGCGCCGCTGCCCGACCTGCCGCGTTTCTGCGGCGGACTCGCCGGCATTTTCGGCTACGACGTGGTACGCCACATCGAGACGAAGCTCGCGCACAGCGGCAAGCCGGCGGCACCAGCGCTGGCCGACGTCCCCGATCTGCTGCTGCTGCTGACCGAGGAACTCGCCGTCGTCGACAACTTGAAGGGCAGGATCTCGCTCATCGTCTACGCCGATCCCGCGCAGCCGGAGGCGTATGCATCGGCGCGCTCGCGGCTGACCGAATTGCGCAGCCGGCTGCGCGCTCCGGTGACGATCCCGCACGCCACCGGAACCGCCGTCACCAAGGCCGAGAGCCAGTTCGGCGAGGCCAACTTCAAGGCGGCGGTGACGCGGGCGAAGGAGTACATCGCCGCCGGCGACATCATGCAGGTCGTGCTCTCGCAGCGGATGGCGATGGCGTTCACGGCCCCCCCGCTGTCGCTGTACCGCGCGCTGCGCTCGCTCAATCCGTCGCCGTACATGTTCTATTACGACTTCGGCGACTTCCACGTCGTCGGCGCCTCGCCCGAGATACTGGTGCGCAAGGAAGGCAGCACGGTGACGCTGCGGCCGATCGCCGGCACGCGACCACGAGGTGCGACCCGCGAGGCCGACGAGGCGCTCGCCGCCGAGCTTGCCGCCGATCCCAAGGAGATCGCCGAGCACGTGATGCTGCTCGACCTCGGCCGCAACGACGTCGGTCGCGTGGCGCAAACCGGCACCGTGCGGGTCGCCGACCGCATGATCATCGAGCGCTATTCGCACGTGATGCACATCGTGAGCAACGTCGAAGGCACGCTGCGGCCCGGGCTCACCTCGATCGACGTGCTGCGCGCGGCCTTTCCGGCAGGCACCGTGAGCGGCGCCCCCAAGGTGCGCGCGATGCAGATCATCGACGAGCTCGAGCCCGTCAAGCGCGGCATCTACTCGGGCGCCGCGGGCTACCTCTCCTTCCAGGACGACATGGACACCGCGATCATCCTGCGCACCGCGGTGGTGAAGGACGGCGTGCTCTACGCGCAGGCGGGCGGCGGCATCGTCCACGACAGCTCGCCCGACGGCGAATGGCAGGAAACGCTCAACAAGCTGCGCGCGGTGCTGCGCGCCGCCGAGATGGTTCAGCACGGCCTCGACGGGGAGGCGTGAATCATGCTGCTCATGATCGACAACTACGACAGCTTCACCTACAACCTCGTGCAGTACCTCGCCGAGCTCGGCGCCGAGGTCGAGGTTCACCGCAACGACGCGATCACCCTCGACGACGTCGCCGCGCTGCGGCCCGAGCGGATCGTCGTGTCGCCGGGGCCGTGCACGCCGAGCGAGGCGGGCATCTCGGTGCCGCTCATCCAGCGCTTCGCGGGCGAGATCCCGATCCTCGGCGTGTGCCTCGGACACCAGGCGATCGGTCAGGCGTTCGGCGGGCGCATCGTGCGGGCGCAGCGGGTGATGCACGGCAAGCTCTCGCCGGTGACGCACGACGCGCACGGCGTCTTCACCGACCTGCCTTCGCCCCTGACCGTCACCCGCTATCACTCGCTCGCGATCGACCGCGGTGCGCTTCCCGCCGATCTCGAGATCACGGCCACCGCCGACGACGGCGAGATCATGGGCGTGCGCCACCGGCGCCTTGCCGTCGAGGGCGTACAGTTCCACCCCGAGGCGATCCTCACCGAGCATGGCATGCGCCTGCTCGGCAATTTCCTCGAGGGCAGGCGATGAAGATCGTGGCAATCCACGCGCGCGGGACGAACCTCACGATTGCCGGCATACCCGAGGCATCGCCGCTTCGCGCCGACCACCAGAATTGACGACGACGAGAGAACCATGACCATCTCCCCCCAGGAGGCCCTCCAGCGGACGATCGAGCATCGCGAGATCTTCCACGACGAGATGCTGCACCTCATGCGCCAGATCATGAGCGGCGAGGTGTCGCCGGTGATGATCGCCGCGCTCACCGTCGGACTGCGCGTCAAGAAGGAGACGATCGGCGAGATCGCCGCTGCGGCGCAGGTGATGCGCGAGCTCTCGACCAAGGTGGACGTGGCCGACCGTGACAATCTCCTCGACATCGTCGGCACCGGCGGCGACGCCGCGCACACCTTCAACATCTCCACCGCCGCGATGTTCGTCGCCGCCGCGGCCGGGGCGCGCGTGGCCAAGCACGGCAACCGGTCGGTGTCGTCCAAATCCGGCAGCGCCGACGTCCTCGAAGCGCTCGGCGCCAACATCCAGCTCTCGCCGCACGCGGTGGCCGAGTGCATCGGCGAGACCGGCATCGGCTTCATGTTCGCGCCCAATCATCACGCGGCGATGAAGCACGCCGCGCCGGTGCGGCGCGAGCTCGGCGTGCGGACGATTTTCAACATCCTGGGGCCGCTCACCAATCCGGCGGGCGCGCCCAACCATCTCATCGGCGTCTTCCATCCCGACCTCGTCGGCATCCACGTGCGCGTGCTGCAGCGGCTGGGCTCGCAGCACGCGCTCGTGGTGTACGGCAAGGACGGCATGGACGAGATCTCGCTCGGCGCTTCGACCATGATCGGCGAACTCCGCGACGGCGAGGTCCGCGAGTACGAGATCCACCCCGAGGACTTCGGGCTGTCGATGAAGTCGAATCGCGGCCTCAAGGTCACCGGTGCAGCGGAGTCGAAGGAGATGGTGCTGGAGGCGCTTGCCAACGTCGAGGGAACGCCGCGCGAGATCGTGGCGCTCAACGCCGGCACCGCGCTGTACGCGGCCGGCGTGGCGGCTTCGATCGCCGACGGCATCGAGCGGGCGCGCACCGCGATCGCCAGCGGCGCGGCGAGGCGCAAGCTCGATGCCTTCGTGGCCGCGACGCAAAAGCTCGCGCCCAGGGCGGCATGAGTCCGGGGCCGCGCCGCGTCATGGTCCGTGCGACGGCGCAATGCGTGCGAAGCCGCCACGGCCGGCAACGCTCGTGTTCGTGACGACCTCGATAGGATAGCCATGGCAGACAGCGACATCCTGGACCGCATCGTCGCGGTGAAGGCCGAGGAGGTGATTGCCGCGCAGGTCGCGCAGCCATTCGCCGAGGTCGTCGCGCGTGCGCGCGCGGCGCCGCCAGCGCGTGGCTTCGAGCGCGCGCTACGCGCGAAGATCGCCGCCGGCAAGCCTGCCGTGATCGCCGAGATCAAGAAGGCGAGCCCCAGCAAGGGTGTGCTGCGCCCCGACTTCGACCCGCCCGCGATCGCGGCGGGGTACGAGCGCGCCGGCGCGGCGTGCCTGTCGGTGCTCACCGACCGCTCGTTCTTCCAGGGCGCCGCCGAGTACCTCGTCGCGGCGCGCGCGGCATGCGCGCTTCCGGCGCTGCGCAAGGAGTTCATCGTAGACGCCTACCAGGTCGCCGAGTCGCGCGCGCTGGGCGCCGACGCGATCCTGCTCATCGTGGCGGCACTCGACGATGCGCAACTCGCAAGCCTCGAGGCCGCGGCGCTCGACTTCGGCATGGACGTGCTGGTCGAGGTACACGACGGCCGCGAACTCGACCGCGCGCTGCGTCTGGCCACCCCGCTCATCGGCATCAACAACCGCAACCTGCGCAACTTCAGCGTCACGCTGGACACGACGTTCAACCTCCTCGCCCGCGTCCCGCCGGAGAAGCTCGTCGTCACCGAGAGCGGTATCGGGAGCCGCCGCGACGTGGCCACCATGCGCGCACGGGGTGTGCACGCCTTTCTGGTCGGGGAGGCGTTCATGCGCGCGCCCGATCCGGGCCGGGCGCTCGCGGCGCTCTTCGATTAGCACCCCTACGGTCGCTTCGCTCGCTGCCCCCCCGCGCGGGGCCGTCCGTGTGGCCCGTGTTTGCTATGATGCGCTGCCTTGCGACGCGGTGTCGCGGGCGACCACCATCCTGGGAAGGCGGCAGCCCGTGTCGGCGATCGCGGTCGAGAACGTGAGCAAGCACTGGACGACCGTCGATGGGCAGGTCCGTGCGGTCGACGGCATCTCGTTCACGCTCGCCGAAGGCACCTTCAACGTCCTCCTGGGGCCGTCCGGGTGCGGCAAGTCGACGACGCTGCGCCTCATCGCCGGGCTCGAGACCGCCACCGGCGGCCGCATCACGATCGGCGACCGCGACGTCACGAATCTTCCGCCGGCGCAGCGCAACATCTCGATGGTGTTTCAGAGCTACGCGCTCTTCCCGCACCTGTCGGTGCGCGAGAACATCCTCTTCGGCCTGCGCGTGCGGCGCGTGCCGCCGACCGAGCGCGACGCACGGCTCGCCCGGGCCGCCGACCTCCTCGGGCTCACGCCGCTCCTCGCCCGCAAGCCGTCGCAGCTTTCCGGAGGGCAGCAGCAGCGCGTGGCGCTGGGGCGAGCGATCATCGCCGAGGCGCCGGTGTGCCTCATGGACGAGCCGCTGTCGAATCTCGATGCGCAGCTGCGTGCCGAAATGCGCCAGGAGATTCGTGCGCTGCAGCGCAAGCTCGGCATCACGATGGTGTACGTCACGCACGACCAAGTCGAGGCGATGTCGATGGCCGATCGCGTGATCCTGATGAATAGCGGACGCATCGCGCAAAACGGCACGCCGGTCGACCTCTACGAGCATCCGGCCTCCACGTTCGTCGCGCGCTTCATCGGTACGCCGCCTATGAACCTGCTCGCGCTCGAGCAGCGTCCGGGCGGCGCGGTGATCCGCGGCACCGAAGGCTCCGCCATCTACCCCGCCGACTGCGCCGGCGGCTCGCTCGGCATCCGTCCCGAGCACGTCGCACTGGTCGCCAATCGCGGCCTGCCCGCCACCGTCGAGAGTGTCGAGTATCTCGGCGGCGACTCGCTGCTCGCGATGACGGTGGGCGGGCAGCGGATCGCGGTGCGCGTGGCGGGCAGCGTGGCCCTGCATGCTGGCGATGTGGCGTCACTCACCTGGGTGCCGGGCGCCCAGCACTTCTTCGCGGCCGACGGCCGGCGCCACGAGGCGTCCGCCCTACCTGCCGCGGCAACACTGACGGCGTGACCGCGCCGCATTTCGTGGAGGGAAAGGCAATGGGGATTCGAGTGTGGCAGAAGCTCGCGGCGGCGCTCGCCGCGGCCGGGCTCGTGTTCGCCGCGGGCAGCGCCGTGGCGCAAACCGAGGTGTCGTTCTACTACCCGGTGGCGGTGGGGGGGCCGATCACCAAGATCGTCGACGGTTTCGCCGCTGATTTCGAGAAGGAGAATCCCGGGATCAAGCTGAAGCCGATCTATTCGGGCAGCTACCAGGAGTCGATCACCAAGGCGCTCACCGCGGTGAAGAGTGGCGAGCCGCCCGTGATGTCGATCCTGCTGTCCACGGACATGTTCACGCTGATCGACGAGGAGGCGATCGTGCCGTTCGATCCGCTCGTGAAGACTCCCAACGACCAGGCGTGGCTGAAGTCGTTCTACCCGGCATTCATGGAGAACAGCCAGACCGGCGGCAAGACGTGGGGCATCCCGTTCCAGCGCTCGACCATCGTCCTCTACTACAACAAGGAGATGTTCAAGGAGGCCGGGCTCGATCCCAACAAGCCGCCCGCGACGTGGAACGAGATGACGCAGTACGCGGAGAAGCTCACCAAGCGCGACGCGTCCGGCAAGGTCACGCAATGGGGCATCCAGATTCCGTCGTCGGGCTTTCCGTACTGGCTCTTCCAGGCGCTCGCGATCCAGGCGGGCACCAATCTCATGAACCAGGCGGGCACCGAGGTCTACTACGACAAGCCGGAAGTCGTGCGCGCTCTCTCCTACTGGGTCGACCTCGTCAAGAAATACAAGGTGCATCCGGAAGGGATCGTCGAGTGGGGCACGACGCCGAAGGACTTCTTCGAGCGCAAGGTGGCGATGATCTGGACGACCACCGGCAACCTCACCAACGTGAAGAACAACGCCAAGTTCGACTTCGGGGTGGCGATGCTGCCGGCCGACAAGCAGCGCGGCAGTCCCACGGGTGGCGGCAACTTCTACATCTTCGCGAAGTCGACCCCGGCGCAGCGCGAGGCGGCGATGAAGTTCATCAAGTGGGTCACCACGCCCGAGCGTGCCGCGCAATGGGGCATCGACACCGGCTACGTCGCGGTGCGCGCCGATGCGTGGGACACGCCGGTGATGAAGCAGTACGTCGCCGGCTTCCCCGCGGCGGCAGTCGCCCGCGACCAGTTGCCGTATGCGAAGGCGGAGCTCTCCACGCACGACAACCAACGTGTGACGAAGGCGCTCAACGACGCCTTGCAGGCAGCGCTCACCGGCACCAAGACGCCGGAAGCTGCGCTGAAGGACGCGCAGCGCGAAGCGGATCGGCTGCTGCGGCCGTTCAAGAAGTAGTGCGTGCCGCCGGTGCCCGTCAAAGGTCGGGCACCGGCGCGCCGCCGGTGCCGGAAAAGCGGATCATCCTCGCCGTTCACACGCTCGATCACCGTCGACGCTGAAGCGTTCGCTGACGTCCCCATCGCATGACCCGCACCACGCAGTGGATCTACGCCTGGCTGCTCCTGCTGCCGTCGCTCGTCCTGCTCGCGCTCTTCACGCACTACCCGGCGGTCGCGACGCTGTGGCAGAGCTTCTTCTCCACCGCCAAGGGCAGCCGGCCGACGGTGTTCGTGGGACTCGACAACTACCAGCAGCTCGTCGAGGACCCGATCTTCTGGCAGGCGCTGTCGAACAACTTCTGGTACGCGTTCTGGACCATCCCGATCTCGATCGCGCTCGCGATCCTGATGGCGATCTGGGTCAACCAGCGGATCGCCGGCCGCGGTTTCCTGCGCCTTGCGTACTTCACGCCGACGATCCTGCCGATGATCGCGGTCGCCAACATCTGGCTCTTCTTCTACACCCCCGAGTACGGGCTCCTCGCCAAGTTCCTCGAACCTTTCGGCAGCGGCAGCCAGAACTGGCTCGGCAGCAAGGGCACCGCGCTGCCCGCGGTCATGGTGGTCGCGATCTGGAAGGAGGCGGGGTTCTTCATGATCTTCTATCTGGCTGCGCTGCAGTCGATGTCGCCGCACCTCGCCGAAGCCGCGGCGATCGAGGGTGCGTCGCGCTGGTATTTCTTCCGTCGCGTGACGTTCCCGCTGCTCATGCCCACCACTCTGTTCGTGCTCGTCAATGCGGTCATCAACGCCTTCCGGCTCGTCGACCACATCGTGGTGATGACGCGCGGCGGCCCGGACAACGCGACCTCGCTCCTGCTCTACTACATCTACGAGATCGGCTTCCGCTTCTGGGACACCGCGTACGCAGCGGCGCTCACCGTCGTGCTGCTCGCCATCCTCGGCATCGCCGCCCTCGCGCAGTTCTTCTTCCTCGGGCGCAAGGTGCACTATCAATGAGCGGAACGACCGTCTACGCGTCGCGTGGCGTCTCGCACGCGCTGGAGACGGCGGGTGCATGGGCCTTGGGCCTCGTGTGGGTGCTGCCGCTCGTCTACGCGTTCTGGACCGCGTTCCACCCGGCCGAGTTCTCGACGCGTTTCGTGCTCGGCGCGCCGCTCACCCTGGAGAACTTCGTGCGCGCGTGGGAGGCGGCGCCGTTCGCGCGCTACTTCGTCAACACGGCGATCCTGGTCACGATGGTGCTCGCCGCGCAGCTCGTGCTGGTGACGCTCGCCGCATACGCCTTCGCGCGCTTCGAATTCCCCGGGCGCGGCGTCCTCTTCGCGCTCGTCCTCGTGCAGCTCATGATCATGCCCGACGTGCTCATCGTCGAGAACTACCGCACGATGGCCTTCCTCGGCATCCGCGACACCATCCTCGCCATAGGCCTGCCGTACATGGCGAGCGCCTTCGGCATCTTCCTCCTGCGCCAGACCTTCAAGACCGTGCCGCGCGAGCTCGACGACGCCGCGCGCGTCGAAGGTTGCACGCCGCTGCAAGTGCTGTGGAAGGTCTACGTCCCGCTCGCCCGCCCCACGTACCTCGCCTACGCGCTCGTTTCGGTGAGCTACCACTGGAACAACTTCCTGTGGCCGCTCATCATCACCAACTCGGTCGAATCGCGGCCCGTGACCGTGGGCTTGCAGGTGTTCTCCGCGACCGATCAGGGGCTCGACTGGTCGATCATCACCGCCGCCACCCTCCTCTCGACGGCGCCGCTCCTCATCGCCTTCCTGCTTTTCCAGAAGCAGTTCGTGCAGTCGTTCATGCGCGCGGGGATACGGTAGGGGATTGGCGGCCACCCGCTCGAACCGCCATTGATCGCCGCGCCGGTGGATTCCTGCACCGCGTTGGACACCGGAGTATGGTCGCGCGACTGCGCGACGTCCGCGACGGGCGTGACGGGCAACGACCCTCTATCGTGCATATCGTTATCGCTCGCCATATTGCATGCCAGAACCGATGCAAAAACAGATGGTTGGCGGTTGACCGGCTCCAATTATCCGGCGCAGACCAAGTGGATATTCGGCGTTTGAGCGGCCTATTTTTCGTTGGGCCTACCACGTTTGCGCCATGCCAGTCCCGGAGCGATAATCCGCCACGATCGGAGGTACCTCATGCGCAACTATTCCGCAGTAATCGAACGCGACCCTGATACAGGTCTTTTCGTCGGCTTCGTCCCGGGATTTCCGGGTGCTCATTCGCAGGGCGCAACTCTTGATGAGCTGAACGCCAACCTGAGAGAAGTCATTTCCATGCTCTTGGAAGATGGCGAACCCGTCCTCGAATCGGAATTTATTGGGGTGCAGAACGTCGCCGTCGCGTGATCCGTGGGAAATGTCCCAGTTCTGAAGCCGGCTGAGGTCTTGGCCATCTTGCGCAACCTTGGTTTCGTCGAAGTCCGGCAACGTGGTTCGCACAAGCAGTTTCGTGACAGTTCCGGGCGCTCGACTACAGTTCCCTTTCATTCCGGCCGCGACATCGCGCCGACTCTTCTGCGCCAGATCGCCAAAGACATCGGGCTCACCGTTTCAGAGTTGCTTGAGCATCGGTAGGCCCAACCCGGCGTTTGAGCGGACGCGCGGGCACGGGCCTTCAACTTCGCGTGCGTCAGCGCGACGCGCCGCTCAACTTGAACGTTAGACGCCACGAACGCCTTCGGTAGCATTCAAAGATGTGCCTGAGGAAATGAGGGTCACCATCGCGCCGGGGTTGGGCTGGCCTGAAGATCGAAACACCACGCACTGGCTCGAGAACAGGGGAGCGATTCCCGCGGTGGAGGTCTCGGTCGACATCGTGCGGCATGCGTGACTCAGTCGGGGCACTCGGCGCTCACTCATCGCACAGCGTTCCGACGCCTCAGCAGCCCGCGCCGGGGTCCGAGCGCCCGTGGCACTCAATCACGTGCGGCACGCGTATCCCACAGTCCCACGGCGAGGAGCACGGCCGTGGTGAGCCAGCCCATCGCGAGCAGGCTTGTCCCAAAGCCGATCGGTACCAGCGCCACGAGGGCGAGCGCGCCGAGGAGATGCGAGCGCGGCACGCGAGCGCAGACGACGTGCTTGTACACGGCGCTGCCGAGGAACGTCGCCATGAGTGCCGACAGGACCGCGCCGGTCCACGCAGCGGTCGCGGTGAGCGTGGCGCCGGTCGCGACGAGTGTTTCGCCCAGCGCGACGATCACCAATGCCTGGCAGCGCTCGGCGAGGTGGCCGCCCTCGATCGTCCAGTCGCTGGTGCGTGACCGGCCGAGGCCCGGAAACGCGAAGCCGAACATCGGCGAGAAGTACTCGCAGGCGATTGCCGCCGCCCACAGCAGGATCCGCTCGTGCTCGCCGGCGAGCGCCCCGGCGATCCAGAAGCAGGCCGCGATGCACATCCAGCCGAGGATGCGCAGGTAGTTGGCGCGCAGGGGATGTCCGCCCGGCAGCAGCGCGACGATGCACGCGGCGCGACCGACCTGCATCGTTGCGTAGGCGCTCGCGAAGACGAGCCCGCGCGCGCCGAACGACTCGGGTATCGCCGCCGCGACGGCGAGCATCGTGAGCATGGTCCCGAACAGGATCACCCGTACCCGCGGCAGGCGCGGTTCGAACCAGTTGGTGAACCAGCAGCCGTACTGCCAGCCGAGCCAGACGGCGAACCACACGATGAGCGCCTCGGCCACCCCGCGCGCCGTGAGGTGTTCGAGAAGCTGGTGGCTCACCTGAGTGACGGAAAAGGCGGTCACGAGGTCGAACGCGAGTTCCTCGTAGGTCACGCGGGCGTGCCGGCCGTCGCGGATGCGCAACCAGCGGGATTCGGGCAACGCGGTCGGCATCGGCGTTGCCGGGTTCGCAGTATTCATGGGCGGTCGAATCGACGTTGCGCGGCGCTATGATGCGCGGTCTTCAGCCGCGTACCGCGAAAGGATGCTACATGAAGCTCATCACCTGGAACGTGCAGTGGTGCCGCGGCGTCGATCATCGCGTCGACCCTGCGCGGGTGATCGCGGAGGCGAAGCGCATCGCCGATTTCGACGTGCTCTGCCTCCAGGAGGTGGCCGACAACTATCCCGCTCCGCTCCTTCCGGATGGTCGCGCGGAGGACCAGTTCGCCCTGCTCGCCGCACTCCTTCCGGGCTACACCGCGGTGCCGGGAGTGGCCGTCGACCAGGCGGGTGCGGACGGCAAGCGTCGCCGCTTCGGGAACATGATCCTCACCCGGCTGCCGGTGCTGCAAGCCTACCGGCACCTGCTGCCGTATCCGGCGGATCACGCAGTGCCCAGCATGCCGCGCATCGCGGTGGAAGCGGTGGTGCGCGCCCCGTTCGGCGACGTGCGCGTCATCACCACGCATCTCGAGTACTACTCGGTGAAGAAGCGCTCCGCACAGGTCGAGGGACTGCGCGCGATCTATTCCGAAGGCGCGGCGTACGCGGACAATCCCCGTGTCACCGAGCGCGACGAGGGGCCGTACCAGGCGCAGCCGCGTCCGCTTGCCACCGTCATCACCGGGGACTTCAACCTCGAACCCGACGATCCGCTGCACGCGCGGATGCGAGCACCGCTTCCGGGAGGCATTCCCGCGCTCGTCGACGCGTGGGAAGCCGCGCATCCGGGAAAGAAGCATCCACCGACGTTCAAGATCTACGAGAAGCTCGTTCCCGGCGAGCCCGAACTCCACTGCGATTTCATCTTCGTCAACGCGCCGCTGCGCCCGCGCATCGTGCAAGTCGCCGTCGATACCGCAACACAGGTCTCCGATCACCAGCCGGTCGTGCTCGAGCTGCGCTGACGCATCCGGCCGGCAGGCGACACGGCGCCCTCTCCCCCGGTAGCGCCGCAGCGGGACCAGGGTTCCGCACGGCTACAATGACGGGTTAGTCGTGCCGCACGTCCGCGCCCCGACGTGCCGCCAGCGCAACCCCGACCGTGACCCCCGACCATCCGCTCGATTTCACCGGCGAGCGCTTCCTCCCGGAAGTGCGCGGTGCGATCTTCTACGAGCACTGGCACCGCTACGCGGCGGTGGCCGCGATCGTGGCGGGCAAGCGCGTGCTCGACGCCGCGTCGGGGGAAGGCTACGGCAGCAATCTGCTCGCGCACGCGGCTGCGCACGTCATCGGCGTCGACGTTTCACCCGATGCCGTCGCCTACGCCAGGCAGCGCTACGCACGGCCCAATCTGCATTTCGTGGCGGGCTCGGTCACCGCGTTGCCGCTCGCGACCGGCAGCGTCGACGTCGTGGTGTCGTTCGAGACGATCGAGCACCTCACCGCGCAGGCCGAGATGCTCGCCGAATTCCGCCGCGTGCTCGCCGCCGACGGCGTCCTCGTCGTGTCGTCGCCCAATCGTCCCGTCTACAACGAAGCGGGGGGTGAGGCCAATCATTTTCACGTTCGCGAGCTCGACCGCGACGAGCTCGCGGCGCTGCTCGTCCCCGACTTTCCGCGGCAGGCGTGGTACGCGCAACGCGTCGTCGCCCAATCGGCGCTGTGGGCGGAAGATGCAGGCGGGGGCGTACCGCCGTCGTGCATCGCGCTTGCCGGTGACGAACCCGTCGTGACCGCGGCGCCCGCCGCACCGATGTACTTCCTGGTGATCGCTGCCGGGTCGGGGGTGGCCTTGCCGGCGTTGCCGGCACTCTCGCTCTTCGACGATGGCGCGCTGTCGCTCTGGCGCGATTACGCGCGCGCCCTCAGCCGCGAGCGCACGCTCGCCTGGGACGAGCTCGGCGCCCGCAAGATCGCCGAAGAGCGGCTCGCCGAACTCGTGCCGGCGCTCAATGCGCTGGCGAGCGCACGCGAGGCGAAGGCAGCGCTGACGGCGCGCGTCGACGGTCTCGAGGCCGCGTTCGCGCAGGCGCAGGAGCAGATGCGGGCGCTGGCGACCGCGCGTGCCGATGCCGACGCCGCGTTGCTCCGCGAGCGTGCCGACCACGATGAAACGCGGCGGCGCCTCGCCTATCGCGAATCGGCGAGCGGCTGGCTTCGCTATCCGCTCGCCGCCGCACGTCAGCGATTCGCTCCGGATCGGTAGTCGGCCATCCATGCCGATCATCGACATCGTCGTCCCCGTGCGCGGCGCGCTGCACGCCCTCCGGAAGTGCATCGACAGCGTCCACGCATCGCGCAACATCGTCGATTACGAGCTCGTCGTCGTCGACGACGGCAACACCGAGCCCGAGCTCGTGCGCTATCTCGCGTATCTGCGCGACGAGCGGCGCGCGACCGTCGTCACGCAGCCGTCGCGCCAGGGCTACACGGCGAGCGTCAACCGCGCCGTCGCGCTGCACCGCGAGCGCGACGTCGTCGTGCTGCACTCGGATGCCGAGGTCGCCAACGACTGGCTCGACCGGCTGCGCGCGCACGCCAGCGCCGCCGACGTCGGGCTGATCGGCTGCTTCACGAATACCGCGGGAGTCGCGACGTACCCGCTGCCGCGCCGTGCGAATCCGCTCCCTTCGGGGGAAACGGTCGCAAGTCTCGATGCACGCTTCGCGCGCGCCAATCGCGCCCACGCCGTCGCGTTGCCGGCGGTGTCCGGGCCGTGCCTGTACTTTCGGCGCGCGTGCCTGGAGGCGATCGGCGTGCTGGATGCGGCGCCGATCGGTAGCGACTACGGCGTCGAGGTCGACTTCTGCCTGCGCGCCGCCAGCGCGGGTTTTCGCCACCTTCTGGCGGGCGACGTCTTCGTCGGCCACGCGGGTCACGGCTCGTGCGCGTCGTGGGACGAGGGCGAGCTCTTGGCTGCCCGCGCGCAGCAGGCGCTGATGAAGCTGTATCCGATGTACCGCGCGCAGGTGCAGGAGGTCGACGCCGGCGACCCCGCCCGCCCGTTCGCCCGGCGGGTCGATCTCGCCCGCCTCGCGCAGTCTCCGCGCTACCCGATCGTGTTCATCTCGCATCCATGGGGAGGCGGCATTCGCCGCTACATGCACGACCTCGTCGCGCTGACCGAGGATCGCTGCGACGTGCTGTTCCTCGAGCCGGCGGTGGGTGACACCGTCAAGCTGTCGTGGCCGAAGGCGGGCGAGGGCTTCGCGCTGTACTTCACGCTGCCGCACGAGTTCGAGACGCTGGTGGCGACGCTGCACGCGATCGGCGTCGCCCGGCTGCACTTCCACCATATCCATTTGCAGCCGCAGGCGATCCTCGATCTCCCCGATCGGCTCGGCGTCCCGTACGACTACACGCTGCACGACTATCACCCGATCTGCCCGCAATATCACCTCGTCACCGAAGACGGCCGCTACTGCGGCGAGCCCGACATCGCCGGCTGTACCGCGTGCCTCGCCGGGCGCCCGGCGCTGTGGGGGCTCGACATCGTCACCTGGCGCGCGCGCTTCGCGCGACTGCTGCGCGGGGCGGAGCGCGTGATCGCGCCGTCGAACGACGTCGTGGTGCGCATGCACCGCTATCTGCCCGACCGCGAGATCGTCGTGTGGCCGCACCCGGAGAGCCCGATCGAGCCGGTGCCGCGCATCGTCCGGGTCGCAATCCTTGGCAACCTCTCGCCGGAGAAGGGGCTGCACGTGGTGGCGGCGTGCGCGCGTGACGCGGTCGCGCGCAGCCTGCCGCTCACCTTCCGGGTGCTGGGCTCGACGACCGAGCCGATCCCGCAGGCGCCGGACGCGCCGCTCACCATCTATGGGCAGTACGCCGAAGGCGACCTGTCACGGCTCATCGCCGCCGAGCGCCCCGACGTGCTGCTCTTTGCCGCGCAGGTCCCCGAGACGTACGCGTACACGATGTCGGTGGCGCTCGCTTCCGGCCTGCCGATCGTGGCCTCCGCACTCGGCGCGCTGCCCGAACGGCTGGCCGGCGTGCCGCGCTCGACCACCGTGCCGTGGGACGCACCGGCGATGCGGTGGAACGACGCGCTGCTCGGCGCCGGCGGCGTCGAGGCGCGTCCGGCCGCGACCGCGTCGGCACGCGCATCGGCAGCGGTGCAAGCATGATGGATCCCGTTCGCTACCGCGCGCTGTACCTCGCGCCGCTGCCGGCGGGTCCGCGCGTGCGCAGCGCCGACGAGCCCATGCCGGTGCTCGCCCGCGAGAACTTTTATTTGGCCGAGGGCGCGCTCGAGGTCGTCCCCTTGCCGCTGCCGCAGCTCTTCGTCGCCGGTGTGGAGTGCGGCCACACCGCGGCCCGGGTCGAGCTGAAGCACCAGATCGACACCGTGCACGCGCAACTCGAGCAGTTGCGCGACCTGCGCGACCGGGCCACCGACGACCGCGAGCACCTGGCGCGCGAGGTCGTCGCCACCCAGCGCGCCTACCACACCGCGCAGATCCAGATCGCCGAGACGCAGGCGTACGCCGGACACATGGAGACGCAGGCGAACAAGCTGGTCGAGCACGTGGCACGGCTCGACGCCGAACTCGTCATCGCCCGCGACCGGATCAAGATGTTCGAGTCGCTCTTCGGCCCCTTCGCCGCACCGCTGCGCTTCGCCGTGCGCCGTACGCGCGTCGTCCGCGCGCGAATGCGTGCCCGAGCCGCCAGCGCGTGGCGCCTGCCGCAGCTCTCGGCGATGGCCTGGTCGGTCCTGCGCCACGAGGGTCCGCGGGCGCTGGTCGCGCGCATCCGCAGCAAGGTCATGCCGGAGGAGGCGTTCCGGCCCACCACTCCACCGCCGATCGCGGTCGAGGAGACCATCGCACCGCTCGCTTTCATCCCCGCCACGGCGCCGCGCGCGACGATCGTCATCCCGGTCTACGGCAAGGCGCTGCTCACCTACAACTGCCTGAAGAGCGTGCACGAGCACACGCCGCACGCGTCGGTCGAGATCGTGGTCGTCGACGACGCCTCCCCCGAGCCGATCGCCGACGCGCTCGCCGAAGTCTCCGGCATCCGCATCGAGCGCAATGCGCAGAACCTGGGCTTCATCGGCGCTTGCAACCGCGGCGCCGAACTCGCGCACGGTCAGTACGTCGTCTTCCTCAACAACGACACGATCGTGACGCGCGGCTGGCTGGAGGCGCTCCTGCGCGTGTTCGACGCGCACCCGGACGCCGGGCTCGTCGGCAGCAAGCTCGTCTATCCGGACGGGCGCCTGCAGGAAGCCGGCGGCATCGTGTGGCGCGACGGCTCGGCGTGGAACTGGGGCCGCGACGACGATCCCGATCGTCCCGAGTACAACTACCTGCGCGAGGTCGACTACTGCTCGGGGGCCTGCCTCGCGATCCCCAAGGCGCTCTTCGCCGAGTCGGGCGGCTTCGATACGCGCTACGCCCCGGCGTACTACGAGGACGTCGACCTCGCCTTCGCGGTGCGCGCCGCGGGACACCGGGTCTATTACCAGCCGCAATCGACGGTCGTGCACTTCGAGGGCCAGACGTCGGGCACCGAGACGACCTCCGGCGCCAAGCGCTACCAGGTCGCCAACCAGGAGAAGTTCGCGAGGAAGTGGGCGGAGGCGCTCGCCACGCACCGCGCGAACGGCATCGCCGCCGAGATCGAGCGCGACCGCTGGGCGAAGCGGCGCGTGCTGGTGATCGAAGCGTGCATGGTGACGCCGGATCAGGACGCGGGGTCGGTGCGCATGATGGCGATCGTCGAGCTCCTCACGGCGCTGCGCTGCAAGGTCACGTTCGTCGCGGACAACCTCGAGCACCGCCAGCCGTACGTCGGCCAGCTCCAGCAGCAGGGGGTCGAGGTCCTGTTCCATCCCTACGTGCGCTCGATCGCCGATCTCCTGTCCAAGCGCGGACCCGAGTTCGACATCATCATGATCGCGCGCCACTACATCGCGGTGAAGCACATCGACGCCGTACGGATCTTCGCACCGAAGGCGCTCGTCGTCTTCGACACCGTCGACCTCCACTTCCTGCGCACCGAGCGGCAGGCCGAGCTCGACGGCAACGCGCTGACGCGCGCGGCGGCGCACGCCAAGCGCGAGGAGGAGCTGGGCCTCATCCGCAAGTCCGACGTGACGCTCGTGGTATCCACCTTCGAGCAGGAGCTCCTTGCCCAGCTCGTTCCCGAGGCGCGCGTGCTCGTGCTGGCGACGATCCAGGAGCAGCAGCCCGAGGGCAAGCCGTTCGCCGAGCGCGAGGGGCTCGTCTTCATCGGCGGCTTCCAGCATCCACCCAACACCGACGCCGTGCTCTGGTACGCGAGCGAGGTCCTGCCGCAGGTGCGCGTGGCGCTCCCCGGCGTGAAGACGTACATCGTGGGCAGCAAGGTGCCGGCGTCGGTGCGTGCGCTCGCCGCCGACGACTTCGTCGTCACCGGCTTCGTGCCGGACATCACGCCCTATTTCACCGGCTGCCGCGTCTCGATCGCACCGCTGCGCTACGGCGCGGGGGTGAAGGGCAAGATCAATCTCGCGATGAGCTACGGATTGCCGGTGGTGGCGACGTCGCCGTCGATCGAGGGCATGTCGCTCACCTCCGGGGAGGACGTGCTGGTCGCCGACGACCCCAAGGCGTACGCGGAGGCCATCGTGCGCCTCTATCACGACGAGACGCTGTGGCGCCAACTCGCCGCCGGCGGGCGGAAGAACATCGACACGTATTTCTCGCGCGGCGTGGCGCGGCGCGCGATCACCCGGCTCATCGCCTTCGCGCGCGGCAGCAGCGACAGCACGCGCAGCGCAGCGTAGCGGGGGTGGTCGAAAGCTATCGACGCCGGAAGACGAGATCCCAGGTGCCGTGACCGAGTCGCGCGCCGCGGGCCTCGAACTTGGTGATGGGTCGCGTGTCCGGACGCGGCGCGAAATCGGCGGCGGTATTGAAGAGCAGCGCTTCGGCCGTGAGGACGGCGAGGATCGCGTGTGCGTAGTCCTCCCAGTCGGTCGCCACGTGGAGGTAGCCGCCCGCGACGAGACGCTGCGCGAGCAGGCGAACGAAGGGTGCCTGCAGCAGGCGGCGCTTGTGGTGGCGCTTCTTGGGCCACGGGTCGGGAAAGAACACGTGCACGCCGGCGAGCGATTCAGGGGCGATCATGTGCGTGACCACTTCGACCGCGTCGTGGCAAATCACGCGCACGTTGGCGAGCGACTGCGCGTGGACGCGGGCGAGCAGCGCGCCGACTCCCGGACCGTGCACCTCGATGCCGAGGAAATCGGTTGCGGGCTGTGCCGCCGCGATCGCCGCGGTCGTCTCGCCCATCCCGAAGCCGATCTCGAGGACGACCGGCGCGCGGCGGCCAAAGGCGGCGTCGAGGTCGAGAGCGCGCGGCGCGTAGTCGATGCCGTACACGGGCAGGAACTCGCGGCACGCGCGCTCCTGCGCCGGCGAGAAGCGACCCTGCCGCAGCACGAAGCTGCGGATGGGACGCGGGATCGCTGCCGCCCCGGTGGCGATCGGCACGGCCTCGTCCGCGGGTGCGGGGCCCGGACCGGCGCCGGCCCCGCCATCCCCGTCGTACACGGTCACGGCCGCCGCCAGTCGGCAGCGCCGAGCTTGCGCTCCAGCGTGCGCGCTTCCGTCGCGTTCCCCGGCGTGTACTCGAGCACCAGCGTGTCGGCGTCCTTCCACTTGGCCGTCGCATCGCGCCACGCCGGCTGCGGCTTCCATACGAGCTCCTTGCGGATGCCGTCGCGGCTGATGCGCCACACCGACAGCTCGCCCGCGCAGCGCGCGCAGAAATCGGCGACCGCCAAGCGTTGGCGATCGGGCGCGAGGACCGGTTCGGCGGAGACGTCGGTCACCTGCCCCGTCGCCCGTTGGAGGATCGCGAAGCTCGCGTCGTCGCCGACGTTCACGAGCAGCACCACCGCGTTGACAGGGCTCCAGTAGTCGAAGAGCGCGTAGCTCTTCTCGGTGGTGGCCGTTGTCGTGTCGGCGAACGCGCGCTGCCCGGACGGAAACAGCGACACCGTGAGCGTGTCGCCGTCGCGCCGCGCGAGGTTGGGCAGCGACTTCAATTGCGCCTCCTCGATGAGGCGCCCGCAATGCGCGGGTCCTTCCGCACTCGCGCAGAGCGTCGCGATCTCGGCGGGTGTGGGTGCGGCAGCCGATGCCACGCACGCGCCGGCCACGAGCAGCACACCTGCGACGAGACGCAGCGCCGGATGCCCCATGGCGACGACCGTCAGGAGATGAGGCCGGCGGTGGGCGAGCTCGGGCTCGCCGCGTAGAGCTTGCGCGGCATGCGACCGGCGAGGAAGGCGTCGCGACCCGCTTCCACCGCGAGCTTCATGGCGCGCGCCATGCGGACCGGATCCTTGGCGTGCGCGATCCCGGTGTTCATGAGGACGCCCGCACAGCCGAGCTCCATCGCCACGGTGGCGTCGGAGGCGGTGCCGACGCCGGCGTCGACCAGCACCGGTACCTTCGCCTGCTCGATGATGAGCTTCAGGTTCCACGGATTGAGGATGCCCATGCCCGAGCCGATGAGCGAGGCGAGCGGCATGATCGCCGCGCAGCCGATCTGTTCGAGTTCGCGGGCGATGATCGGATCGTCGGAGGTGTAGACCATCACCTGGAAGCCGTCGGCGACGAGGCGCTCGGCGGCCTTGAGCGTTTCGCGCACGTTCGGATAGAGCGTATTGGAGTCGCCCAGCACCTCGAGCTTGGTCAGCGCGTGCCCGTCGAGGAGCTCGCGGGCCAGCTTCAGCGTGCGCACCGCATCGTCGGCGGTATAGCAACCGGCGCTGTTGGGGAGGTACGTGAACTCGGCTGGCGGCAGGTAGTCGAGGAGCGATGGCGCGTTGACATCCTGGCCGATGTTGGTGCGGCGAATCGCCACGGTGACGATCTGCGCCCCCGAGGCGACGAGCGCCGCACGCGTCTCGTCGAAATCGCGGTACTTGCCGGTGCCGACCAGCAGGCGCGAGCGGTACGCGATGCCGCCGATCACCAGCGGATCGGCGATGGCGGCGGGATCGAGCGGAGCGTTCATGTGCTGATTTTACGCCGCGCCACTTTCAGCCGCCGCCCACGGCGGCGACGATCTCCAGCCGGTCGCCCGGCGTCACCGACGTCTCGGCGTAGCGGCTCTTGGGAACGATCTCGCCGTTACGCTCGACCGCGATGCGTTTGCCGATGAGCGCCAACGCTTCGACGACGTCGGCGACCGTCGCCGGCGGCGGATCGAGGCGGCGCAGCGTGCCGTTCACGACGAGTTCCATGGCCTCGATTTTACTCCGTCGATCGCGCCCGAGTATTTGCCTATACTCGGGTTTTCACCGATCTCCTCCTTCTGCCGATGCTTCTGCGCCTCGCGCTTACCGGTGTCTTCCTGTTGTCCGCATCGCTCGCGCACGCCGCGGGCCTCGCCGTCGAATATTTCCACGCCGGATTCGGGCATTTCTTCGTCACCGCGTTTTCGGAGGAGGCGGCGTCGCTCGACGCCAATCCGGCGTCGGGCTGGGCGCGCACCGGTGCCACGTTTCTCGTCGATACCGATGCCGCGCAGGGCGCTGCGCCGGTGTGCCGCTTCTTCAGCGCCGCCTTTGCCCCGAAGAGCTCGCACTTCTACACGCCGTATGCGGCGGAGTGCGAGAAAGTGAAGAAGGATCCGACCTGGACGTACGAGGCCGTTGCCTTCTACCTGCGCCTGCCCGACGCGGCGGGCGCGTGTCCGGCGGGCACGCAGGTGCTCTACCGTCTCTACAACGACGGTGTGAGCGGTGCGCCCAATCATCGCTATACGACCAATCGCGTAACGTTCGACGCGCTGCGCGCCAAGGGCTGGACTCCCGAAGGCCACGGCGATACGGGGGCCTTCGCGTGCACTCCGGAGCCCGCGTCGGCGGCGCCGGCAGGGAACGTCACCGGCGTGGCCAACCTGCGCGGCAGCGTGCGTACGCTCACCGCCGCCGACGCCGCGGAACTGCTCTCCGTCACCGCCACCACGCTCAGCTTTGCCTCCCCCGTCGCGATCGGGATCGGCGACGTCTTCGTCATCGATGGAATTGGCGTCTATCGCGCGACGAGCGTTGCCGACACCGGCGGCAAGCGCCTCGTGGGGGTGGAAGACCCCACCGTCGACGAGCTCTTTTCCGAACTCGAGCTCGCCGGCTCCGTTCCCTTGGCGTCGGGCTACTTCAGCGAGCCGGGGCTCACCGCCGGCGCCGAGCTTGGCGCCACCGCGGTGCATGCGCGCGCGCTGCGTGTCGTGGGCTCCACCTACAAGGGCAATCCCGGCGTCGAGTTGTCGTGGACCTATGACACCTACTGCAACGCCACCAGCAGCTTCGAGCCGGTGAAGGTGCAGCTGGGCATTTACGGCAACGTCAGCATCGACTATCGCAAGTCGCGTCTGCAGGACGCCATCGCCATCAACACCGCGTATATCGTCCCTTCCGTGACGCTCAAGGCGGGCTGCCGCGCGAGCATCCCCGTGAAGCGCTTCAAGGTCGGCCAGTGGACGGTGCCGATCTTCAATGGCGCGTTCTTCGTGCAGATTCCGATCTTCGTGCGGCTCAATGCCGAGACCGACGTGACGCCCGTGGTCACGCTCGCCTTCGCCGATGTCGAGTTCGCCATCGACACCGCGAGCGGCGGTGTCGGCAGCAAGGTCAACGGTGGCGCGATCGATATCGCCGCGCTCACCGCGCTGCTCGCCCCCAACGTCAGCTATTCAGCCAAGGCCGCCATCGAGGCCGACGCCTCGCTGCGCCTCACCACGTTGTTCAGTTTTCACCTGGGCAGCCTCGGCCTGCGCAGCGGGCCCGCGCTCGAGCTGAAGGGCACCGCCGGGATCGATTCGTCGCTGTGCGGCGTGCTCACGCTGCCCACCACCGCGTACTACCAGTACCGCAGCGGCCGCACGATGGCGGAGCGGGCGCTCTACAAGGCGGACATCGATCTGCAGAAAGTCGGGCTGGGCTGCGCCACGGCCAACGCTACCTGGGCGTTGACCACGCGTACCTGCACCACCGTCCCGCAAGGCTGCGCCGAGTGCTTCGATAGCTTCGAGTTCGACTTCAAGTTCAACTCCGACCGCTCGTCGCTCGACCTCCTCATCCCCGGCACGCCGTTGATCGCCGCTCGCCTCGACCGGCCACCCCCCGGCACCCAGCCGCCCCCACCCGCCCGCTATCTGGGCGGATGCTCGAACGCCTCGCAATCCACGACGTTCGTCCCGGCGTGCGCGGTCACCACCGGCCTCTCGTTCGCCGAGAACTATCGCTCGGCAACCTTCGTGGCGACGCAGACTTTCGACGACGGCTGCATGGCGGTGCTGGAAGGCGACGCCCGACCGAAGTAAGCGGCCGCGCACGGCCATCCGTGCGCGTGACGGAAGACGCTTCGTCTACGCGAGGTCGTCGCCCGCCTCGCGCAACTTGACGAGCGCGTGCAGCGTGCGGCTCAACGGCGCGGCGAGGCCGAGTGCGTGGGCGCGCTCGGCGACGTAGCCGTTCAGCATGTCGATCTCGGTCGGCTTGCCGCGCAGGACGTCCTGCGCGGTGCTGGAGTACTGGCTCGCCATGCCGTCGGCGACTTTCCACATCGCCGCGATCATCGCCGCGTCGTCGAGATGCACGCCGTCGGCGCGCGCCACGGCGAGCGTCTCGTGCACCAGGTCCTCCATGAGCGAGCGCACCAGCCGTGAAGCGGCCATGCGCCCGTAACGCGCGCGGCCCAGCGCCGAGATGGCATTGAAGGCGCAGTTCACGGTGAGCTTCGACCACAGCGCCGCCTCGATGTCGGCGCTCACCGGGCACTTGACGCCCGCGCGTTCGAACATCGCCGCCACCGCCTGCGCGCGCTCCCGCGCGTTCGGATACGCCGCGCGGGCACGCGGTACGCCGAGATCGAGGTCGCCGCGGCCGGTATGGCATACGACGCCCGGCCCTCCCATGTACGCGCCCACCCACACCACCGCGGCGAGCACGAGCTGGTCGAGTTCGGCGGCGGCCCAGGCGGCGTTCTCCACGCCGTTTTGCAGCGTGACCACGACCGCATCCGGCTTCAGATGCGGTCGCAGCGACGCCGCCGCCGCGCGCGTGTCGGGCGACTTCACGCACAGGAGCACGACGTCGGCATCGGCCACCGCCGCGGCTTGCGTCGAGGCGCTCACCTTGACCACGTCGCGCCGGTCCGCGCGCTCGATCACGAGGCCGTCGCGCTCGATCGCGGCGACGTGCTGCGGACGGCCGATCAGCGTCACGGGGGCGCCGGCAAGCGCGAGCATGCCGCCGTAGTAGCCGCCGACGGCGCCGGCGCCCATGACGGCGATGTGTGGCCAGGAGGAAGCATTCATGGTTGCAAGCATAACGTCATTCGCGATTCGTTCCACGAGCCGGAGGATATTCGTGGTACTGCCCGTCGGAGCCCACTCCATCCGAGCAAAGCGCTCGGTTTACACGGCGCGTCCGGCGGCCACGGCGCTGCGGAGCGATGATCCGGAGGTCTCGTCAACGCACCGGCCGTACGCCGCTCGCGATCTTTCCCACGACATCCGCAATCGCCAGCGACGCCGTCAAACCCGGGCTCTCCATGCCGAACAGGTTGACGAGGCCGCGCACGCCATGCACCGCGGGCCCGTCGATTCGGAAGTCCTGCGGTGGGGCGCCGGGCGGCACGATCTTCGGACGGATGCCCGAGTACGCCGGCGCGAGTGCGCCATCCTCGAGTCCCGGCCACCAGCGCCGGATCGAAGCGTAGAACGCGTCCGCGCGGCGTGGATCGACGTCGTAGTTGCGATCGTCGACCCATTCGACGTCGGGGCCGAAGCGCGCTTGTCCGCCGAGGTCGATGGTGTAATGGGTGCCGAGCCCGCCCGGCACCGGCACCGGATAGATGAGCCGCGAGAACGGCGCGCGTCCCGCCAGGGAAAAATAGTTGCCCTTGGCGTAATACGGCGTCGGCACGTGCTCGCGCGACAGGCCTTCGATGCGCGAGGCGAGTCGCGTAGCGTCGAGGCCCGCGCTGTTCACCACCAGCGTCGCGGCGAGGGTTGCGGGATCGGCGCCGCCGACCTCGATCTCGATGGCCTTGCCGGTGGCGCGGCCACCGGTGACTGGGGCGCGGAAGGCGAACAGCGCGCCGGCCGCCTCGGCGTCGCCTTGCAACGAAGTCATGTACGCGTGCGAGTCGAAGGTCCCGGTCGAAGGCGACATCAGCGCGGCCGTGCAGCGAAGCTCGGCTTCGAGGTCGCGCGCCAGGCGTGCGTCGATCGGATAGAGGTCGTCGACACCGTTCGCCCACGCACGGGCGCGGATGCGCTCGAGCTGGCCGGCTTCCGCCGCGCTGGTCGCGACGATGAGCTTGCCGCAGTTCGCGTGGGGCAGTGCGCGCTCGTGCAGGTAGGCGTAGAGCTGCTGCCTGCCGCGCACGCACAGCCGCGCCATGAGGCTGTCCTTCGCGTAGTAGATCCCCGCGTGGATGACCTCGGAGTTGCGTGACGAGGTTTCGGTGCCGATGCCGGCGGCGGCTTCGAGCACCACGACCTCGCGGCCGTCGAGCGCGAGCCTGCGCGCGATCGCGAGGCCGATCACGCCGGCACCGATGACGATCGCGTCGACCGATTCCTTCGTTCCCATGTCGGCCGAGTCTACCTCGCATGTCCCAAGCAGGACCGCGAGTACATGTGCGCGCTGCTCTTTGAAGGCGCCGCGTCGGCACGATCGTCGCTGTCGTGAAGGCCGGTGCGTGACCGTCTCCGCTCATGTCCCCCGCAGCGGGCTTCGCCCGCCGCTCCTCCTTGACTTCGCTGCGCCGGCCACGCACCGGCCCTCACGCGGCAAAAAAGGCCCTGCATCACGGCAAGGCGTCGAGGCGCGGTCCGAGACATCGTTCTCATGACCTCCATGCGATCGCCCGTCATACTGCCGCCGCAGCCCGTCCGTCTTGACTCGCTTCGAGCATTCGGGCGATTGCGGCGGGCAAGCCCAGAAAAGACCCCCATTGTTGATATCGCTTTGCCGGCCTTGGCATGACAACACGGTGGCGGCCGTGCATGATGCCGTCCTCTTGATGCCTCGGCAGACTCTCAGAAATCCAAGTGCCAGTGCCTAAAGGATGAATCAGGACCTCCGCAAGACCCTCTGGGCCGCCGCCGACAAGCTGCGCTCCAGCATGGACGCCGCCGAGTACAAGCACATCGTCCTCGGCCTCATCTTCGTGAAGTACATCAGCGACGCCTTCGACGAGCGCCGCGACGTGCTGAAGCTCGCGTTCGCCGACCAGCGCAGCGAGCTCCATCTCCCCGAAGCAGCCGACCACGCTGACGCCCTCGAGGAGCGCGACTACTACACCATGGCGAACGTGTTCTGGGTGCCGTCGTCAGCGCGCTGGGAGGCGATCCGCGCGCAAGCCAAGCAGGCCGACATCGGCGTGCGCATCGACGCCGCGCTCGAAGCGATCGAGGCCGACAACCCGCGGCTGAAAGGCATCCTCGACAAGCGGTTCGGTCGCACCCAGCTCGAACCCGGTCGTCTGGGCGAGCTCGTGGACCTGGTCTCCACGATCGGCTTCGGCGAGGGTCACCACGCCAAGGATCTGCTCGGCGAGATCTACGAGTACTTCCTGGGCCAGTTCGCCACCGCCGAGGGCAAGAAGGGCGGCCAGTTCTACACGCCGGCCTCCGTGGTGAAGGTGCTGGTCGAGGTCCTCGCACCGCATCACGGCCGCGTATACGACCCCTGCTGCGGTTCCGGCGGCATGTTCGTGCAGAGCGAGAAATTCATCGCGGCGCACGGTGGCCGCACCGACGACATCAGCATCTACGGGCAGGAGGCCAATCCCACGACCTGGCGCCTCGTCGCCATGAACCTCGCCATCCGCGGCCTTGCCGCCGACTTGGGCAAGGAGCGGACCCGCGAGAGCTTCCAGCAATTCTTTACCTTGATCGGCAAGGAGTTGAGCGAGAAGATCGAGTTCGTGTGCTCGGACATGTGGAAGCCGTACCTGCAGCTGATCACGATGCCGGAGTTTCAATCCGCGCGCGCCCCGTGAGAGGCGCGCGACCGCGTCAGCAATCGCACTCATGCCCGCCGCTTGCCGTTTCAATCCGCGCGCGCCCCGTGAGAGGCGCGCGACGGTCGACGAGTTTTCCGCCCTCCCGGTATGGCTACAGTTTCAATCCGCGCGCGCCCCGTGAGAGGCGCGCGACGCCACCCGTGCAACTGCTTGTGGCTGCTGACGATTCTGCACACTTCGCGCGAACCTGCAAGCGCATCTGGATTTCCGACATCCCGCCATTGGGTGTGCCACTCAACCTGACTGGGAGGAAGCGCCCTCCCGGCACGCGCGAACCCCTGCCCACGACGTCGACGCTCTGGGTTCGCGCATTTCAGAACACCAGCGGTGCGTCGAAGTCTTGGGCACGGAAGCGGCCATGCTCCCGGACCTCGCAGCCCCTTCCGTCGCTGAGGCGATACAGCCGCAGACAATCGCGTTCCAGGTCCATGATCGAAAGCAGCCGGCGTTCCAGTTCCTCGAGTCCCGCCAAGTCGAGTTGGCACTCGAACACCGACTTTTGCACCCGCTGTCCCCGGCTTTCGCAGGCCTTGGCCGCCTGGCGCAGTCGGCGTCGGCCCGCCGCGTCTTCGGTGTTGACGTCGTAGCACACGATCACCAGCATCTCATCCTCGGCCTCAGCGAAGCGCAAACGGCGGATAGTCGACCACTTCGCCGCGCACATGGCGCGCCAGAAGGCGAGCCTGCACCAGTGGCGCCAAGCCGAGTGGCACGCTTTCCGCGAACAGCGGGTGAACCAGCGACTCCTGCTTGCGCTCCTGGAAGGCTAGCACCACTGTCTTGCGTGCGTCGGCCGTCAGCATCACGGCACCGCCTTCGCGTTCGTCGAATGCGAATGCCTCCGCTGTCACTTGGAGCCGGTTGATCAACGTCAGTGCCAGCCGGTCGGCGAGGGGTCTGAACTCCTCCATCAGATCGAGCGCCAGCGCCGCCCGTCCTGGTCGAAGCACATGCAGATAGCCGACTTGCGGGTCGAGGCCCGCGGCCTCGCATGCGCTGCGGCAATCGTTCATCCACATCGAGTACAGGAACGACAGCAGCGCATTCATGCGGTCGCGCGGCGGTCGGCGGCTGCGGCCCGCCATGCGGAACTGTGCGCGTAGATCGGGTCGCAGGATGTGGCTCAGCACCGCGAAGTATCCGCGCGCCGCCTCACCCTCCACCCCGCGTACGGCGTCCAGCGTCGCAGCGGCGGGAAGCGCACGCCGGCTGGCGGCGAGGTCCTGAGCAGCCCGGGTCAGTATGCGCTGGTCGGCCTCGTCTTTGGCATCGCGCGCGCCGCGCAACAGCACGTAGCGCTGGTTACGCAATTTGCCGGCGACAATACGCCGGCCCAACATCAGAGCGAAACCGTCGTCCTGGCTGGTGACATGTTGGGCACGCCGCAGCAGAACGTTGCCTGACGTGGCGCCTTCCAGCCGCGCCTTGAAACGGCCGCTCGCGTCCAGCAGCACGAGCGCGGTGCCTTCGTCGGCCAGCCGGTGCATCAGCGGGACGCTCACGCTCACCGGACCGAAGCACACCACCGAACCCAGGTGATGCAGCGGCACGCGCAACCGCGTCTCTTCACCCACCAGCAGGCGCAGCGCGTCGTTGTCCAGCCGCAGGTGGCTGTCCGGCAGGGTCACGTACAGAGTGTTGAGCAACTGCATGCTCAAGGTTCGCCGACGGGATCGAACAGGTCGTCACCGCTTGCCGCACCATCCGCGATGCGCGTCAGCGCCTCGACCTGGCAGCGCTCGCGAAGCGAGCAGCCCCGGCAGCGCCGCGAGTCCGAAGTGGGTGGCGGCAGTCGGCCTGTCGCCAGCATCGCGCGCACCTCGGCGGAGGTATCGGCCACTCGCTGCAGCAGCGCGGCATGCATGGCCACCACGCGCCTGCGCTTGCTGCTGGCGTAGAACAACGCCCCTTCGGGCACCGCGCGGCCGACCATCTCCTTCAGGCACAGCGCCTGCGCGGCGAGCTGCAGGTCGTCACAGGCGGCGATGTCCGCGGCTTTGTGGCGACTGCCGTGCTTGTACTCCACCGGATAGGGTGTGCCGTCCGCTTCGAACTCCACCGTGTCGGCCTTGCCCACCAATCCGAGCTGGTCGCTGAACAATGGCAACGCCCGCTCCACGCGCAGGCCGCGCCGTACCTCGAATCCCGGCCGGTCCACCGCCGCGTGCACAGCGTTGCCGCGCAATGTGTGCAGGTTGTCGTCGAACGCCTGCTCCAGATGGATCAGGCCGCACTGACGCGGGCAGTAGGCCCAGTGTTGCAGGGCCGAAATGGGCAGAAGCTCGTCGTCCGTCACGCGGCAGGCAGCCGCCTGCGGCGCAGAGCCCGGCCCGAAACGACGACCAGATGGCCCTCGATCCAGTCGGCCAGCGGCAGCAGATCCAGCACGATCCGCGCCGGCCAGTCCGGCGCGTACGCCGCTTGCCGAAGGTAGACGATAGCCGGCGGGGGCGGCACGGTGCGCGCGAAGACGAGTTCGCCGTAATCGCGATCGAAGGTCAACACCCAGCGGCCCTCGGCAGCGGCGTGGCGCAACACGTCGGTATCCGTGGCACGAGGCATCCGTTCGGCCACCGCCTGTACGTCAAGGCCCGCCGCGCGCAACGCCAGCAGGGCCGGGCGCGGCCAGTTCTCGTTGGCCAGCAGCCGCACGCTCACGTGGCGGGGTTGTCCAATAGCATGTAGGACTCCTCGCGCATCTTCTCGGCGGCGAAGGCCAGCGCGGCAAGGATGTCATCGCGCGTGAGCTGTGGGTATGCGTCCAGCAGAGCTTCGTGCGTCCAGCCTTGGGCTAGCCAGCCGAGGATCAACTCCACCGACAGGCGGGTGCCCTTGACGGCAGGCTTGCCCACGAGGATTTCGGGGTCGCAGACGATGCGCTCGCGCCAATCCATGTTCAGCACCTCCGGGTGAGGGTGACCCCCTGAGCCGCTGCGACGCTTTCTCCGATAGCGAGAGCGCGGCCGTCGAATGCCACCGAGTATGCGCCGAAGTCGCGTGCCGGTGCCGCCGCATCGCCCGCTCGCGCGATGGTGAGACGGTCGAACAAGGCATGCGCATGCGCGTTGCCCAGCTCGCCGTCATGCTCGAAAACGTACAGGCCCCGCGTGCTCATCTGGCCACGCGCGGCGCTGCGGTCGTGCTCGAACATCTGTCCGAGAGCCTGCCACAGAAGGGCGAGGTCGGCGTCGGATTGGCTGTGGTGCTCGACGATCGCTTCACGCCCGAAAATGGCCGCCAGTACGTCGGCGGTCTGTTCGACGATGCTGGTGTAGGGAATGGCGACGATGACGCGCGCGAGCCGGTGCGCCGCCGCGTGCCGCAGCGCGAAAGCGAGCGAGGCGAGTGTCTTGCCGCCCCCGGTGGGCACCTGCAAGCTGAAGACCCCTTGCGGCTGCGCGGCTGCTGCTCGGCAGTCCGCGAGTACCTGCGCTCGGGCGCGCATCACGGGTTCGTCCGCGCGACCCGCGGCATGCACTCGCGCGGCCAATCCATCCATGTGCGCGTCCAGCTGCGCCAGATACTTGGCCAGCGGCGCGAAGCCCGCGCGGCGCTCAGCCTGGCTGCGATTCAGGTAGGCTTCGGTATCGAGAAAGTCCGCGTCCACGAGGGCCGAGAACAGCATGCGCAGCCAGAGTGCCTGTGCCAGCGGCTCGCCCTCGCGAAGACCTGGGATGCCGAACAGCATCGAACTCGCGTCCAGCTCTTCGGGGAGCGCGAGCAGCGCCGATTCGTGTTCGGTGCAAGCACGTGCCGCCTCGCGATGCTCACGTTCGCTGTCGCTCCTGCCGCTGCCGAGCAACCGGTCCTTTAAATCGGCCGCGTCGTAAAGGCCGGCGTGGTGGGCGGCGATCAGGTGCGCCAGCAGCCAACCCGCACGCCGCCCAGCTTCGCCGAAGCGCTGCTTCAGTTCCTGCAGAGCGTGCACCGCGCCGGCGGCCGAGTGCGTCTTGTCCCGCTGGCCGACACCGCGGCCCTCGATGTGTGCGTTCTCGTCCGTGCGGATGTAGCGCTGGAATCCCGGACGGAACTTGCCAAGGTCGTGCCACAGGCCGGCTTGGTGCGCCCAGAGTTGCGAACCGGTCGGCGCGCATCTGGCCGCCCTTTCGGCCACCGCCCGCAGGTGGTCGGTCAGGCCGTGGTCAGGTCCATGGGCAACGTAGCGCATCGGCGCATTCTACGGACTCCACTGGCTCGCGGGAGGGCACTGCAAGTGCATCGGATTCGCGTAGTACCGCGTGGTTGGCGCTCTGGGCAGTGGACTCGATCCACGGCTGCGGCATCGGCAGTCGGGCATTGAATCCCGACGAGACCGCCTTCTACGACGCGCTCGCTGCCAACGAGGCGGCGGTGCGGGAGCTGGGCGACGCCACGCTGAAGAAGATCGCGGTGGAGCTGACCATGAGCCTGCGCAAGTCCGTCACCGTCGACTGGGCGAAGCGCGAGACGGTGCGCGCGAAGCTGCGGGTGATGGTGAGGACGCTGCTGCGCCGCTGCCGCTATCCGCCGGACCGGCAGGAGGAGGCCACCGAAACCGTGCTGCGGCAGGCGGAGACGCTGTCGGCAGAGTGGGTGCCGGCGTAGACGCCCATCACGCGCATCGCGTACGCTGCGTCGCCGACATCACCGCGCTCGCCAGGGCCGGCGCGCGGCCGGCGCAGCGAAGTCAAGGAGGAGCGGCGGGTGTAGCCCGCCGCGGGGGACATGAGCGGAGGCGGCCGCGCGCCGGCCCTCACGCAGACAGGAAGGCCCCGCATCGCTGCAGGGCCAGACAGAAGTTGGTAGCGAGCGAGGGACTCGAACCCCCGACCAAAGGATTATGATTCCTCTGCTCTAACCAGCTGAGCTAGCTCGCCAGAACCCGTAATTTTGGCAGGCTTCGCAAGCCGCGTCCAGACCTACCCATCGACCGGCACCGCGAGCCCCGCCATCGGAGGTCACCGGCATGGACACCCCGCACCATCGCTTCATCCGCGCCCGCGATTTCCTGCTCGCGCAGCGCACCGACTGGGCCACCGCCGCCCGCGACTTCCGCTGGCCCGAGCTCACCCGCTTCAACTGGGCGCTCGATCACTTCGACGTCATGGCGAAGGACAACGATCGTCCGGCGCTCCTGATCGTCGGCGAGGACGGCAGCGAGCACCGGCAGACCTTTCGCGAGCTCGCGGCGCGCTCGGCGCAGGTCGCGAATCACCTGCGCAGCCTCGGTGTGGCGCGCGGCGACCGGATCCTCCTCATGCTCGGCAACGAGCCCGCACTGTGGGAGACGATGCTCGCCGCGATGAAGTTGGGCGCGGTGGTGATCCCGGCAACCGCGCTCCTCACCCCCGACGACCTGCGCGATCGCATCGAGCGCGGGCGGGTGCGGCACGTCGTCGCCGCCAACGCGCACCTCCCGAAGTTCGCCGGCGTTGAAGGAAGCTACACGCGCATCTGCTCGGGCGCCGCGCAAGCGGGGTGGGTGAGCCACGGCGCCGCCGACGCGTTCCCCGCTGCCTTCACGCCCGACGGCGACACCCAGGCGACCGATCCCATGCTCCTCTACTTCACGTCGGGGACGACGTCGAAGCCCAAGCTCGTCCTGCACACGCACCAGAGCTATCCCGTCGGCCATCTGTCGACGATGTACTGGCTCGGCATCACCCCCGGCGACATCCACCTCAACATTTCCTCGCCCGGCTGGGCCAAGCACTCGTGGAGCTGCGTGTTCGCGCCGTGGAACGCCGGCGCCTGTGTCTTCATCTACAACTCGGCGCGCTTCGACGCGAAGGGACTGCTCGCCGCCGTCGCACGCTGCGGCGTCACCACCTTGTGCGCGCCACCCACCGTGTGGCGGCTGCTCATCCAGGAGGATCTCGCCGCGCACCGTGGAGGCCTCGCGCTGCGCGAGCTTGCGAGTGCCGGCGAGCCGCTCAATCCCGAGGTCATCGAGCAGGTGCGGTCGGCATGGGGCATCACCATCCGCGACGGTTACGGCCAGACCGAGACGACCGCGCTCCTCGGCAATCCGCCGGGGCAGCCGTTGAAGCCCGGATCGATGGGCCGCGCGCTGCCGGGATATCGCGTCGTGCTGCTCGATATCGACGGCCATCCGGCCGACGAAGGCGAGGTCTGCCTCGAGCTCGATCCGCGGCCGACCGGGCTCATGGCGGGCTACGAGGACAGCGCGGAAGGCACCGCGCGCGCGATGCGCGACGGGCGCTATCACACCGGCGATACCGCCACGCGCGATGCCGATGGCTACGTCACCTTCGTCGGTCGCGCCGACGACGTGTTCAAGGCCTCCGACTACCGGATCAGCCCCTTCGAGCTCGAGAGCGCGCTCATCGAACACGTGGCGGTCACCGAGGTCGCGATCGTTCCGAGCCCCGATCCGCTGCGCCTGACCGTGCCGAAGGCGTTCGTCACCGTCACCGCGCAGAGCGTGCCCGGCCGCGAGCTGGCACAGGACATCTTCACCTTCGCGCGGCGGCAACTCGCCCCCTACAAGCGCGTTCGCCGGCTCGAGTTCGTCGTCGAGTTGCCGAAGACGCTCTCGGGAAAGATCCGCCGCGTCGAGCTGCGCCAGGCCGAAGCCGCGCGCCGCGAGCGCGGCGAGCGTGCCGACCTCGAATTTTTCGAGGAGGACTTTCCCGACTTGAAGCGCGAGTAGGCGCGCCTGACGCCGTGCCCGCCACCACCCCCGTGGATCCCGCCATCACGATCGGCGCCGTCGAGCGCGAAACGGGGCTGTCCAAGGACGTGCTGCGCATGTGGGAGCGCCGCTACGGCTTCCCGCGGCCGCTGCGTGACGGCAACGGCGAACGCGCCTACGACGTCGCCGACGTCGCGAAGCTGCGCGTCATCAAGCGGCTGATGGATACCGGCGTACGCCCCGGCAAGATCATCGGACTCGACGCGTACGCGCTCGACGCGCTGGCCGAGGCGCGGACGCCGGCGCGCCAGGAATCGGCGGCGACCTCACTCGAGCGCGACGTCCTCCACAAGTTGCGCACGCACGATGTCGCCGGGCTGGCAACGCTCCTCGCCACGCTGCTCCTGCGCCAGGGCGTGCAGCGCTTCGTGCAGGCGACGGTGGCGCCGCTCAATCGGGCGGTCGGCGACGCCTGGATGCGCGGCGAGCTCGCGGTCTTCGAGGAACACCTGTACACCGAGCAGGTGCAGCTGACGCTGCGCGGTGCGATTCACGGTCTGGCCCGCCACGACGGCAGCCCACGGCTCTTGCTCACCACGCTCCCCGGCGAGCCGCACGCGCTCGGCTTGCTGATGGTGGAGGCGCTGGTGGCGCCCGAGGGTGCGCGGTGCGTCTCGCTCGGTCCGCAGACACCGATCGGCGACATTCGCGCCGCGGCGCTCGCGCATCGCGTGCAGATCGTGGCGCTGTCGTTCTCGGCCGGCTTTCCGCTGCGTCAGGCGAGCGAAGGGCTTACCCGCCTGCGCGCGCAGTTGCCGCCACGGCTCGCGCTGTGGGCCGGCGGTGCGCTCACGCAGCGCCTGCGCAGGGTACCGGCCGGGGTGACGCTCCTGCCCGATCTCGACGCCGCCCTTGACGCCCTGCGCGACCCCCGCGCGCACGGCGGCGTCGCGGACGCTTCCGGGCTCGCGCCTTGAACTGCGCCCCAATCGACTCCGTCGCATCCGCGAAAGCAAGCCCGACAGAGTGCTAGGCATGTGGGTCGCCATCTTCTTCGCCACGGCCCTGGGCATCGGAACGCTCGCGTATGTGGCCTGGGCAGCACGTGCCGTGGAGCATGGCGCCGCGTGGTGGCCGTTCGTCGTGGGCTATCCCTTCGCGTACCTCGCCTTTCCGCTCTTCGTCACGGTGCTGTGGATGTATTTCGGCCGGCGCTGGCGCAGCGCGCGGCCGGCCGCACTGGAGCTCGATCTCATGGGCCGCGTGCGGCTGTTCTGCCACGAGTTCGCGAGCCTCGCGCGGGCGCCGAAGATGGCTCTGTATGCGTGGCTGATGCCCGATCCGCCGCCGGCACCCGCCGCCTTGCCGGTCCTCCTGCTGCACGGCGTCGGCTGCAACGCGGCGGTGTGGACCACGCTGCGGCGGCACCTCGATGCGCAGGGGTTGGGGCCCGTCTACGCGCTGTCGTACGGCCCGCCGTTCGCGGCGATCGAGACGTTCGCCGTGCAGGTGGCAGCGAAGATCGCAGCGATCGAGCGCGCCACGGGTGCAACACAGGTGGTGATCGTCGCGCACAGCATGGGCGGGCTCGTCGCGCGCGCGTACCTGCGCGCCTACGGTCCGGCGCACGTGCGCCGGCTGGTCTCGATCGGCACCCCCTACGCGGGGAGCCGTCACGCCTGGCTCATGAGCGGCAAACCGCTGGCACAGATGCGCCCGGGCAGCGCCTACCTCCACAGGCTGGCAACGCCCGATGCCAGCGAGCGCGCGGTGCCGATGGTGTCGATCTGGTCGTGGCACGACTCGATGGTCACGCCGCAGACCTCGTCCCGGCTGGGTCCCGACGACATCGTGCTCTCGGGCATCGCGCACAACGCGCTTCTCGGCGATCCGCAGGTGCTCGCGATCGTCGCGGAGCAGATACGGCGGGCGCGCGGCGACGGTCCCGCCACGACGGAGGCGGTGGGCGCTGGGTGACGCGCATGATGCATGCGGCGTCGGCGCCGAGGTGCATCATGTTCCGGCCGTCGAGCGTCTGCGCGTGATTGGCGGGCTTGAGGGCCGGCTGCTACAGTTGCCCGCAGCGACCCGACAGAAGAGCCCGGATGTCTTTGCTGGTCACGCTTTGGCCTCTTTTCGCGCTGATTGTCGGCGGATACCTGGCACGCAGGGCAGGCTTTCCCAACGAAGGATTCTGGCCGGGCGCGGAGCGCTTCAACTACTTCGTCCTGTTCCCCGCTTTGTTGATCCGGAGTCTCATAAGCGCGCCGCTCGACAACCCTGCGTTGCCGCGCCTCGCGCTCTGCGCCGTGCTTGCCATGGCCATCCTGTGGGTCGTGCTGCTGGGCCTTCGTCGGCTCTTTCGATGGCGGCCAGATCGATTCGGCGTCATCGCGCAGGGCACGCTCCGCTTCAACACGTACATCGGACTTGCCGCGGTCGCGGGTGCGTTCGGAACCGACGGCCTGACGTTGGCGGCATTGCTGTTGGCGGCGCTGGTGCCCATTGTCAACGTCCTGTCCATCCTTGCCTTCACGTCGGGCCAACACCTCCGGCCCAAGGACCTCGCCCTGGCATTGCTGAAGAACCCGCTGGTCATGGCCTGCCTCATCGGCGTATCGGCGAACCTGGCGGGCCTCGAACTCGTCGCGGGGACGGATGGATTGTTCTCGTTCCTGGCGGCGACGAGCCTCCCGTTGGGATTGCTCTGCGTCGGAGCCGCGCTTCGTTTCGACGAACTCGCGGGAGAAACGCGGGCCATGCTCTTGAACAGCGTTTGTCGGCTGCTCGTCGTGCCTTGCGTCGCCTACGCGATGGCGCGGATGGTCGGGCTTCCCGCGATCGAGACCACGCTTCTCGTGGTGTTCTTCGCGCTGCCGTGCGCGCCCACCGCCTATGTACTGGCCCGACAGCTCGGGGGCGACGCCCACCTGATGGCAGGGATCGTCACGCTGCAGACGCTTCTTTCTGCCCTGACATTGCCGCTCGTGCTTCAGTTGTTGCGGTAAGGCGTCCGGCTGACAGCGGGTGGCGACATCCCGAGCTCTCGCCCGAGCGTCATCGCCGGCGAGACACGCAAGGCGCGCGACGCACGTGGCGCAGCGACGAGCGGTGCCGGCAGCACGTGACGCCGCCGATCGACGACGCTACCCCGCCTCGACGCGCTACCAGTGGATGCCGCGCGTGAGTTGTGCGAACGCGATCTGCTCGGGGGTGAGCTCCTGGCGAGGAGCCTCCTCGCCCTTCTTGCCCTGCGCCGCGGCCGAGTCCGGGAACATGTTGAACGCGGCGTTGAGCAGGATCTGCGTGAGCTTGGGGGCGGCGGCGTGACACACCGCACCGAAGATGCCGAGGCGGGTGGCGATGCGCACCGGCTTGTGCACGATCGCGTCGACGACCAGGTCGGCGGCCTCTTCCGGTGACAGCGTGGGGACGCTCTCGTAGATCTTGGTGGGTGCGATCATCGGCGTGCGCACCAGCGGCATGTTGATCGTCGTGAAGTGCACGTTCTTGTCGGCGAGCTCGCTCGCCGCGCAGGCCGAGAACGAGTCGAGCGCCGACTTCGACGCGACGTAGGCCGAGAAGCGCGGTGCGTTCGACAGCACGCCGATCGACGAGATGTTGATGATGCGCCCCTGCTGCTGCTTGAGCATCGTCGGCAGGAAGCCCATGATGAGGCGCAGCGCGCCGAAATAGTTGAGCTGCATCGTCCGCTCGTAGTCGTGGAAGCGGTCGAACGAATTCACGACACCGCGGCGGATGCTGCGTCCCGCGTTGTTGACGAGGTAGTGGCAGGCACCGTGCTCCTTCAGCACGCGGGCGACGAGGGCGTCGCACGAGCTCATGTCGGCGACGTCGGCGGTGTACATCCAGCAGGTGCCGCCGGCGGCCTCGATCTCGCGCTTCGTTTCGACGAGCTTCTCCTCGCCGCGGGCGACGAGGATCATCTTGGCGCCGGCGCCGGCGAGTTTGATCGCGGTCGCCCGGCCGATCCCCGACGAGGCTCCCGTGACCACCACGACCTTGCCCTTGACGCGTCCGGCGAGGCTGCGATCGATGAAGAGGTCGGGATCGAGGTTGCGCTCCCAGTAATCCCAGATCTTCGCCGCATAGCTCGCGAGCGGCGGCACGCTGATCCCGGTGCCCTTGAGCGCTTTCACCGTTTCGCGGTTGTCGTAGCGTGTGGGCCAGTTGACGAACTGGAACACGTCCTTCGGAATGCCGAGGTCGGTGAGCACCACCCGCATCATCCGCTTGACCGGGGCGAGCGACCCGATCCCGTAGAGGACCGGCGCCGGAATGAATCCGAACATCCTCGCATTAAGACGCATCGTCATCTGCGGCGCGTGCCCGGCCTTGGCGAAGATGTTGAGCACCTCGCCGATGCGGTGCGGGTGCGGATCGGTGAGGTGGAAGCACTTGCCGTCCTGCCCTTTCTTGTGCGCGATCGCGTCGAGGGCAGCGGCGACGTAGTCGACCGGCACGATGTTGATGCGCCCGCCCTCGATGCCGAGCATCGGCATCCACGGCGGGACGATGTCGCGCGCTTTCTGCAGCAGCTTGAAGAAGTAGTACGGCCCGTCGATCTTGTCGATGTAGCCGGTCTGCGAATGGCCGACGACGAAGCCCGGGCGGTAGATGCGATACGGGATCGCGCATTCGTGGCGCACCACGGCTTCGGCATCGTGCTTGGTGCGAAAGTACGGATGGTCGAGGTCCTCGGCCTCGTCGAACATGTCCTCGCGGAAGACGCCGTCGTAGAGGCCGGCGGCGGCGATCGAGCTCACGTGGTCGAAGCAGCCGGCGCCGATCGCCGCGGCGAACTCGACGGCGTGCCGCGTGCCGTCCACGTTGGCGGCCTGCTGGCTCTCGGCGGAAGCCTTGAGGTCGTAGATCGCCGCCAGATGGAAGACGTGCGCGATCTTCCCCTTGAGCTTCCGCTGGTCGGCGGCGCTCACCCCGAGGTTCGGCTTGGCGAGGTCGCCCAGCACCGGCACCACGTGCTTCGCGCCGTCACCCCAGGCGGCGCGCAGCGCGTCGAGTTTGCCCAGTGACTCCTTGCGGACGAGCACGTAGACGGGCTTGCCGCGGGCGACCAGTCGCTCGACGAGGAACCGTCCGATGAAACCGGTCGCGCCGGTGACGAAGTAAGCCATCGTTCTCTCCTCCTTGCGCCGCGTCGCGGCGATTGTACGCTGTCGTGCACCGCTCGACCGCCCCATTCGCCCGCCTTCGACCGGTCGCGCTTTAGTATGATTGCTCTACGGTTCACGGCGCAGTATCGACGGTCACCGACCGGCCAACGACACGAAACGAGGACGAGCGATGCTGAAGAAAGCACGGGCCGCAATGGCCAACGAAGATGACGCCGCGGCAGCGGGCAAGGGACCTGGCAAGGGCGGTCGCAAGGCTGCCGAGGCGAGCCGCGATACCTCGCAGCAGATCCTCGATTCCTCACGCAGCATCTGGCTCGCCGGCCTGGGCGCGTTCTCGCGCGTGCAGGCCGAAGGCGCGCGGATGTTCGAAGGCCTGGTCAAGCAGGGCGAGGCGCTGGAATCGAAGACGCGCCGCGCCGCCGTCGATACGGCGGCGGCCGCGACCGACGCCGCCAAGGCCAAGGTGAAGGAAGTCAAGGATGGCGTCGGCGGCACCTGGGACAAGCTGGAGCAGGTCTTCGAGGCGCGGGTGGCGCGTGCGCTGGCCAAGCTCGGCGTGCACACGCAAAGCGACGTCGAGCGTCTCGCCGAGCGGGTCGACGCGCTCTCGGCGGCGGTGAACGAACTCATCAAGGCCGGCGGCGGCAAGGCGCCCACCGGCAAGGCACCCGCGGTCAAGCGCGCCCGCAAGCCGAAGACGGCGCCCGCCGACGCTGCCTCCGCGACGACCGCGCCGCGGCGCACGCGCGGCAAGCGCACGGCCGGCTGACGCCGCCGTCGTCGCGATTTCGGGAGCGCGCCCGGCACCCCGCGGGGTTCGGTGGGCGCGGGTCGGCTACACGCGGTTCAGCTTGTCGACCTGCTTCACGTACTGCGTCATCGCTTCGTCGCGCGTCATGCCCTTGAGCTTCGCCCACGCATCGTATTTCGCGCCGCCCACGAAATCGAGACCGCCCGGGCGCGCTCCCTTCACGTCGCCTTCGGTCGCCTGCTTGTAGTACGAGTAGAGCTTGAGCAGCGTCGTGTTGTCCGGCTTCTTCTTGGTCTGCTTCGCGGCGGCCGCCGCGGCTTCGAACTTGGCGGCGAGGTCGTCCTTCTTTGCGGTGGCCATGCAGGGTCTCCTCCGGGCACGCGGCACGTTCGCGCGCGTGTTTCGTGCTACTTTAGCGTGATCGCAGAGTCGCCCGCAACGAGCGCGCTCACGCCCCGCGCCCCTTCGTCCACCATGCCCGCAGCCCGACGCGTCAAGATGTCCGCGGTCGACACCGCGTGGCTGCGCATGGATCGGCCGCAGAACCTCATGATGATCTGCGGCGTGCTGCTGTTTCGCAAGCGCATCGCGCTCGCGCGGCTGCGCCGGCTGGTGGCCGAGCGCTTCGTGGTGTTCCGTCGCTTCCGTGACCGGCCGCACGAGGTTGCGGGCGTCGCCTTCTGGGAGGCCGATGGTCACTTCGACATCGCGAACCATGTGGTTCGCGCGGAGTTGCCGCAGGGCGGTGGCCGCGGCGAGTTGCAGGCGCTCGTCTCCGACCTCGCGACGACGCCGTTGGATCCCGCGCATCCCCTGTGGCAGTTCCATCTGGTGCCGGACTACCAGGGGGGTAGCGCGGTGATCGTGCGCATCCACCATGCATACGCCGACGGCATCGCGCTCGTCCGGGTCATGCTGTCGATGACCGACGCCGGCCCCGATGGCCCTCCCGCGATGCCGTTCGCGCCGCGACCGCGGCGTGCGGCCGCCGATCAGGATCCCCTGAGCGCGCTGCTCGGTCCCCTCTCCGGGGTCGCGGGCGTGGCACGCAAGCTCGGTGCGACGCTGGTCGAAAAGGGCGCGGGCCTGGTCGCCGATCCCATGCGCGCGGTGACGCTCGCCGGCGAAGGGGCGGCCCTCACCGCGGACGTCGCCAAGCTCGCCTTGATGGCGACCGATTCACCGACCCGCTTCAAGGGCGTTCCCGGGGTAGCCAAGCGCGTGGCGTGGACCGATCCGCTGCCCCTGGGCGAGGTGAAGACGATCGGCTATGCGCTCGGCGCATCGGTGAACGATGTCGTGCTCTCCTGCGTCGCCGGTGCGCTGCGCAGTTATCTCGAAGAGAAGGGCGACCCGACGCTCGGGGTGATGACGCGCGCGCTCGTCCCGGTCAATCTCCGGCCGATGGAACAGGCCTACCGGCTCGGCAACCAGTTCGGCCTCGTCTTCCTCGACCTGCCCATCGGCATCGAAAACCCGATCGAGCGACTGTACGCGGTCCGCGCCAACATGAATTCGCTCAAGGGCTCGTACCAGCCGATGCTCGCCCTCGGCCTGCTCGCAGCGATGGGCTCGGGTCCGCGCCCCATGCAGGAGTTCATCCTGCAGGCGCTGGCGCGCAATGCGACGAGCGTGATGACCAACGTTCCCGGACCGCAGCAGCGTCTCTACCTCGCCGGGGCACCGATCGACAGCCTGATGTTCTGGGTGCCGCAATCGGGCAACATCGGAATGGGGGTATCGATCATCTCGTACGACGGGACCGTGCAATTCGGCATCATCGCCGATGCCGGCCTGTGCCCCGATCCCGAGCGCATCGCCGACCGCGTCGCCCGCGAGTTCGAGCAGCTCGTGCTCACCACGCTGATGGCGCCGTGGCCGCGCACCGGCGACCTCGATCCCGAAGACGCCGCCGCGGCGATCGCGCGGCAGTAATCGCGGATCGGAGATCAGCAGGGGCCTTGGCGCTGCGCTGTCTTCGTCGTCGACGCATCACCTCGACGCAACCCGGCGCTCGATGCGCCGCCACCGGACCCACCGCCACGACTGATCCCTGATTCCTGATCTCTGATCCCTGGCTACGGCCACGCCGGGAACGTATTCGGCGCCGTGAACGCCTCCTTGAGGTACGGATTGAGCGGCACCACGAGATCCTTGGTGTTGAACCACTTGGCATAGATCCGCCGGATCTCGCCCGACTGGAAGAGGTCGATGAGCGCGCGGTTGACGATCTTCTCGAACGCCGGCTCGTCCTTGCGCATCACGATCGCGTACGGCTCCACCGACAGGTACTTGCCGACGACCGCGAAATCATCGGGCTTCTTCGCCTTGGAGATGAGGCCGTAGAGCAGCACGTCATCCATGAGGAACGCCACCGCCTTGCCGTCGTCCACCGCCTTGAACGACTCACCATGGTCGGGCGATTCGATGATCTTGACCTTGAGCACGCGCTCATCGTTCATCGTCTTGAGCATCTTCTCGCTGGTGGTGCCTTTGGTCACCACCACGCTCTTGCCGCGGACGTCCTCGAGCGAGTTGATGTTCGACGACTTCTTGGCAAGCATCTTGATGCCGGCGATGTACGTCGTGTACGCGAAGGCGACCTGCTTTTGCCGGTCCCGGGTATTGGTGGTCGACCCGCATTCGAGGTCGATCTTGCCCTCGAGGAGCGCCGTGATGCGATTGGCCGAGGTGACGGGGACGAACCGGACCTCGAGCTTGGGCAGCTTGAGTTCGGCCTTGATGGCGTCGGCCACGCGCAGGCACAGATCGACCGAGTAGCCTTGCGGCTGCTTCTGCGCATCGACGAACGAGAACGGCACGCTGGTATCCCGCACGCCGAGCAGCAGCGTGCCGGTATCGCGGATGCGCTTGATCGTGTCGATGCTGGCCGGCGGCTTCTCCGCCGGCCCGGCGGGAGTGCTCGCGGCCTTGCCCGCTCCCGCCTTGTCCTGCGCGATCGCGCCACCGGCCAGCAGCGCGCCCGCCAGCAGGAGGGTGATGCCTCGTCGAATCCGTTTCATGACCCGTTCCTTCCCGGCGCCGATCGGCGCCATCACGACCTCATTCCAGTTCCGCCTTCGCGAATTCGACGTCGAGACGTTCCATGGCATCGGCAGGAGCGAGCGCTGCCGCTTTCTCGTACGCCGTGGTCGCCTCGCCGACGCGGCTCTTGCCGAACAGCATGAGCAGTCCGTTACCGTACTCGACGTGCGCGATGGGCGACTCGGGAAAGAGCGCCAGCGCCTTTTCGTAGTGTTCCAGCGCCGAGTCCTTCTTCGCGCCGTAAGTCATGCCGGCGACGAGGCCACCCACCTTGTCGATCACCTCGGCCTGGTAGGCGCCGAACGCGGTGTGCGCCTCGGCGTGCTTCGGTTCGAGCTTGAGCGCGGTGAGCAACGCGTCCTTGATCTTGCCGCCGTAGCCCTGCGTCAGCGCCTTCGCGACCGAGATGCCCTGACTGTAACGGCCGAGCGCGAAAGCGTACAGGTAGTGCGCATTGGCGTCTTTCGCCGCCGCCTGCCGCCGCGCATCGGCCAGCGCCACCGCCTCCTCCAGGAGCGCGAGCTTCGTCTTCGCGGTCTTTTCGAGGTAGTGCGCGTAGACCACCTGCGCCTTGATCGCCGCATTCGTTCCGGCGCCACCGGCCGCGGTGCCGAGTTTCACGGCCTCGTCGTAGCGGCCCGCGTGGAACGCCTGCCAGGCAGCCGCGACGGCGCCGTCCTTGGGAAACGGCTCGCCGTCACCACGGTGCAGCCGGGACCAGGCCTTCTTGAGGCGCGCGGCGTCGTAGTCGTATACCTTGTCCGCGTGCGGGAACTTCGCCCATTTGCCGGCCATGCCTCCTCCTTGGTCAGGGTGCTGCGAGATAGCCTTCGCCGATCCGTTCGAGCAAGGTACGGTCGTCCCCCACGAGATACGGTGCGAAGAGTCCAAGCACGTTGTGTGCCGCCTGATCAGGGGCGAGCTCGTCCCCGTGGCCGCGGTTCACCCGCTGCCACGACATCCAGTAGGTGCAGACGAGCGCGGCGTTGCTCGCCAGTACCTCGATCTCCCGGTCGCTGGCGCGCATCCGGCCGGATCGCACGAGGCTCGCGCAGAGCGTCCGCAAGGTGGCATCCAGGCGTTGCAGGAGGTCGGCGAAGCGCCGGGCGAGGCGCCGGTTGCGCGAGGTGATCTCGTCGAGATCCCGATAGAGGAAGCGGTAGTCCGCCATCCGCTCGAAGAGGACGTGCAGAAGGAACCACAGGTCCTCGACGCCCGGCGACGCGTCGTCGGGGACGGCCAGAAGCGGCGCCACGCTCGTCGCGTAGGCGTCGTAGAGCTCGCCGATGATCTCGTCCTTGTTCCGGAAGTGGTAATAGAGGTTGCCCGGACTGATGGTCATCTCGTCGGCGATGTGCGCGGTCGTGACGTTGGGCTCGCCGTCGCGATTGAAGAGCGCGAGGCTCGTCTGCAGGATGCGCTCGCGGGTGCGGCGCGGCGGCTTGCGTTGCGCCATCGGGCCGCCGCGCCGGGCCGGCGCCTAGCGCGCGCGGGCCACGGCGCGCTCGAGGTGATCGAGGGTGTGCCCGAGTTCACGTACCGCCTGCTTGACCGAACGCTGCGAGATGTCGTGCCGCAGCGGGCGCGGATCGTCGAGCGCCGCGGTGATGTCGCGGGCGGCGTCGCCCAGGCGCTCGTGCCGGAGCGTGATGCCGTGCCGGCGCAACAGGGGTTCGAGCGTGCCGGCGCGCGCCGCGAGGTTCACCCGCGTGGTGGCGAAAGCCACGTTGCACAGGCGCCGGCGCTGCCGGTAGCTGAAGATGTTGGCGAAGAACATGTCGGCGTCTTCGCTCGCCGGCTCGAAGAGCACGATGTCGGCGTGCGGATACTGGCGCGCATAGCGATCCATCCCTACCTGCATGCGCGAATGGATCACCGCCCGAAAAGTCTGGTTGAGCACCAGCGGCAAGCCGCCGTCGGCAATGTGATCGACGCGCGGCATGCCGTGGCGCTGCGCGGCGCTGGCATCGAAGGGGACGAGCGGGTTCACGCACAGCAGGAGGCCGACCCCCTGCTCCAGCGCGACCGAGGCGTGCAGCGTCTTGTTGAGCGCGCCGTCGACGTAGTGACCACCGGCGATCGGCACCGCCGGGAAGAGCCCGGGCAGCGCGCTCGACGCCTCGATCGCGCGCGAGATCGGCACGTCGTCGTGCGCGCCGGGGCCGAAGGTGACCGGCACGCCGGTATCGAGGTTGGTCGCGACCAGGAAGAGCTTGGCGCGCAGTTCGCGAAAATCGTTGGTGCGCCCCGGCGCGCTGAAGAGGCGCGCCAGGAAGCGACCGATCACCTGGTTGTCGAAGATGCCGGTCGGCAGCGCCCTCGCCAGCGTGGCGAGCGACCGCGCCAATCCCTGGTGGAAGGGGTCGCGCAGGTATTGCAGCACCGCCTCGGTCGTGAGACCCGGCAGCGCGGCGAGGCAGCGTGCGAATTCACCGAAGGCCGGGCGCAGGAAGATCTCCGGCCGCAGCGCGGCATCGACGCCGTCGTCGATGAAGAGGCGGTACATCTGCGCCGGCGACAGGCCGTTGGCGAGCGCCGCGGCGACGAAGCCGCCCGACGACACCCCGACGTAGACGTCGAGGCGACTGAGATCGAGGCCCTCGAGCGAGTCGGCCAGCGCGAGCAGCGCGCCAACCTCGTAGACACCGCCCAATGGACCGCCGCCGGCCAGGGCCAGACCGATGCCGCGCTTCGCAGGTCGGGCTACCGCCGTGGCGGCGTGACGGGTGGATCGCGGCGCTGCGATCCGCTGGCGGGCTCCGCGACGCACGCGGCGTCCGGGTCGAGGCGAGTCCTGCATGTTCCCCCTTGGCACCAAGCGCCGGATCCCCGCCTGCACGCCCGTGGCGCGGTGTACGCCGTGGGCGGGTGCAATCGGACGCGACGATCCGTCGTCGGGACGCCGTTCAGCGGCGTCCCGGTTGCGCGCAATGGTAACGGAGAACTACTTCGCGGCGCGAGCCTTTCCGCGCACGCCGCGCTTGGCGACGCGTGCCGTGCGTGGCGCGGTGGCCTTCTTCACGCCGTGCTTGCGCGTCGTCTTGCGGACGGTCTTGCGGGCCGGCGCATCGACGGCCATCGCTGGCAGCTTCACCTGCGGGAGCGACCGCGGCAGCGTCTTCTGGACGAGCGACACGGCGGAGTCCGCCGCATCGCGCACGCCCGACTGGACCACGGCGCGGGTACGCCGCCACACCGAATTCACCTTCGCGTACGACGTCTCGAGGCGATCGCCGACCACGCGGATCGTCCGCGCCTCGACGAGCGTGCCTTCCTTGACGAGCGAACGGAACATCGGGCCCGCCCCCGACTCGGCCCAATCGCGGGTGAGCGCGGCGGCGCCGAGGCCGGCGAGCCAGATCTGACGCGAGACGTGGCGGACGGTGCCGGTGGCCGGCGCGTTCTTGATGTCGGCATTGCGCATGGTGCATTCTCCTTTCGAGTGCGCGCGGCCGTCTCCCGACCACGCTTCACGATGCAATGTAGCGACGAATCGCTAGAGGAATCACACTAAAGCGCAGTACCGGCCGTAAAGCGCGGTGCCGGCCGGTGTCGGGTCAAGCCGCGCTGCGGGCGATGCCGTCCGCGATACGCGCCGCGAACGCGTAGATCGACAATTGCGGATTGGCGCCGATCGACGTGGGAAAGATCGAGCCGTCGCAGACGTACAGATTGCGCAACTGGTGATGGCGGCCCGCAGGGTCGACGACCGCGTGCCGCGGATCCGGCCCGAACGGTGCGCCGCCCATCACGTGCGCCGAGACGACGCGGGTCACCAGCGGCGCGAGGTCGAAGGACTCGATGGCGGCGGTGGCCTGGGCAAGCGAAGTGAAGGAGGTGCCGTGTCCATGGCCGGGCGCGACCCGGGTGGCGCCGGCGGCGAACTGGATCCGCGCCATCGCGAGGAAGGCGCGGCGCATGCCGGCGAAGACGTAGGGCGTCAGCGGGTAGTCGAGCACGGGGGTGCCGTCGCTGCGCAGGTGGACGCGGCCGCCGGCACTGTGCGGGTGGAAGCCGTCGCGCAGCAGCGCGAGCACCACGTGGAGATGCCGGTAGTCGTGCATCCAGCGCGCGTGCTGCGTGCCGTCGCCACTCAAGGTCACCGCCGTCAGCAGCGGGTGCAGCGGTGGCACCTCCAGCTTGAAGCCGATCGGGCCGTCGAGCGGCTCGCCTTCCTGGAAGTGATCGGTGTAGACCGATTGCGGTGCGCCGGCGAAGCCGTCGATGACCTCGGGCATGGTCGCCGCCGAGAGCACGACCGGGTGCAGGAAGGTGCGCCGCCCGACCAGGTCGTGCGGATCGGGGAGCGCGCTGCGCAGGAAGAGCGCCGGCGTGCCGATGGCACCGGCCGCACTCACGAAGCTGCGCGCGCGCACCGTCACCCGGCGCGTCATCGGTTGCCCATTCGCCGGATCGATGGCGTGTGCCTCGATCGCGGTGACCGCGTCGCCGCGCGTCGTGAAGAAGTCGGCGCGCACCCGCGTGACGAGCGTGGCGCCGTGTTCGAGCGCCGCCGGAATCGTGGTGACCAGCATCGACTGCTTCGCATTGGTCGGACAGCCGAGATCGCAGTAGCCCAGGTTCCAGCAACCCTTGACGTTGCGGTGCATGATCGGCGTCGCGATGCCGAGCGCAGCGGCGCCACGGGCGAGTGCGCTGTTGTTGGCATTGGGCGTGACCGGCCACGGCGCGATCGACAGGCGCTCCTCCATGCGCTCGAACCACGGCGCCATCGCCGCTGCCGAGACGTCGGTGAGGCCGTATTCGCGGCGCCACCAGTCGAGGGTCGTGGTGGGGGTGCGGAACGAGCTCGTCCAGTTGACCGTGGTGCCCCCGCCGACGCAGCGGCCCTGCAGGATCGTGATCGCCTGGTCGCGGGTCTTGCGCGCTGCCGATTCCTGGTAGAGCTCGGGGTAGGTCGTCGCCTCGTGCAGCGAGAAATCGCGCGACGAGCGCAACGGGCCTTCCTCGAGGAGCACCACCGAGCGGCCGCTGGCGGCGAGGATCTCGGCGGCGGTGCCGCCGCCGGCGCCGGTGCCGACGATGGCGACGTCGGCGTCGAGCACGAGGTCGCGTTCGGCGCGCGAGGCATCGATGACTTTCCAGCCGCCGGCGAGCCCTTCGGCCACCGGATCGGGAATGGCGACCGCCGTCGGCGAGGTCATGGCGGTGGGGCGAATTCCGGTGGGCCGGGGTAGCCGATCGCCGGCCACGCGCGGGGATTGCCGTACCACGCCGCGAAGATCAGGGCGTGGAAGGCGTCGTACGCCGCGCGCAGCGTGAGCAGCGAGCTGTCGCGGCAGCGATCGAGGAAGCGGCGTACCTCGTCGGGCGATGCCGCCTGCCACGGCCCGTGCAGTCCCGCGAGCCCGATCCGCACCGGCGGCAGCGACAGCAGCGCGACGAGTTGGCGCAGTTCGGCGCGGGCCGCCGGCGCGAGGGCGGCGACGGCGGCATCGATCCCGGTCAGTGTCTCCTGCTGCGCCAGCGCGCGTGCCGCGGTCGCCTCAGGCCACACCCCGGCGAGCATCACCGGCGCGATCGCGGCGAAGATCGCCTCCGCATCGCCGTCGAGCGCCCGTCGCGCAACGATGGGCGCGGGCGCGTGCGGTCCACGCAGCCACGCCGCCGTGGCGAGCGCGACGGCGCCCAAGGCGCCGGTGACGATGAAGCTGCGGCGGGAGAGGCTCACGGCGATGCGGGCGGAACCTGGCGGTACGGTCGAGCGTCGACCATAACCCGCGAGCGTAGACGAAACAATCTAACTTAGCCGCGCGACCGGCGGTGCGGCGGCGCGTCGTCCGCCACTGCTAGACTCCCGGCCTTTGCATTGTCCGGTCGTGGCCCGCGCGCCGCATGCCTGAAGGAGAGCGTCGAGTGTCGAGCAAGGACGCGCTCGTGCGCGAGTTGGCGCGCGTCCAGCGTTTGCACGAGGAGCGGCGCGACAATCCGATCCTCGCCGGTGCGCTCGATCGGCTCGCCGGCTGGCAGGCGCGGCGGCTGCGCATGACCTATGCCGACCTCGCGGCCGATCCGCGCTATGCCGCGGCGATCCAGTTCTTCCAGGACGATCTGTACGGGCCGGCCGACTACAGCCGGCGTGACGCCGACCTTGCCCGGGTGGTGCCGACGCTCGTCAAGGTGCTGCCGGATAGCGTGATCGCGACCGCCGCCGCGGCGGTCGAGCTCAATGCGTTGTCGCAGACGCTCGATCGCGTTCTCCTCGGTCGCCTGCCGCGTGCCGATGCGACGTTCACCGTCGCCGAATACTGCAAGGCGTACCGGCGAGCCGGTAATTTCCCCCTGCGCGTGCGCCAGATCGCGCTCATCGCCGAGGTCGGTGCGGCGCTTGACCAGGCGGTACGCAAGCGCTTCGTCGCGACCGCGCTCGCGATGATGCGCCGACCGGCCCGCATGGCCGGGTTGGCGGCACTGCAGGACTTTCTCGAACGCGGCTTCGCGGCGTTTCGCGGCATGCGCGGCGCGGGCGAGTTCCTCGCTACCATCGACGCACGCGAGAAGCGCATTCACGACGCGATCGCCGACGGGGCGGTCGATCCGTTTCCGGACCCGCTGCTCTTTCGCCTGTCGCCGCCGGCGACGGTGCGCACGCCGTAGCGGCGGGCGTTCGGCCCTGACGCGACGGATCGCACGGCATTCGCGGGCGCCGCTGCGTGCCGCTCAGGCGTCGGCGAGGAGCTGGTCGAGCGTGGCGCCGATCTCGCGTTCGAAGGTCGTCTTGAGCGGTATGAGCAGGAAACCCAGGCTCACGTCGAGCGCGATCGAGTCCTTGGCGATCCGCATGCGGCCGGCGATTCCGGGGCGCTCGAAATCGAGATGGTCGCCGTCCCACTCGTACTCGAGGCCGTAGCGCTTGTCGAGATCGCGCGCGATGCGCTCGGCAACGGCCTTCGCCTTCTTGTGCGAGAGCTTGTGCTTGCGCGAGATCGAGATGGTGGCCATCGGCACTCCTGGCGGTATCGGGCCCGACGCTCGCCGGGTCGCGCAGTATAGCGGCCGGCGGCGCACGGGTCCGTAACCTCGGCGCTGGCCGCGGCCAGGATGCCGCGCCGCGGCGCCACCGGCGTGGCGCGCTACCGCGGCGCGGCGTCGGAGGCGTCGTCCGGACGCACGACGACCGCCTCGCCGCGCACCTCGCGCTCGTTCGGGCGCACCCGCGCTTGTGCTTCGCGCAGGTCGCGGCGAACGTGCCGGGTCTTCCACCACAGCCACCCACCGGCGATCACGGCGAGCGCCGCGAGCACGGCGAAGACGACGATCGAGAATACGAAGGCGAGCACCAGCATCGCCGCACCCACCACGAAACCGACCACGCGCCCGACGAAGGTCGGCGGCGCAAAGTCGAACCGATAGCGGCGGGTGCCAGGCCCGGAAAGGCGCGGTCGGTCGTCGTTGGAATCCATTTTGATTAACTTGGGGTGGTCGCGTCGCGTGACAAGGGCGGCAGCGACGTAGACTCGCGCCATGGACCATTCGTTCCAGCCACCGAAAATCGCGGTGGTCGGCAGCGCCAACGCCGACCTCATCATGACCTGCCCCACGCTGCCAGGTCGCGGACAGACGCTGGCGGCCACCGAGGCGCGCTGGGAGGCCGGCGGCAAGGGCGCCAACCAGGCCGTCGCCGCCGCGCGGCTCGGGGCGAGCGTCGCCTTCATCGGCTGCATCGGCGCTGACGCGCTCGGCGAGCGCGTCCGGGCGGGACTCGCCGCCGAGGGGATCGCCATCGCCGGTGTGCGGGTCGCGCCCGAGCAACCGACGGGCGTAGCCGTCGTCGTCGTCGACGCGGCCGGCGAGAACCTCATCGTCCTCGCCGCCGGTGCCAATGCCGCGCTCGGGGCCCCCGACGTGGAGCGGGCGGCGGCGCAGCTGCGGCACGCGGACATCGTCTTGTGCCAGCTCGAAACGCCGCCGGGGGTGGTCGATGCGCTCCTCGACGTGCGGACGGCGGAGGGCCCCAGGTTGTGGCTGAACCCCGCACCGGCGCAACCGCTTCCCGAGTCCTGGCTCGCGCGGCTCGATCTCCTCGTGCCCAACCAGAGCGAGCTCGAAACCCTCACCGGCATCGACGCCGGTACCCGCGGCGGTGCGATCCGTGCGGCGGCCGATCTGCGCCGTCGCGGCGTCGGCTGCCTCGTGGTCACGCTCGGCGCCGAAGGGGCGCTCATCGCCGACGCCGACGGCGTTCGCTTCCGTCCGGCGCTGCGCGTGGACGCGCTCGATACGACCGGCGCCGGCGACTGCTTCATCGGTGCGCTGGCCTGCGCGCAAGCCTCGGGGCGATCGTTCGACGCCGCGGTCGATTTCGCGCAATGCGCGGCGGCGCTCCAGGTCACCCGGAGCGGAGCGCAGGCGGCGCTGCCGACCGCGGCCGAAGTGGCGGCGTTTGCCGCGGCGCGCCGCGGCGGGTGCTGAGGACGAGACGGCGCCTGTCGGTGTCTCCGGTGAAGGCGGTTACTCAGACATCGCGCACCGCATCGGTGAGGACCCAGCCGCCGTCGATGCCGCCGGGAAGCATCTGTCCCAGATCCTCGCCGACTTCGCGGTCGATGAGCGCGTTGAGCTTGGCATTCATCGCTTCCAGCAGTTCCCGATTGGCGTCGCGGCCGACCGCCAGGTTGGTGCGTTCGAGCGGATCGCGTTCCACGTCGTAGAGCTCGACGTCGTTGGCGCGGAACAGCGCCTCGATCGAAGTCGGCAGGTTGTGCTCCTTCGGCGAGAAGTAGCGGGTGAAGCGATGGCGTTCGTCGTAGACGCTGCGGATCGCGCCGCGCTTGCGAAGGTCCGGCCGCAGCGTCCCGGCCTTGGCGGCGGCCTGGACCTTGGCCTTCCCGTCGGGCTCGTGCAGCATCGCGGCCGCCCGCTCCATGAATTCGCCGTCGATGTACGCGAACATGTTGTAGCAATACAGCGAGCCGTCGCGTACCGCCGTGTGCCCCGCCTTGCCGGGTGCGGCGAGGAGCCCCGAGAAGTCCTTGCCGCGCAGATCCTTCGTGATCGCCGCCTTCTTCTCGGCGTTCGCGTGGGTCAGGCCGACGAGCGTCGGCGCGAGGTCGAGGTGCGAGGTGACCGCCTGGCAGCGCTGGCCGCCGGCGAACGCCGGATGCGCGATGATCAGCGGGACGTTGTTCTGCTCACGGTACGCCGTTGCGCCCTTCGCGTGCAGCCGGTGGGCGCCGTCGAGGTCGCCGTGATCGGAGGTGAGGACGACGATGGTGTTGGACGCAAGCCCCAGCGCCTCGAGCTCGTCGAGCAGCGGGACGATGTTGCGATCGGCGTCGCGCAGGCAGTTGAGGTAGTAGTTGTGCCGATAGCGCCATCGCCAGTCCTCGTTGGCGATGTTGCCGGTGAGCGTGTCGTGCGAGCGGAGGAACTCGCCGTGCGCCGGTGGTCGCCCCGGAGCGTCGAGGCGCTGCGAGTACGTCGCCGGAAGCTCGACGGGCCACTGCTTCGCATAGAGCCGATCGACCGGCGCGGGCGCGATGTCGGCGAGGATGTTGCGCGCCTGCACCTTCTCGCCGGGCCGGTCGGTGTTCAGGAACATGATGTCGTGCGGGTTCACGAGGTTGACCGCGAGGAACCACGGCTTTCCCTGTGCCGCCAGCTCCTTGCCGCGGCCGCGCAGCCAGCTCACGCCCATGGCCGAGATGATGCCGTCGTGCAGGTAGCCGCCGCGGGTGTGCGCAATGATGTCGCCGACGCCGAAGTAATCGCTGAAACCGTACGCCTCCATCTCCTTGGTGAAGATCTTCTCCGGCGTCCCCAGCGAATTGACGGTTTCGAACTCCTTCGTGAGGTGCCACTTCCCCTTGTAGGCTGTGTAGTACCCGGCATCGCGCAGCAGGTGGCCGATGGTCGGGATGCTGGTGGCCATGCTGTCGATCCACGGGAAATTCGTGTTGTCGAACATCTTCGTCTGCTGGATGTGCCGTCCGGTGTAGAGGACCGAGCGCGACGGTGTGCACACGCAGGAATTGATGTGATGGTTCTCGAAGACGATGCCCTTCTTCGCGAGCCGTTCGTGCGCCGGCAGCTGATAGCCTCCGGGGAGTTCGCCCGGCCGGAAGCGGCGTTCCTGATCGGTCAGGATGAACAGGATGTTGTACGCGCCGGAAGGCGCTTGCGCGGGCGTCGCCGTTGCCGTGCCGGTGGATGCCGCGGCGTCGCGCGCCAGCGCATCGCCAAGCGTGACGCCGACAGCGCTGGCCGCCATCGTCTTGAGGACGTCACGACGTCCGTGGTCGATTGCATCGTTGGTTGCCATCGTTCGATCCCGTTGCGGTCGTTACGGAAGGTGCTTCAAGAGCGCGGACCGACGCCGGCATCGAGTCCGCCGGTCGCCATGTCGTGGAGAAGCTGGTCGCGGTGGTCGTCGGTGTTGATGTCGTGCACGCGGGGCATGCCGCCGGGCGGTCTCGGGGAGCCGATTCAGGCCGCGCGCAGCCCGCGTCGCACGGTCCAATGCCCGCGGGACAACTCGGCGGCGGCCCGCGGGCTCGCGTCGCCGTCGATCAACAGGATGCGTCGCGGGACGGCGAGCTCGGGAGCCGAGGTGAACGCCGCGGTCTCCTCGCTCCAATACAGGTAGTCGACCGCGACCGCGGCGACCAGCACGCCATCCCGCGCGCGGGCGACCGGCACGATGCCGCGCGTCCGGATGCTGGCAAGGGGGCGGTCCGCGTGATGGAAATGGCCGAGGAGCACGACCGAGCGCAGCAGGAAGCGCGCCGGCACCTCGCCCGCGATCGTGCTTGCCGAGCGGACGATGGTGTCGCGCCCAGCCACGCCGTCGAGCTTGTCGAGCGCCGAGACGAGGGCCGTCTGGAGCGTTGGCGTGAACCAGCGATTGCGAAGGAAGGTACGGATCACGTCCGAGGGGATCCCCATACGCAGGAGCTTCGCCTCGTTCGCTTTCGCGAGATCGATGGGGGGCTGGTTCCATACCGCATCCCGTACGGTCGAATCGAATGCGCTCGCGTATTGCAGCGGCGCCGCCACCGCGCCGACCGTGACGCTGACGGTGAAATTGCCGGCAAAGGTCGCCGACGCCGCATGGTCGAGCAACGGTCTCAGCACGGGATTGGACGTGTAGGGGTCGATGTCGAGCCGCTTCGCCCACTCGCGGCGCGCCTTGTTGTAGCCGAGGGGATCACCGGTGAACGCGGGTGGCTCCTTTTCGTTGGGGGCGGGCGGTGGGCGCCCGGCGTCGGCAGGCCCGCCGCTCGTTGCCGCGTCCGCGACGCTGTGGGCGCCGGTCTTGATCGAATAGCCGATTCGCCCGAGGACCGTGCCGGCGCCGGCCGCGATGTTCTCGACCGTGGTTGCCGGATCGGTGACCAGCGAGCTCAGGGTGCGCGCCGTTCCGCTGGCCGATTTGCCGAGCGCGGCGACGAATTCGCTGCTGCCTTCGACCTTCTTCAGTTCCTCGATCGCCCGCAACTCGCGAACGCGGATGGCGAGCATCCCGGCGCCGTGTTCACGGAAGATACCGTACGAGGAGTGCAGCTCGAAGCTGCCCAGGTAGCGGTCGACGCGCACCGGCTCCGCGACGTGATACCCGTCGCCGGCGAGCAGCGCAGGGGCTGCGAGCTGCGCGCCGGGAACGGCCGGCGCCACTTCGAAGGTTGGCGGCTGTGCCCCCGCGACCGACGCTGCGATGAAGGCGGCGGCGACCACGATGCTGCGCTGGATCTCGATGAGTCCGTGCCGGCGACCTGTCATCGAAGCCATCGTCCCACGGCGGATGATGCGTTTCCTGCACCCATGCGTTCCTCTGTCGATTCGGGGGGCGAACGATATCCGTGCGCAGGCCGGCCAGGTATCCGACCTTGGTAGGAGTCCCGGCAGCCCGCTAGTCGCCGGCGCGGAAACCGGCGGTCTCGCACACTCGCACGAGATCGGCCAGCGAGCGCACCTGCATCTTGGACATGACCCGCCCCCGATGCTGCTTCACGGTCGCCTCGCTGATGGCAAGCTCCGCGGCGATCTGCTTGTTGAGGCGGCCCGCCACCACGAGGCGCATCACCGCGCGCTCGCGAGGGGTGAGTCGAACCACGCGGCGACCCAGTTCCTCACGCTCGCGAGCGTGCTGCAAATGCTCATCGTGGAGATCCACCGCCTGACGCACGGCGGCGACGAGGGCCCGCTCGTCCACCGGCTTCGTGAGGTACTCCACCGCGCCGCGCTTCATCGCATCGACGCCGGTGTCGGCGTCCGCCCGGGCGCTCAGGAATATCGTCGGGGCGGTGACGCCGGTGCGTACGAGCTCGCGGTGGAGCTCGAGCCCGGACATGTCCGGCATCTGGACATCGAGGATCACGCAGTGCGCAGCGCGCAATGCGTCACTGTCGAGTGCGGCCGGCGCCGAAGCGAAGGTCGCGACGTCCCATCCGGCAGCCGTCAGGAGACGGGCAATCCCTTCGCGGCTTGCCGTGTCGTCATCGACGATGCAGACCCGCGCCTCGCCGTGTGGGCGCGTCGTCACCTCGGGGCGGGTGGCCGAGAGTCTCCTCGGCGCAGGACGAGCGACCCGCGTCCCCGGCAAGTGCACGGTGAACGCTGCCCCACCCCGTGCACGGTTGCTCACCCGGATTTCGCCGCCGTGCGCCTCGACGATCGAGCGCGCGATCGGCAATCCCATGCCGAGCCCATCCTGGCGCGTCGTGTAGAACGGCTCGAAGACGCGCGCAAGCGGGTCGGCCACGATGCCGTACCCACTGTCGCGAACGACGACGACCGCGCGCTGCTGGCGTCGGGACAGCGAAAATTCGAGATGTCTCGCGCCGGCGGGGACGCGTTCGAGCGCGGCGATGGCGTTGGCGATCAGGTTCACGAAGATCTGCTGCACCTGAGTGCGATCGCCGAACACGATCGAGGTCGGCGCGAGACGTGCATCGACCGATACCTCGTGTGCGTCGAGTTCGCTGCGAAACAGCGCCAGCACGTCTTCCAGTGCCTCGGCGAGGTCGAAGTGCGACCGTGGCGTCTCCTCACGGCGCAGCAGCGCGCGCAGGTTGGCGATGACGCCGGCGGCACGCTTGTCGTCGCGCACGATGGCTTCGAGGATTTGTCGCGCTTCGTCGTGATCGAGTGCTCCGCCTTCGAGCTTCTGCAGGGCGGCCTGCGCGTTGGCCAGAATCCCGGTGAGCGGCTGGTTGAGCTCGTGCGAGAGCGATGCGGTCAGCGTGCCCAAATGCGCGACACGATCGGCATGACGCAGCTGGGCGCGTAGCTGCTGGGCTTCTTGCTCGGCCGCGCGCAGATCCGATACGTCGAGGATCGTCACCACCGTACGAAGCGGCGTTCCAGCCGGGGTGAGCGTCGACTGCATGCTGCTGCGGATCGTTCGGATCACCTTGTCGCTACGAACGATCCGGTACTCGAGATCGAGGGTCTTCCCCGGCGCCGCGAGGCTCTCGGCGAGGGCATCGTGCACCCTGGCGCGATCGTGCGCATGGACATGCACGAGCACATCGCGCGCGGTCCCGCCGAGTTCCGCGCCGAAGATGCGGCTCGCCACGTCCGAGCCGGTCACCGTGTCGTCGCGCCAGTCGCACACGAAGGTCCCCACGCCGGCCACGCGTCGCGCTTCGGCAAGGTTCTGCAAGCTGCCTTGCAGCGCCAGCTCTGCATGGTGCCGGGTGAGCACGGCGAGGAACGTCTCGGCGATGGTCTTCAGCATCGACAGGACCGGCTCCGGCCAATCCATGATCGCCCGGCGGCTCGTCAGGCACAGCACGTGCGTCACCCGGCCGGCGATGCCGACGGGAATGGAGACCAGGCAGTTGAGGCCCATGGCCGCGCACGATGCGCGGTCCACCGCGGCGTCGGCGGGCAGATCGTCGATCGATCGCTGCACGAACGACTCGCCCCGAATCACCGTCTTCTCGTGGGTCCACGGGCATACCGAGCCGTATTCCAGCGTCGTGGCGGCGGGGAGGAAATCCGGCACGTGCGCCACGTGGCGCAGCCGCGCTTGCCGGATGTCCGCCTGCACCTCGAGGACGCCGCACTGGTCGACGTGGAAGAAGGCGAGGAGCTCGCGCAGACCACCCTCGACCTCGCGATCGACGGCATCGCCCGAGGCGGCGGCGAGCCGAGCCGAGAGCGACGAGATGAGCGCCGCGAAGGCATACGCGTCAGGTGCGCGTGGCCCGCGGCGCGGGTCCGACACGTGAGGTGACCGCATGGCGAGTGCAGCGTCTTGGGGATCTGGAAGCGCGGATGCCCGGCGTGACCGTGCCGAGGGATCGGATTCTAAAGGGCGCTCGGGGCACCGGTCGGATCAACGGGTCGGCATCTCACCTCTTGACGTCAGAAGTAAATCAAACGTACGATTGAAACCTGCGTTTGATCGAAATGAGTGGACCCGCCCCGCGACCGTCCCCATCAGCCCATCGCCGCCACGATCCGACATGCCCATCGCAACCACCAGCGTCGCCAACCGTCAGCAGGCGGCCACCAAGGACCGCATCCTCGACGCGGCCGAGGCGCTCTTCATGGAGCACGGCTTCGAGGCGACGAGCCTGCGCCTCATCACGCAGGCGGCGGGCGTGAATCTCGCGGCGGTCAACTATCACTTCGGCAGCAAGGAAGAGCTCTTCGAGGCGGTGCTCACCCGCCGCCTCGATCCCATGAACCAGCAGCGCCTCGCCCGCCTCGATCGCTGCGAGGCAGCCGCGGCGCGCGGTCCGTTGAGCTGCGAGCGGATCCTGGCGGCGCTGCTCATTCCCGCGCTCGAGCTCGCCCGCGATCCGGAGCGCGGCGGCGCCGACTTCCTGCGGCTCATTGGCCGCGCGTACGCCGATCCGGCACCGTTCATCCGCCAGTTCCTGTCGGCGCAGTACGCACCGATGATCGCGCGTTTCAAGGAGGCCTTCGCACGCGCCCTGCCGCACCTGCCGCGCCGCGAACTGTCGTGGCGCCTGCACTTCATCATGGGTGCGCTGTCGTACACCCTGGCGGGGACCGATGCGCTGCGCATCATCGCCGAGCTGAATCCCGTCGAGACCGACAACGACGAACTGCTGCTGCGCCGGCTCGCGCCGTTCCTCCTGGCAGGGCTGACCGCACCGCTGCCCGAACTGAGCGAGGTGACGCGCGAGCTCGACGCGGCCTTGCCCCCTGCTGCCTGACCCCATCCTCCGGAGCACGCGCCATGCCGACCTCCCTCTTCGTACTCGCCGTCGCACTCGTCGCGCTGGGCCTCGCCTACCGCAACGCCTCGGGCCTCGCCTGGATCGTGGCGGCCGCGCTCGCGCTGGTCGTCGCCGGGGCCACCCATGCGCTTCCCTATGCGCTCACGCTGGCTGTCGCCCTCGTCGGCGTGATCGTCGGGCTTCCGCTTGCCATCCCGACCCTGCGCCGCTCGCTGATCAGCGACGGCGTCCTGCGCCTGTACCGGCGGATCATGCCGCCGATGTCGCAGACCGAGCGCGAAGCGCTCGAAGCCGGCACGGTCTGGTGGGACGGCGAACTTTTCTCCGGCCGGCCCGACTGGCAACGCCTGCTCGCCACGCGCGAGACCGCGCTCACGCCCGAGGAGCGGAGCTTCCTCGCCAACGAGACCGAGACGCTGTGCGCGATGGTGAGCGACTGGGAGACGACCAATGTCTACAAGGACCTGCCTCCCGCCGCGTGGGACTACATCAAAGAAAAGGGCTTCTTCGGGATGATCATCCCGAAGGAGTACGGCGGGCTGGGCTTCTCCGCGTACGCGCACGCCGAAGTGATCACCAAGCTCTCCACGCGCTCGGGGACTGCGGCGGTGACGGTGATGGTGCCCAATTCGCTCGGCCCGGGCGAGCTCCTCCTGCACTACGGCACCGACCAGCAGAAGCGTTACTACCTCCCGCGGCTGGCCAAAGGCATCGAGGTGCCGTGCTTCGCGCTGACCAATCCGTATGCGGGATCGGATGCCGCGGCGATTCCCGACCACGCCTTCGTGCGCTGGGGCGAGCACGACGGCAAGCGCGTGCTCGGGCTTTGCGTTACCTGGGACAAGCGCTACATCACGCTGGGGCCGGTCGCGACGCTCCTGGGCTTGGCCTTCCGCGTCTACGATCCGGAGCACCTGCTAGGCGAGGTCGACGACCTCGGCATCACCTGCGCGCTGATCCCGGCGACGCATCCGGGGGTGGTGATCGGCCGGCGCCACATGCCGCTCAACGCGGTGTTCCAGAACGGACCGAATTCGGGCCGCGACGTGTTCATTCCGATGGAATGGGTGATCGGCGGCCAGCCGATGATCGGCAAGGGCTGGCGGATGCTGATGGAGTGTCTGGCGGCCGGGCGCGGCATCTCGCTGCCGTCGTCGAACACCGGGCTCGCCATGCTCACCGCGCGCAGCGTCGGTGCGTACGCACGCGTGCGTACGCAGTTTCGCCTGCCGATCGGCAAGTTCGAGGGGATCGAGGAACCGCTCGCGCGCATCGGCGGCAACCTCTACGTCATGGATGCGGCGCGGCGCCTCACTGCCACCGCGCTCGACCTGGGTGAGAAACCGGGGGTGCTCTCGGCGATCGCCAAATATCACATCACGGAGCGCGCGCGGCGGATCATCAACGACGGGATGGACGTGATCGGCGGCAAGGGCATCTGCATGGGTCCGTCGAATTTCCTCGGTGGCGCATACATGCAGCATCCGGTGGCGATCACCGTCGAGGGCGCCAACATCCTCACCCGCAGCCTCATCATCTTCGGACAGGGAGCGATCCGCTGTCATCCATACCTGCTGCGCGAGATGAACGCGACGCAGGAGGCCGATCACGCGAAGGCGTCCGTCGACTTCGACCGCGCCCTGTTCGGCCACTTGCGCTTCGCGCTGTCGAACTTCGTTCGCACGCTGGTGATGGGGCTCACCGGCACGCGGTTGGTGCGCGCGCCGCGCGACGTGGCACCGGCGACCCGCCGCTACTACCGCCAACTCACGCGCTTCTCGGCGGTGCTCGCGCTGCTCGCCGACGTCGCGGCGGGCTCGCTGGGTGGCGCGCTGAAACGCAAGGAGAAGCTCTCGGCGCGCTTGGGCGATCTGCTCTCGCTCCTCTACCTCGCCTCGGCGACGCTGCACCGCTACGAGGCCGAAGGCCGCCAGGAGGCCGATGCGCCCTTGCTGCATTGGGCCGTGCAGGACGCGCTGTTCAGGATGCAGGGCGCGGTCGAGGGCGTGGCGGCAAACTTTCCGAACCGGCTCATCGGTGCGCTTGTTCGCTTCACCGTATTCCCGCTCGGACGTTGGTTCGCGGCGCCTTCGGACCGGCTGGGTCACGAGGTCGCCCAGCGCCTGATCGCGCCGTCGGCGGCGCGTGACCGCCTGACGGCGTGCGTTTTTCTCGGTGGCGGCGACGACGATCCGGTGAGCCTCCTCGAGCGAGCGCTGGCGGCGACGCTCGCCGTCGAGCCGGTGCAGGCGAGGATTCGCGCGGCGGTCAAGGCCGGCACGCTCGACGGCGAACTCACCCCCGAGGCGGCGCCGGGCTTGCTGACGCAGCGGGCGCTGCGCGCCGGCGTGATCGATGCCGCCGAGGCGAACCTCATCGCCACGCATCACGCACTCGTCGCGCGGGTGATCGCGGTCGACGACTTCGGGCAGGACCTCGGTGCTTCGCTGCTCACGCCGGCGATCGACAAGGGCGCGAAGACCGTCGCGCCGGCACGGCAGCGCATCGTCGCCTGACGGCATCCGGACATGACGGCGCGGACGATGGCAGCAGGACGGCGGGCATGAGCGAACGCAGCAACGAACCGATCTACATCATCGACGGCCGGCGCACGCCGTTCCTCAAGGCGCGTAATCGCCCCGGCCCGTTCTCCGCTTCCGACCTCGCCACCGCGGCGGGACGCGCGCTCCTCCTGCGCCAGCGCTTCGCGCCCGAGGATCTGGACGAGGTGATCCTGGGGTGTGCCGCGCCGTCCGCCGACGAGGTCAACATCGGGCGCGTTGCGGCGCTGCGCATCGGCTGCGGCGTGAAGGTCCCGGGCTGGACGGTGATGCGCAACTGCGCCTCGGGCATGCAGTCGATCGACTCGGCGATCGCCAACATTCGCACCGGCCGCTCGCAGCTCGTGCTGGCCGGCGGCGTCGACGCGCTGTCGCGCGCGCCCCTTCTCCTCTCCGACGCGATGGTGCAGTGGCTGTCGAAGTGGTATGCCGCGAAGAGCGCGGGACAGCGCGCATCGCTGCTGACGCAGCTTCGTCCGGGCGACCTCAAGCCGGTGATCTCGCTCATGAAGGGCCTCACCGACCCGATCTGCGGACTCCTCATGGGGCAGACCGCGGAGAACCTCGCGTATCGCTTCGGCATCACGCGCGCGATGATGGATGCCTACGCCGCCCGCAGCCACGCGCGTACGCTCGCCGCGCAGAAGGCAGGTCATTACGCCGACGAGGTCCTGCCGATCTACGACGAGCGCGGCACGCTGTACGCGGCCGACGACGGCGTGCGCGAGGACTCCACACCCGAGAACCTCGCCAAGCTGAAGCCGTTCTTCGACCGCCCGTACGGCAACGTCACCGCCGGCAACAGTTCGCAGGTCACCGATGGCGGTGCGTGGGTGGTGCTGGCTTCGCAGGCGGCGGTCGACCGGCACGGGCTCACCCCGATCGGCCGCATCGTCGATTCGCACTGGGCAGCGCTCGATCCCGCGCAGATGGGACTGGGCCCGGTCTACGCCTCGACGCCGATCCTCACGCGCCAGGGTCTCGGCTTGAACGACCTCGACGCCTGGGAGATCAACGAGGCGTTCGCCGCGCAGGTCATCGCCTGCACGCGCGCGTGGGCCGACGACGCCTTCTGCCGCGACGAGTTGGGTGTCCCCGGCGCGCTCGGCGTGATCGACGAGGACAAACTCAACGTCGACGGCGGCGCGATTGCCCTGGGCCATCCGGTGGGCGCGTCCGGCACGCGCATCGTGCTGCACGTGCTCAACGTCCTGCGCCGTACCGGCGGCCGGCGCGGCATGGCGGCCATCTGCATCGGCGGCGGCCTCGGTGGCGCGATGCTCGTCGAACGCGTCGATTAGGAGACGACCGCATGCGCCACTTCACCCTCGAACGCGACGCCGACGGCCTCGCCCAGCTCGTCTTCGACAAGGCCGACGCCACCGTCAACACGCTCTCGCAGGAGGTCCTCGGCGAATTCAACGAGGCGCTCGACCTCCTCGAGCGCGAGCCGCCGAAGAGTCTCGTCATCCGCTCCGGCAAGGCGACGGGGTTCATCGCCGGCGCCGACGTCGACGAGTTCGGCACGGTCCGCGACGAAGCCGGTGCGCTCGCCATCGTGCGCGGTGGCTGGGAGACCTTCGAGCGTCTCGCGCGAGTGAGGTACCCGACGCTGGCGGTCATCCGCGGCTTCTGCCTGGGAGGCGGTCTCGAACTGGCACTCGCCTGCCGCTATCGGGTGGCGATCGACGAGCCGTCGACCCGACTCGGCCTGCCCGAGGTGATGCTGGGCATCGTCCCCGCCTGGGGCGGCATCAAGCGCCTGCCGCACCTCGTCGGCGGACCGGCGGCACTCGACCTCCTGCTCACCGGCAAGACCCTCGATGCGCGCCGCGCGAAGAAGCTGGGGGTGGTCGACCTGGCCGTGCCGGTGCGGGTCATGGAGAACACGGCACGCGGCATGCTGAAGACGGCGCCGGCGGCGCGCTCGCTGTCGTTGCCGCTGTCGCTCACGCTGAATCCGCTGGCGCGCAAGGTCATCGCGAGTCAGGCCGAGAAGGAGGTCGCCAAGCGCGCCCGGCGCGAGCACTACCCCGCTCCGTACGCGATCCTCGAGCTCTTTCGCAAGTACGACGGCAACGCGCTCGCGGTCCCCGCATCGGACCCGGCATCGGTGCCCGCGCTCCTGCGCAGTCCGACCGCCGCCAACCTCTTGCGCGTTTTCAAGCTGCAGGAGCGCCTGAAGAGCCTCGGCAAGGAGGATGGCTTCAAGGCGAAGCACGTGCACGTCGTCGGCGCCGGTACGATGGGCGGCGACATCGCGGCCTGGTGCGCGTTGCGCGGCCTCACCGTCACGCTGCAGGACCAGAGTGCCGAGCGCATCGCGCCGGCGATGCAGCGTGCGGGCAAGCTCTTTGCCGATCGCCTGCGCGATCCGCGCCGCGTGCGCGATGCGCACGACCGCCTGATCCCGGACGTCGCGGGCGACGGCATCGCGCGCGCCGACGTGATCGTCGAGGCGATCTTCGAGAATCTCGACGCCAAGCGCAACCTCTTCGCGGCCATCGAGAAGAAGGCGCGGGCGCAGGCGGTGCTCGCCACCAATACCTCGAGCATTCCGCTGGAGGACATCGCGCTGGCGCTCACCGATCCGGCGCGGCTCGTCGGCATCCACTTCTTCAATCCGGTCGCGCGGATGATGCTGGTCGAAGTCGTCGCGGGCGCACGCACGCGCGAGGCGATCGCGGCGCAGGCCGCCGCCTTCGTGCGCCAGATCGACAAGTTGCCGCTCCCGGTGAAGAGCGCGCCGGGATTCCTCGTCAATCGCCTGCTCGCGCCCTACCTCATGGCGGCGATGCGCGCCGTCGAGGAGGGCATCGCGCCGGCGACGGTCGATGCCGCCGCGGTCGCCTTCGGCATGCCGATGGGGCCGATCGAGCTCGCCGATACCGTGGGCCTCGACATCTGCATGGACGTCGGCAAGCTCCTGGGCGGCACCGCCACCGCGCCACCGCGCCTGCAGGCGCTCGTCGACGCCCGCCACCTCGGCAAGAAAACGGGCCGCGGCTACTACGAATGGGTCGACGGCAAGCCGAAAAAGCCGCCGGCGGGGATCGTGCCGCCCGGCCTCACCGAGCGCCTGGTCGATCCGTTCGTGGTCGAGGCACGCGCAGCACTCGCCGATGGCATCGTCACCGACGCCGACCTTGTCGATGCTGGCGCGATCTTCGCCACGGGATTCGCGCCATTCCGCGGCGGCCCGCTGCACTACGCGGCGGCAGGGTGACGCGCGGCGCTCGGCCGATCCCTGGCGTTGCGATTTTTCGCGCCGTTCTGGTGTACATTTTGACCGGCCGCACTGCCTGAGCGAGCGCGCGCCGCCTGCATCCAATAAGCACACGAACCCGGTCCCCGGCGCCGCCGGCAGCCGGGTACGCTTGGCCGACAACCGGACGCGAATGGAGGATCGTCGTGGAAAAGATCTGGATCAAGAACTATCCGAAGGGCGTCCCGGCCGAGATCGACGTCAATGAATACGCGTCGGTACGCGATCTCTTCGAGGAGAGTGCCGCCAAGTACGCGACGCGACCGTCGTTTACCTGCATGGGCAAGTCGATCAGCTTCGGCGAGCTCGACACGCTGTCGGCGGCCTTCGGTGCGTGGCTGCAGGGGCTGGGCTGCAAGAAGGGCGCGCGCATCGCGCTCATGATGCCCAACGTGCTGCAGTACCCGATCTGCCTCTTCGGAACGTTGCGCGCCGGCTGCACGGTGGTGAACGTCAACCCGCTGTACACCGCGCGCGAGCTCGAGCACCAGCTCAAGGACTCGGGCGCCGAGGTGCTGGTGTGCGTCGAGAACTTCGCCCACATCGTCGCCGAGGTCATCGGACACACCAAGGTGCGGCAGGTCGTGGTCACCTCGATCGGCGAGCTGCTCGGATTGAAGGGCATCCTCGTCGACTTCGTGCTGCGGCACGTGAAGAAGATGGTGCCCAAGTTCTCGCTGCCGGGGTCGATCCGCCTGTCCGATGCGCTCGCCGACGGCCGTCGCCGCTCGCTCGAGCGGATAGCGCTCGGCCACGAGGACATCGCGTTCCTGCAGTACACGGGCGGCACCACCGGGGTGGCCAAGGGGGCGATGCTGGTCAATCGCAACATCGTGGCGAACATGCTCCAGGCGCGGTCGTGGGTCGCACCGATGCTCGATGCCAACCGGCGCGAGGTGATCATCACTCCGTTGCCGCTCTATCACATCTTCTCGCTCACCGCGAACTGCCTCGTCTTCATGTCGGTCGGCGGCGAGAACGTCCTCATTCCCAATCCGCGCGACATCCCCGGTTTCGTGAAGGAGATGGCGAAGTTCCGCTTCACGGCGCTTACCGGCGTCAACACGCTGTTCAACGCGCTCGTCAACAATGCCGACTTCGCGAAGCTCGACTTCTCGTCGCTGCGCATCACGCTGGGTGGCGGCATGGCGGTGCAGGAGGCGGTGGCGCTGAAGTGGAAGCAGGTGACCGGCCACCCGCTCATCGAGGCCTACGGGCTGACCGAGACGTCGCCGGCCGTCACCATCAACCCGCTCGACCTCCCCGCGTACAACGGCAGCATCGGCCTGCCGATCCCGTCGACCGAACTGACCCTGCGCGACGACGCCGGCAACGACGTGCCGCTCGGCCAGCCGGGCGAGATCTGCGTGCGTGGACCGCAGGTGATGGCCGGCTACTGGCAGCGTCCCGACGAGACCGCCAAGGTGATGGACAAGGACGGCTGGTTCGCCACCGGCGACATCGGCGTCATGGACGACCGCGGGTTCGTGCGCATCGTCGACCGCAAGAAGGACATGATCCTGGTCTCCGGCTTCAACGTCTATCCGAACGAGATCGAGGGGGTGCTGGCCGGGCACCCGGGTATCCTCGAATGCGCGGCGATCGGCGTGCCCGACAAGAAATCGGGCGAGGCGGTCAAGCTCTTCATCGTCAAGAAGGACCCTTCGCTCACCGCCGAGGCGGTCATGCAGTTCTGCCGCGAAAACCTGACCGGCTACAAGGTGCCGCGCGACATCGAATTCCGCACCGACCTGCCGAAATCGAACGTCGGCAAGATCCTGCGCCGCGAGTTGCGCGACGAAGCGAAGAAGGCCGCGGCGTGAGAGGAGCCGCGGCGAGGTCGCGCCGCGTGACCGCGAAGACGCCGCCCGGCAAGCGCGTGCGGCGCGGTCACCGATGAACGACTCGCTACCCGCCAAGGAGCCGGTGTTGCGCGTGGTGCCGATGCCCGCCGACACCAACCAGCACGGAGACCTCTTCGGCGGCTGGATCATGGCGCAGGTCGACGTCGCCGGCGGCGTGATCGCCGCCCGCCGCGCCCGCGGCCGGGTCGCCACGGTGGCGGTCAATTCGTTCACCTTCAAGCATCCCGTGCACGTCGGCGATCTCGTGACGTTCTACGCGGAGATCGCGCGGGTCGGTTCGACGTCGGTGACCGTCGACGTCGAGGTCTACGCGCAGCGCGACCCGCGCGACCAGGTGACGTTCAAGGTGACCGAGGCGAGTCTCACCTATGTCGCGACCGACAGCGAGCGCCGCCCGCGCCCGATACCACCGCCATGAACGCTGCCCGCGCGCCGGGTCGCAGTGTATAGTGCGGCCGAAGGCCGACCGCCGATGTTCATGCGGTCAGCGCCGGCCGGTGCCGGATACTCACAACCCCTAGGAGGTCTCCCCATGCAATCCGCTTCGATGCCCCGGAAGAAGGTCGCGCAGGCCGTCGCTGCGTTGGTGTTCGCCCTTGGGGCGCAGCAGGCGTTCGGTTCGGCGTTCGCGCTGCAGGAACAAAGCGTGAGCGGTCTCGGCAACGCGTACGCCGGCGGCGCGGCGGCAGCCGAGGATGCCTCGACGATCTGGTCGAACCCGGCGGGCATGGCGAATTTCTCGACGATCCAGATCGTGGCGGCGGTGAACGGCATCTTCCCGTCGGCCAAGTTCAGCAACGACGGCTCGATCCCGGCCATGAGTCAGCCGCTGGGCAACGAGGGAGGGGAGGCCGGCAAGGGCGCGGCGGTGCCGGCGATGTACCTCCTGGTGCCGATCAACAAGCAGTTCGCCTTCGGCCTTGGGGTGGGCGTGCCGTTCGGCCTCGAAACCAACTGGGACGATGGCTGGATCGGGCGCTATCACGCGCTGCGCTCCAAGGTCGAGACGCTCAACATCAATCCCGCCTTGTCGTGGCGGATCAACGACCAGTTCAGCGTGGGTGTGGGCGTCGATTACCAGCGCATCAAGGCGACGTTCACGAGCAACGCCAACTATTCGGCCGCGCTCGCGCAGGCGGCGCAGACCGCCGCTGCCGGCGGCCTCATTCCGCCCACCGCAGTGGGGCCCTTCGTTGCCGCGACGAAGGGGCTTGATTCGGACGTGAGCGTCACCGGCGACGATTGGGCGTGGGGCTGGAACCTGGGCTTCCTGTGGAACGTCACGCCGTCGACGCGCATCGGCGGCCACTATCGCTCGTCGATCAAGTACGGTGTCGCCGGCAACGTGAACTTCGGCAATCCGGCCATGCCCGCGCTGCCGCCGTCGCTGGCACCGATCGGTGCGGCGCTCGCCCCCGCGGTCAACAACGTGCTGTCGAGCGGCGGGGTCACCTCCGACATCGAGATGCCGTCGATCAGCAACCTCTCGGTGTATTCGCGGCTCAATCCGAGCTGGGAGGTGATGGCCGACATCCAGTTCACCGATTGGTCGAAGATCGAGTACCTCACGTTCACGCGCACCACGGGGTCCGTGTTGTCGTCGACCTACGAGAATTTCCGCGACACCTGGCGTGCCTCGGTCGGCGCCAGCTACTTCATGGGCGACAAGTGGAAATTCCGCGGCGGCTTTGCCTTCGACCAGTCGCCGGTGCGCGATGCCGAGCGCACGCCGCGCCTGCCCGACTCGGATCGCTACTGGCTGTCGGGAGGCGTGCAGTACGCCTGGTCGAAGCAGATGAAATTCGACGTCGGCCTCACCTACATCTGGACGTCGAGCGCGCCCACCGACAACAACGCCGGCAGCACTGCGCAGTACGGCCTCATCAAGGGCGGCTACGACACCAGCGTATTCATCGTCGGCGGACAGATGACGTATTCGTTCTGACGCAAGCACCCCGGGCCGCGCGGCGCGCGCGGCCCGTCGCGGTCGGGGGTGCCCCGTGGAGGCGCCTCCCCTGCCGCATCGGCCTTCGGACTCGGGCGTCGACCGGCGCCCCTTCGACTCCGCCGCCCTCGCGACCACCCGCTCGACAGAATCCTCATGACCTCCTCGTCGCTTCCCGTGCGCAAGGCCGCCATCCTCGGCGCCGGCGTGATGGGCGCGCAGATCGCTGCGCATCTCGCCAACGCCGGCATCGAGGCGCTGCTCTTCGACCTGCCCGGCCCGGAAGGCAATCCCAACGCGCTCGCCGCGAAGGCGATCGCGCAGCTCGCGCGACTCGATCCGGCACCGCTCGCCGCCAAGGAGCGCGCCGGCGCCATCACGCCGGCCAACTACGGCAGCGACCTGCC
>JADZAQ010000201.1 GCA_020852555.1 Burkholderiales bacterium
CAGCGGCCTGCCCATCCGGGCAACTGGCCGGATTCAGGCAGGCTGAGGCAGATTGGGTCGCTACACCCGGGTGGTTCCACGAATCAGGACGGCGCTGCGGGGTGCTTTGAACTTCCTATCCGCGGCGCTCGCGGCGGTAGAGCCCCGGGGCGACGAACGCCCACACCTGGTACAGCACCACCGGCATCGCGATGAACACCGCGACGAAGAACGCCAGCTTGAACGGCGTCATGAACGGCGAGATCACGTTGGTCGCGATCAGCGAGCCGCCGGTCGGCAATTGCTCGAGCAGCGGGCGCGCGAGGAAGGTGAAGATCTCCTCCTTGAAATACGCGCACGGCAGGAACACGACGATCACCGCGGCGAAGGCGCGCAGCAGCCGATCCCGCAGCTCGAGCAGATGCGAGACCAGCGTGCCCTCGGCGAGTTGCTCAGGTTCCCCGCTCATTATCCGTTCGGGCGTCGGTGTCGGGTTCCGCGCCGGCGTCCGCGTGGCTCACGTCCGCGCGCGCCACGTCGTCGTCCGGCTGATAGTACTTCTCGCGCGGCGGCGTGTCGGATGCCGGCGACGCGTCCGTTGCAGGCGGCGTGTCGGTTGCCGGTGCGGCACTGCTCGCCGCGGCATCATCCGTCGCTGCAGCGGCGGCCGGCTTGCGCGCCGGCTTGTCGTCGAGAATCGTTTCGTCGAGGATCGTTTCGTCCTCGAGCTGCTCGCGGAACTGGCGCGCCATCGCGCGTGCGCGGCCGATCCAGCGGCCCACCTGGTTGGCGACTCGCGGCAGTTTCTCGGGACCGAGCACGACCAGTGCAAGCGCAAAGATCAGCAGCAGCTCGGTGAAGCCGACCTCGAACATGGCGGCGGTGCGCGCGCCGCTCAGGCGCCGCGGTCGATCTTGCTGTCGGTGCCGCGCTTGGCGACTTCGGGGAACTCGGCGTCCTTGTCGGCCGACTTGATCTGCTTCACTTCATCGGCACTGTCCTCGGCCTCGCCTTCGCTGACCGATTTCTTGAAGCCGCGTACGGCCGCGCCCAGATCGGAACCGATCGTGCGCAGTTTCTTGGCGCCGAAAACCAGCAACACCACCAGCAGGATGATGATGAGCTCGCGCATTCCAATACCCATGTGAACCTCGGCGTGCGCACCCGTGCGCAATCCCCGGATGATAGGCCAAAAGACGCTCCCGGACCGGGAAAGTTCTGTGTCAGCCGGCGTGCGCTTCGAGCCAGAATGTGACCGGCCCGTCGTTTTCGAGTGCCACCTGCATGTGCGCGCCGAACTCGCCGCTCGCCACGTCCGGATGGCGTTGTCGTGCCGCGGCGACCAACTGCCCGAACAGTGCCTGCGCGGCCACTGGCGGTGCCGCGCCGCTGAATCCCGCGCGCATGCCCTTGCGCGTGTCGGCCGCCAGGGTGAATTGCGGCACGAGCAACAGCCCACCGCCGATGTCCGCAAGCGAGCGGTTCATGCGCCCCTCATCGTCAGGGAATATCCGGTAGGCGAGCACGCGCTCGAGCAGCCGGCCGGCGCAGGCGTCCGTGTCGGGCGCCTGCACGCCGATGAGCGCAAGGATGCCGCGCCCGATACGGCCCACGGAGCGGCCCTGCACGGTGACTTCGGCGAAATTGACCCGCTGGATCAGTGCGATCATGACAGCCTCGATCGTGGCATCCGCCCGCCCTGCGGGGAACCCGATAGTGGCATTTACGCAGCCCAGCCCGTAACATTTGCGGCCAGTTTAAGCAGGGGCCTGACATGTCGTTCGCCAGCCGGATTGCAACCGCTTTTGCACTTGTCGCCGTCGTGGCGGGCACGGCCGGCGTGGCGCGCGCGGACGGCGATGCCGAACGCGGCAAGCATCTCGCCTACACCTGCCTCGGTTGCCACGCGATCGAGAACTACAAGAACACCTATCCCACCTACCCGGTGCCGAAGCTGGACGGCCAGCACGCCGAGTATCTCGAGGTCGCGCTGCGCGGCTACCAGTTGGGCGAGCGCTCGCACGCCACGATGCACGCGCACGCCGCATCGCTGACCGACCAGGAGATCGCCGACATCGCGGCCTACCTCGGCGGCGAGGCACTGCAGCCGACCGACAAGCCGGCGGCGCCCAATGCCCCGGAAGCGGCAGCGGTCTGTGTCGCCTGCCACGGCAATGACGGCGTCGGCGTGTTGCCCATGTACCCGACGCTGACCGGCCAGCACCCCGGTTACCTCGAGCGCGCGCTGGCGGAGTACAAGTCCGGCGCCCGCAAGAACCCGATCATGGTCGGGTTCGTGTCGACGCTGAGCGCCGAGGACATCAAGGCGCTGGCCGAGTTCTACGGCAAGATGAAGCCCGGCCTCGAGACGGTCGAGCTGCGCCACTCGCGCTTCAGCTTCCGCTGAAGCGCCCCCCGCCGGGGGTCAGCTACCGCCGCCCAGGCGTTCGAGGAACGCCGCCGCCACTGTCATCCACGCATCGCGGTTCGCCTTGCGGCGAAAGACGTGCGCTTCGTCCTTCGCGACCAGGTACCAGACTTCCGCGCCGTTGCCGCGCGCGCTGGTGACGAGGCGTTCGGCTTCGAACGCCGGCGCGACGAGATCCTGCGCACCCTGCACGATGAGCAGCGGCCGGCGCAGCGCGCGCGAATTCGGGATGCGCGACCAGCTCGCCATGCCCGCGAGGCTGATGCCGCCCGCCACCCGATCGGCGTACTGCGCGAGCGAGGCCAGCGCCACCTGCGCGCCCTGCGATTCGCCCATCAGCACGACGCGCGAGCGGTCGAGGTCGCGTTGCACGCCGATCCATACCAGCAGCGAGCCGATATCGCGCACCGCATCCTCGCGGCGCAGGCTCTCGCCGAGCGCCTCGAAGCTGCGTCCGTAGCCCGGTGCGCCACGCACGTTCGGGGCGATGACCGCGTAGCCGAGCACGTTGACGGCGAACTGCGTGAACGCATCGAAGCCGGGGCGGTACTGTTCGGCAGGCCCGCTCGCGATGCGCACCAGCACCGGATGCGGGCCGGGAGTGCGCGGCTTGTAGACCCAGGCAGGCAGGATGCGCGCGCCGCCGTTGGCGCGATCCCAGCTCGGGAAACCGATGAATTCCGGCGCGACGAGGTTGGCCGAATCGACCGGGCCCACCTCGCTGTGGGTCCAGCGCGCGAGCGTGTTGCTCGCCGGTTCGTACACCCAGGCGTCGGCAGGCTGGGTGGCGCCTTCGGCGGTGAGCGCGAGGCGTCGCCCGGCGGCATCGAAGGCGAGGTCGGTGATGCGGCCTTGCGGCAGCCCCTGCGGCGCGAGCTCCATGCGCGCGATCTGGTCGATCACCGACAGCCGGCTCACGCCCGCGACATTGGCCACGAACGCCACGTAGCGTCCGTCGGCCGATGCGGCGAAGTCCTCGATGTCCCACGGCACGTTGTCGGTGAGCGTGATGAGCTGCTGGGTCGCGGGGTCGAGGCGATGCAGGCGCGCGAATTCGTCGAACTGCGCGATCAGGTAGATGCCCCGTCCATCCGGCGCGAAGCGCGCGGCGGTTACCCGTCGCGGCGGCGTCGGCAGGCTGACCGCGGTGACGCCGCCGGTGTGCACGTCGGCGAACCACAGCTCGCTGTGCTGCGAGTTGACCTCGTTCTCGATCAGCAGCTGGCTGCCGTCGGGTGACCAGGCGAGCGGCCGCCAGCTCTTGATGCCGGCCGCGATGAGCAGGCGCGGCTGCAGGTTGCCGCCCGGTTCGAACGCGAGGATTTCCTGGTGAACGCCGTCGGCGCTGGCGGCCTGGAACGCGACAGTCTTGCCGTCGGGCGACCACACCAGCGCGGCTGATTGCACGCGTGGCGCCGCGATGCGCGGGGTGGTGCGATCCGCAAAGCGAAACGCGCGCAACTGCGGCACCGCGCCGGGTCCGGCGGTGAGGTAGGCCACGCCGGTGCCCGTGCTCGCCGGACTCGTGGCCGCGGCGATCACCGGGTCGTCATCGAAAGTGAGCTGCTCGCGCGCACCGAGCGGCGCGGCCACGCGATGCAGCTGCTCTATCTCGCCGAAGCGTGTCGTGACGAGCAGGGCACCGTCCGGCAGCCAGCCGGCGACCGTCGCTGCACGACCCGCAAGCCACGGCGTGATGCGCGTGACGAGCGCGGGGCTTGCCTGGTAGACGCCGTCGAAAGTGAGGTTGCCGCGCTCCTCGCGCGCCGCGTGCACGGGCAGGGCTGCCATCGTGGCCAGCGCGCACAGGGCAGCGCAGGCCAAGGCCGTATATGATCGTCGCATCCCGTTATGTTGACATACCCGAGAGCAGAATCGATGGCGCGAAGAGTCTTTGCGGCGCTGATGATCGCGATCCTCTGCGGCGCGGCCGCGCACGAGTCCGCAGCCGGCGAGGCCGACCTCGTGCTGGTGGCCGGGGCCACGGGGCGCACCGGCGTGCAGGTCGTGGCGCAACTCGCGCGGCAGGGCCATCGCGTGCGCGCCCTGGTGCGCGATGCGGACAAGGCGCGCGACACCTTGCCGCGCGGTGTCGACATCGTCGTCGGCGATGTGCGCGACAGTGCAGCGCTCGCCGTGGCGATGCCGGGCGTCACCCATGTGATCTCCGCGATCGGCGGCGGCGGGCGCAACCCGGCCCCCGGCAATGGCCCCGACGACATCGACCGGCAGGGCAACATCAATCTCGTCGACGCGGCGCAGGCGGCCGGCGTCGAGCGCTTCGTGCTCGTCTCCTCGGGCGGCGTCGAGCAGCCCGAGGCCTATCCGCTCGCCTTCATGCGGCCGATCCTCGCCGCCAAGCGTGCGAGCGAGGAGCACCTGCGCGCGAGCGGACTGCCCTACACGATCGTGCGCCCCGGCGGCCTGGTCGACGAGGCGGGCGAGCACACGCGCATCGTGCTGCGCCAGGAAGCCGCCGCCGATCTTGGCCGCGTTGCGCGTGCCGATCTCGCGCGCGTATGCATCGCGGCGCTCGACAGCGAGGCGGCGCGCGGCAAGACCTTCGCGATCCTGGCGGTCCCCGGCGAGGCCGTGGGCGACCTCGAGCCCCTGTTCGCGGCGCTGCATACCGACGCGCCGCCGGGGGAGTAGCCGGCGATGCGCGGACCCGACGACATCACCGCGATCGATGCGGGCTATGTGCGCCCACAGATGGCGGCGATCCATGTCATCGAGCATCGCGGCCGCGCCGCGCTGGTCGATACCGGCACGGCGCATTCCGTGCCGCGCGTGCTCGAGGCCCTCGCCTCACTGGGCCGCGCGCCCGCCGACGTGAACTATGTGCTGCTGACGCACGTGCACCTCGACCACGCGGGCGGCGCCGGCGTGTTCATGCGGGCGCTGCCGAACGCCACGCTCGTCGTGCACCCGCGCGGCGCGCCGCACATGATCGATCCGTCGAAGCTGGTGGCGGCGTCGATCGACGTCTACGGCGAGCCGCGCTATCGCGAGCTGTACGGCGAGATCGCGCCGGTCGACGCTGCGCGCGTGCATGTCACGCAGGACGGCGAGCGGCTCGACCTCGCGGGCCGCGAACTCGAGTTCTGGTTCACGCCCGGCCACGCGATGCATCACCAGGCGATTGCCGACCACGCGTCCCGCACCGTGTTCACCGGCGACACCTTCGGCCTGTCGTATCGCGAGTTCGACACCGCGCGCGGCGCGTTCATCTTCCCGACCACCACCCCGACGCAGTTCGATCCGCAGCAGCTCACCGCCTCGGTGGCGCGCATCGCGGCGTATGCGCCGCGCGCCGTGCACCTGACCCATTTCGGGCGCGTCGAGGATGTCGGGCGGCTGGCGGCGGACATGACGACGCAGATCCATGCCTTTGCCGCGATCGCACAGCGCCATGCGGCAGCGCCCGACCGGCGCGAGCGCATCCGCGCCGAACTGCGCGCGCTGCTGCGCAAGCGCAGCCTCGCGCACGGTTGCACGATGGACGAGGCGCGCTTCGACGCACTGCTCGGCGACGATCTCGACCTCAACGCCGACGGCCTCGTCGCCTGGCTCGAGCGCGTGGCGCGCGCCTGAGGCGCTATCATCGCTGCCATGAGCACGACCCGCGCTTTCAAGGCCTACCGGATCCACGAAGAGAATCGCAAGGTCGTGGCGCGCTTCGAGCAGTTGTCGGTGGGCGACCTGTCGCCCGGCGAGGTCGTGGTGCGAGTCTCGCACTCCGACATCAACTACAAGGACGCCCTCGCCGCGACCGGCGCGGGCCGCATCCTGCGCCGCTACCCGCTGGTCGGCGGCATCGATTGCGCGGGCACGGTCGAATCCTCGGACGATGCGCGCTACGCGCCCGGCGACCCGGTGCTGGTCACGGGCTGCGGCCTGTCGGAAACGGTCGACGGCGGTTATGCGCAATTCGCTCGCGTGGCGGGCGACTCGGTGATCCCGATGCCAAGTGGTCTCGATGCGGTGGACGCGATGACCCTCGGCACGGCGGGCTTCACCGCAGCGCTCGCGATCCATCGCATGGAACACAACGGCCAGACGCAGCTGAGGGGTGTTCGGGCCGACCGGTGAGACGGTCGGGCAGGGGCGGTGCGTGCCGGGATTACGACAGAGCCCGGCGGGGCGGGGAATCGGAGGACGCGGGCCTGCCCAGCGGCCTGCCCATCCGG
>JADZAQ010000202.1 GCA_020852555.1 Burkholderiales bacterium
AGGTGACCATCATCCGGACGATGGGTTCCGGCACCCGGTGCCGGAAGCGGCGGGCCGCGGCCCGCGCGGCGCGCGCTCACCGCGCCGGCGATGGCGCGCGGTGTCGACGGTCGTTCACGAATGTTTGTGCACTCGATAACAATCTTGCACCCACGCCGCATATGTCGGCGCATTCTTACATCGTAATGCGATAGTTATGGAATTTCGACGATTCGTGCATCCAGATGTGCATCGTGGTGCATCGTGCCTCTTGAATCACGCGCATTCGAACGCAGGTAGGGCACACGAAAGACGCGCACGCGTCCGCCGAACAACCCCTCGAGAGGAACCCCATGAAACGCACAACACTCGCGATGACGGGCGTCATCGCCTTTGGGCTTGGCGTACCGATTGCCGTGCCGGTCGCCTTGGCACAATCACCGGCGTCGACGCCGCCTGCCGCAACGGCGGCGGCACCTGCGGCACCGACCGCACCGAAGCTCCACGCCGCGATGCGCTCGCTGTGGCATGGCCACATCGTCGCGACGCGTGATTACGCGCTCGCCGTACACGCCGCCAACAAGGCGAACGAGAAGAAGGCGGCCGACGCCGTCGTCGCCAATGCACGGGCGATCGCCGACGCCGTCGCCGGCTTCTACGGCAAGGAAGCAGGCGACGGCCTGTTCAAGCTCCTGGGCGGGCACTGGGGTGGCGTCAAGGCGCTGACCGATTCGGCCAAGGCCAAGAACGCGGGAGCCGAGGACAAGGCGGTCAACGAGCTCGCGACGAATGCGGGGCAGATCGCCAAGTTCCTCGCCGGCGCCAATCCGAACTGGAAGGAAAGTGACCTCGACGCGGCGCTGCTGGCGCACGCGGGGCATCACAAGACGCAGGTCGATCTCATGATGACCAATGCGCCGAAGGCCAAGCAGGACGCGGCGTGGACCGACATGCAGCATCACATGGACGCGGTCGCCGACGCGCTCGCTGGCGGCATCGCGAAGCAGTTCCCCGACAAGGCGAATTGACGCGACGCGTTCGCCGTGCAGAAACGACGAGGCCCGCACATCGCGGGCCTCGTCCGGTGGCCGAAAGGATCGGCGTCAGTTGCCGGTGCGCGCGACGACGGCGCCTTGCGGCAGGGGCTTGCCGGTCGTGGCGACCTGCTTCGCCACTGGCTGCTTCCGCGTGACGACGAGCGGTACTTCGGGCGCGGCCTTTTCCTTGGCGGCGACCGGCGTCGTCGGCGCCTGCGCCGCGACCACGCCGCCATCGTCGCCGCCGCTGAACTTGAGATCGTTGCAGGCCAGGGCGGAACCGCTCGCCAGGACGGCGCCGGCGGCAAGCGCTACGAGGAATCGATTCATGGCGACCTCCGCGAAGATGGGAACGGGAAACGCTACAGTGCGCGGCTACGGACCCGGCGTCAAGCCCCGGGGCTTCCTTGCGGGCGACCCGTACCGCCTACTTCTCCGCTGACCTGCCGAACACCTGCGAGAGGACGAAGAGCAGCGAGGTGACGACGATCATGAGCGTCGAGATCGCGGCGATCGTCGGATCGATCTGGTCACGCAGCGCGAGGAACATGTTGCGGGTGAGCGTCGAGTTGGCGCCACCCGACACGAAGAGCGCGACGATCACCTCGTCGAACGAGGTGAGGAACGACAGCAGCGCTCCCGAGATCACCGCGAAGCGGATCTGCGGCAGCGTCACGGTGACGAAGGCGTACGGGCGCGACGCGCCCAGGCTGCGCGCGACCATCTCCTGGTTGCGGTCGAATTGCGCGAGCGCGGAGGTCACCACGATGAGCACCAGCGGCACGGCGAGCATGCTGTGCGCGAGCACGAGCCCCGCGAGCGAGTTGTTGAGCTTGATCTTGACGTAGACGTAGAAGACCGCGATCCCGATGAGGATCACCGGGACGATCATCGGCGAGATGAGCAGCACGTGCAGCGCCCGCGCGGCGCGAAAGCGCGAGGTGGCGAGGCCGTAGGCGGCGAGGGTGCCGAGCGGGGTGGCGACCAGCGCGGTGAGCGTCGCCGCCTTGAACGACGTGGCGGTGGCCTGCATCCAGGCACGCGAAGCGAAGTAGTTCCGGTACCAGCGCAGCGACCACTCGCGCGGCGGGAACTCGAGGTACTGCGAGCCGGAGAAGGACATCGGGATCACGAGGAGCGTCGGCACCACGAGGAAGGTGAGGACGACGATCGCGATCGCGTAGAGCCACAGCCGGCGGCCGTGGGTGATCTGGGTCGGTGTCGCGGGTCGGCCGAACCAGCTCATCGCCGGGCTCCAGGCTTCGACGCATGGCGACGCGGCGTGAGAAGCGTGTCTCGCGTCGTCATCGACCGGCTCCCATCGCCCGGTCGAGCCGGGTGAGCCGCGACGCCACCGCGAGGCAGCCGAGCGTCAGCACCAGCAGGACGACGCCGAGCGCGCTCGCCGGTCCCCAGTTGAAGAAGAGTTCGATGTCGTTGGCGATCTGGTTCGACACGAGGATCACCTTGCCGCCGCCGAGCACCGCGGGCGTCACGTAGAAGCCGAGGCAGATGATGAAGACGATCAGCGCTCCCGCGAGGAGCCCCGGCAGCGAGAGCGGGAAGTAGACCGTCCAGAAGGCGCGAGTCGGACTTGCCCCGAGGTTGGCGGCGGCCTTGACGAGATCGGTGTCGATGGCGCGCATCGCACCGAGGAGCGGCAGCACCATGAACGGCAGCATGATGTGGACCATCCCGACGAGCGTGCCGGTGAGGTTGTGGACGAGGGCGAGCGGCTCGTCCCACAGTCCGAGCGCCTTGCCCCACTGGTTGACGAGGCCCTGTCGCTGCAGCAGGACCAGCCACGCGTAGGTGCGCACCAGGATCGACGTCCAGAACGGCAGCAGCACCGCGACCATGCACAGCGCGGCTACGCGCCGGGGCAGTTGCGCGATGACGTAGGCGAGCGGATAGCCCAGGAGGAGGCAGATCCCGGTGGTGACGAAGCTCACCTCGAACGTCGCCGCGAAGATCCGCGCGTACGACGGCTGCGCGATGAGCCGCCGGTAGTGCGCGAGCGTCAGGCTGCCGTCGTCGGCGATGAACGACAGCCCGAAAAGCCACGCCACGGGCAGCGCCATCGTGACGGCGACCAGCAGCACCGCCGGTGCGGCGAGTACGACGAGGCCGATGCGCTCGCGGAAGGTGTCGCGGCGCAGCCCCGCGGCGTGCGAGACCGGCGCGTGCGACGCCGCGGTCATGTGGCGGAATCCGCGAGCAGGACCGCGTCGCGTGCGGCGAAGGCGAAGCCCGCCGTCTCGCCGCGCGCCGGCATGCGTGCGAGTGCCGCGGCGGTCGCGATGCCGCGGGCGCTGATGCGCGTTCCGTCGGCGAGCGTGCCCTGCACGAGGAAGCTGTCGCCCTGGTAGATCACGTCGACGATCCGGGCGGCGAGGACATTGTGCCCATCCGCTGCCGCAGCCTCCGCGAGATACACCCGCTCGGGACGCAGCAGCAGGTGACGCGGCGTCCCACCCGCGGGCCACACATCCACCGCGAGCGGCACGCCGGCGCAATGGCACACGCCGTCGCGCACGTCGACGGCGAGCAGCGCCGACTCGCCGATGAACTCGGCGACGAAGCGATTGGCGGGGCGCTCGTAGAGCCCGCGCGGGGTGTCGACCTGCTGCACACGCCCGCCGGCGATCACCGCGATGCGATCGGACATGGTGAGCGCCTCGCGCTGGTCGTGGGTGACGTAGATCGTCGTCATGCCGAGCTGGTCGTGCAGGCGTCGCAGCTCGATCTGCATGTGGTCGCGCAGCTGCTTGTCGAGCGCGGACAACGGCTCGTCCATGAGCACGATGCGCGGCTCGAAGACGATCGCGCGGGCGAGCGCCACGCGCTGGCGCTGGCCACCGGAGAGTTCGTGGACGCGGCGCTTGCCCATGCCGCCCAGCTCGACCATGTCGAGTGCAGCCTCGACCCGCTGCGCCGCCTCGGCCGCGGGAACGCGGCGCAGCTTCAGCGGATAGGCGATGTTGGCGGCGACGTCGAGGTGCGGAAACAGCGCGTAGTTCTGGAACACCATGCCGACGTCGCGCTTGTGCGGCGCGAGGCGCACGACCTCGCGCTCGCCGAAGCGCACGCTGCCGTCGTCGGGGCGGATGAAGCCCGCGAGCACCATGAGCAGCGTCGTCTTGCCGGAGCCGGAAGGCCCCAGCAGCGTCATGAACTCGCCGCTCGCGACGTCGAGGTCGACGCGATCGAGCGCGGTGGTATTCCCGTACGTCTTGACGACGCCGCGGACGGTGATCGGAATGGAGGCGGCGCGGGGAGTGCCCGCGCCGCTGCTGCCTGCGTGTGCCGTCACGTGGGGCGCCGTGGGTCGCGCACGCTCACTCGGTGAGCATATTCTGATACAGCTCGGCGGCGCGCGCCTCGTTCTTGATGTACCAGTCGAGGTTGATCGGGATCTGCTTCGCGGCATTCTCCGGCGACGACGGCAGCCGCTTCGCGTAGGCTGCATCGATCGTGCCGAGCTCGTAGGCCTTCTTGTTGGTCGGGCCGTAGGTGATGTACTTGGTGAACTCGGCCTGGTACTGCGGCTTGCTCATCTCGGCGAGGAGCTTCATGGCCGCCGCCTTGTGGGGTGCATCCTTGGGGATCGCGAAGCAATCGTAGTCGAGCAATCCCTGGTTGTAGGTGTAGGCGACCTTGCCGCCGTCCTTGGCGACGACGTCGAAGCGGCCGTTCCAGCCGGTGATCATGTCGACCTCGCCGTCCTTCATGAGCTGCGCGTGCTGCGCGCCCGACGACCACCACACGGCGATGTGCGGCTTCAGCTCCTTGATCTTCTTGATCGCGCGCTCGATGCCGCCCGGCTGCGAGAGTACCTCGTACACCTTGTCCGGGGGAACGCCGTCGGCCATCAGCGCGGGCTCGAGCGCCCCGGCGACGCCCTTGCGGTAGGAGCGCTTGCCCGGGAATTTCTTCACGTCCCAGAAGTCGGCCCAGCTCTGCGGCCCCTTGTCGCCGTAGGTCTTGGTATTCCACGCGAGCACCGTCGAGAAGACGTCGCCGCCGACGCAGTACTCGCCGGCGAAACCGGGCAGGAAATTCGAGACGTCGATGACCTTGTAATCGAGCTTCTCGAGCAATCCCTCGGCGCCAGCGCGCGCGGCACTTCCCGAGCCGCTCGCCACGATGTCCCAGGTGTTGGCGCCGGCCTTCATCTTGAGGCGCAGGTCGCCGATGCCGGTGTAGGTCTCCTCCTTCACCTTCATGCCGAGCGCCTTGGCGGCCGGCTGGAAGACGGCCTTGCTCTGCCCGTCCTGGTACGAGCCGCCGAACGAGGTGATGGTGACCTCCTGCGCGGTGGCGGAACCAGCGGCGAGCGCGAGCGCCATGGCCACCGCGGTACTGCCGGCAGCCAGGATGGAGAGCGACTTGTGGACACGTGCGGTCGGCATGGCGGTTCCTCCGGGGGGTGGGATACGCGCGGGTGAGCGCCCGCGGGTCGTGGCAGTGTGGTCAGAACGTGGTCGGCCGCAAAGGTCCATTATGAACTCGGCGGCATACCGCTTTGCGGGTGCGTCGGCGCAGGCGTCATGGCCGCTCGCTGCACTGGTATCGAGCGGCGGCGAGCCACGCGGGGTCGATCGTCACGCCCCAGCCGGGCTCGGAAGGAATCGTCACCTGGCCGTCGACGACGTGGTACGGCGAGCGCACGAAGAGCCCGAACTGCCACGGATAGTAGTTGGCATCCTCGATGCACAGCTCGAGGTACTTGCCGGCGTTGGGAATCGCGCCCAGGAGGTGCATGGTGAAGAGCGTCACCATGGTGAGGTTGGCGCTGTGCGGCGTGCACGGCAGACCGGCGTCGGCCGCGAGCTTCGCCACCCGCAGCGTGCGCACTATGCCGCCCATGTAGCAGACGTCGGGCTGCACGATGTCGACCGTCCGCGTGGCGATCATCTGCCTCCACACCGGCATGAAGCAGTCCTGCTCGCCGCCGGTCACGTCGAGGGCGAGCGCGTCGCGCACGGCACGCGTCTGGTCGAGTTCCCAGTACAGACAGGGTTCCTCGTAGTGGGCGACCCCGTGCTCCTGCAGGAGGCGGCCGACCTCGATCGCCCGCTGCACGCCGAATGCGCTGTTGGCGTCGACCAAAAGATCGGCGTCGGCGCCGAGCGCAGCGCGCATCAGCGGGATGATCGCCTCGGTGCGCCCCGGCCATTCGTCGACGTCGTGGCCGTACTCGGCGCCGACGCGGTACTTGAATGCCGTGAAGCCGTGGCGGTCGCGCAGGGCGAGCATGCGGTCGGCCTCGGCGCGCGGCGTGATGTCGCGGCGCATCGACGATGCGTATGCGCGCAGGCGCCGCGGCGTGCCGCCCAGGAGCTCGCACACGCTCTTGCCCTCGAGCTTGCCGCGCAGATCCCACAGCGCGGTCTCCACGCCGCAGGTGGCGCGGCACAGGTAAGAGCCGGGATACTTGTGCTCCTTCTCCGGGATGAGATCGACCAGCGCCTCGATGGCGAAGGCGTCGTGGCCGAGCGCGTACGGTGCCACCTGCCGATGCAGGATCGTGCACGAGATGTCGGCGTTGTACGCGGAGACCTGCCCCCAGCCCTGCGCTCCGCTGTGGGTCGTCACGCGCACGAAGCCGACGAACTCGTTGCAGAAGGTCTCGATGCGGGCGATCTTCACGGGCAGGCGGATGCGGGCGATGTGATTCCAACGGAAGCGGACCGATCATCGCAACCGCGTTGCAGCTTCCGGAAGGTCCATTTTGAACAATTCGTGATACCGTTTCGGCCCTTCATGCGGAGGATCGCCGGATGGTCAAGCGCGCCGGAGGGGCGCTGTTGCTCGGGGTGCGCATCGACCACGCGGCAGCACGCCCGGTGGCGACACAACTCTACGCGGCGCTGCGCGAGTTGATCCTGGGCGGCGGAATCGGCGCCGGCGCGCGCCTGCCGGCGACGCGCACGCTCGCCAGGGAGGCGGGTGTGTCACGCACGACCGTCATCGAGGCGTTCGATCGGCTCGCGGCCGAAGGGCTCGTCGAATCGCGGGTGGGCGCGGGGACGTACGTCGCGAAGGCGCTCGATGCCGCGCGGCCGAAGCCGGCGACGGTCGCCGCCCCGCGCACTGGGAGCACCCCGCCGCGCCTGTCGCGCGCGACGGCGCG
>JADZAQ010000203.1 GCA_020852555.1 Burkholderiales bacterium
GACTCGGCCTTCGGCAGCACGATCCCGTCCAGCCAGGGACCGACGACCGCCTCGAGGTCGCCGATGCACCAGCGCGACTCGATCGAGTTGACGCGCACGTAGCCGAGCGCCTGGCGCGGCGACTTCATCGCCGCGACGACGACCGTGCGCGTGGCCTCCTTCTCGGCGACGGCGACGGCGTCCTCGAGGTCGAGGATCACGACGTCGGCCCCGGCACCGAACACCTTCTCGACCTTGCGTGGGTGGTTGCCGGGCGCGAACAGGAAGCTGCGCAGCCCGGAAGGCAGGTTTCGACGATCCAAGGTTTCCTCCAATGCGCGATGCGCGAGCCGCTTCAGCCGGCGGTCCAGCCCCCACCCGAGCCCCAGCCACGATGCAGTTCGAGAGAGTACGTGAAGCGGCCCGCAGGATGCTCGGATACCGAGACTTCGAATACCCGTCTGTTGCGCCCCGTGTAGCGTCGCACGACATTCAGCGACGGTGTCCCCGGCGCCACGCCGAGCGGACCAGCCCGATCCGCGCCGATCAGGCCGGCGAACAGGTCGACGTGCACCGTCGCCACGCGCTCGTCGAAACGCTGTTCGATCAGCTCGTAGATCAATGGCGGCTTGCGTCCGACCACCTCGACGATGCCGGCGTATTCCGGCAGCACATAGATGTCCGTCCAGCAGATCGCCGCGCCGCTTGGCTTCAACCGGCGGATGGTGCGGATCCGGTACCAGCACGTGCCGGTGGTGCAGCCGAGCAGGCGCGCGGTCGCCCGGTTCGCGACGATCTCCCCCGAGCTGAGCACCGTGAGCCGCGACTCAGGCGGGTACTGCATGAGCTGCGCGGGCGAGCGCACCTTCTGCACGTAGGACTCGCTCGATTCGCTTGCGGTGACCACGGTGCCGATGCCCTGCTGGCGCGTGATCAGCCCGAGCTCCTCGAGCATGCGCAGCGCCTCGCGCACCGTGTGCCGGCTGACGCCGTAGGATTCGCCGAGCTCGAGTTCGCCCGGCAGCGTCTGCCCCACCCGCAGGCGTCCGCCGCGGATCTCGCCGATCAGCTCGTCGGCCAGCTGGCGATAACGCGGCTGCTGCGGCGCGCGCCCCGCACGATCCTTCTTCATGGTGGTGCGAACACGATCCCGTTGCGTTGACACCCGGTCTCCGGAAATCTAGCATTTGTCCGGACATTTGACCATTTCGGAGTCCGCATGAGCCAGAGCGCCGTACAGATCGGCCCGCAGCGCTACCGGGAATCCTTCGGTCGTCACTACGAGGACTTCGTCGTCGGTGACGTCTACGAACATCGCCCCGGCCGCACGATCACCCAGAACGACAACATCTGGTTCACGCTGCTGACCATGAACACCCACCCGCTGCACTTCGACGAGGAGTACGGCAAGGCTTCGGAATTCGGCCGCTGCATCGTGGCCTCGCCGCTGACCGTCGCGCTCGTCGTCGGCATGAGCGTGACCGACGTCAGCCAGAAGGCGATCGCGAACCTCGGCTGGAAGGACATCGTGATGCCGGCGCCCGTGTTCGCGGGCGACACGCTCTACGCCGAATCCGAGGTGCTCGCGAAGCGCGACTCCGCCTCGCGTCCGAATGCCGGCATCGTGACGGTGCGCAGCATCGGCCGCAACCAGCACGGCACCGAGGTCTGCCGCTTCGAGCGCAGCATCCTCATCGCGCGCCGCGGGCACTCCGTCGAAGATCGCCTGGCGCAGCAGCGCGCTCCTTCGCCATGAGCGCCCCGGGACCCATGCAGGGCGCCTCGTCCGCTCAGGAACGGGCCGACGAGGAACGCGAGATCCTCGAGGCGATCGAGCGCTGGGCGGAGCGCGAGCTGCGCCCGGTCGCAAAGCGTTTCGACCATGCCGACGAATATCCCGCGGAAATCGTCGAGCAGATGAAGGGGCTCGGCCTGTTCGGCGCCACGATCCACGCCGACTACGGCGGCCTCGGGCTCTCCGCCTCGACCTATGCACGCGTCGTGATGACGATCGCGTCGGTCTGGATGGCCCCGGTCGGCATCTTCAACTCGCACCTGATCATGGCCGCCTGCGTGCAGCGCCACGGCACCGAGGCGCAGAAGCGGCGCTGGCTGCCGCGCTTCGCGAGCGGCGAGCTGCGCGGCGGCATCGGCCTCACCGAACCGAATGCCGGCACCGACCTGCAGAGCATCCGCACCGTGGCACGCCGCGACGGCGACCACTACGTCGTCAACGGCACCAAGACCTGGATCACCAACGGCGTCTACGGCAGCTGCTTCGGCGTGCTGGTCAAGACGGACCCGCAAGCCCAGCCCCGCCACAACGGCATGAGCATGCTGCTGTGCGAGAAGGCGGACGGCTTTCGCGCCGCGAAGAAGATCAGGAAGCTCGGCTACAAGGCCATCGACAGCGCCGAGCTGGTGTTCGAGGACTTCCGCTGCCCGGTCGAGAACCTGGTCGGCGGCGTCGAGGGCCGGGGCTTCAAGCACGCGGTCGGCGGCCTCGAGCTCGGGCGCATCAACGTCGCCGCCCGCGGCGCCGGCATCGCTGCCGGCGCGCTGCGCGATGCGCTGCGCTACGCGCAGGAGCGGCAGACCTTCGGCAAGCCCATCGCCGAGCACCAGGCGATCCAGCTCAAGCTCGCCGACATGGCGACCCGCGTCGAGGCGGCGAAGCTCTTGATCGAGCAGGCCGCGCGCAAGTACGACACCGGGCAGCGCTGCGATCTCGAGGCCGGTATGGCCAAGCTGTTCGCTTCCGAGGCCGGCGTCGAGAACAGCCTCGAGGCGATGCGCATCTTCGGCGGCTACAGCTACTCGACCGACTTCGACGTCGAGCGCTACTACCGCGACGCGCCGCTGATGTGCATCGGCGAAGGCACCAACGAAATGCAGCGCGTGATCATCGCGCGCCAGCTCATCGAGCGGAATCCGCTCTGAGGTCCAGTGACGGCATGAACGAGCTCTTCCTCCCGCTGCGCGGCCTGCGGATCCTTACGTTCGAGAACTTCGGCGCCGGTCCCTTCGGCTCGATGTACCTCGCCGATCTCGGCGCCGAGGTCATCAAGATCGAGAACCGCGAACAGGGCGGCGACGCCAC
>JADZAQ010000204.1 GCA_020852555.1 Burkholderiales bacterium
TACCGTCGAGCCACGTGCCGTGCAGCGTGCCCGTGCAGTAGACGACGATGCTGCCGTCCGGCGCGGCGAGCGTTTCGGTGCGCTCGATGTGCTTGCCGATGGCGAGGTAGCGACGCGACGAGTTGGCTACGATGTCCGCGACCGCGCGCACCTCGCGTCCACCCGGCACGACGATCCGCACGTTCGGCGCCAGATGCGCCTGCGCCCGATCGATATCGCGCGCCTCGAGCGCGCGCAGGAAGTCGCGCACGATGCCGATCGCTGCGTCGCTGTCGCAGCGGGCGTCTTCCGCGCGCAGGGCGGCGCCGGCGCGTTCGGAGAGCGGAGCGTTGGGCGGAACCGGCATCGTGGAGATTGGGGTGGAAACGCCAGGGTCGGTCGACGTCCGGCCGAAAAATCATACGCTGCCTCCGGATAAAGTGTCAACACATTGCCAGGATGATCGGACACTATCCGTGCCGCGCAAAGGGGTGCTCGCTCAGTCGAGGTGAGTCCAGTCGTGCAAAGTGTTGACACATACCGTGGGCGCCGCTATCGTGGCGCGCTATGACCACCCTGAGCGACACGCTGTTCGCCAACACGCTCAACGCGATCTATGCGGGCGAGTTCGCGCCCGGTGACGAGGTCAACGAGGCGGTGCTCGCCGGGCGCTTCGGCGTGTCGCGCGGCCCGGTACGCGAAGCGGTGCGGCGCTTGCAGGGCATCGGTCTCGTCACGCGCGAGCCGTACATGCGCGCCACCGTGGTGCGTCTCACCGCCGCCCAGGTGCGCGAGCTCTTCGAGATGCGCGAAGCCCTCGAAGGCATGGCGTGTCGCCTCGCCGCGCAACGGATGAGCGATGCCGACCTCGATCGCTTCGCGGTCGACCTCGATGCGGCGCGGGCCAAGCGCCTCGCCGCGCGCGGTCGGGCGCCCGACTTCGACTTCCACGAACGCGTCATCCGCGCCAGCGGGAACGCGCGCATCACCAACGCGCTGTGCGGTGACCTCTACCACCTCCTGCGCGTGTACCGCCGCCGCTCCGGCGCGGTGCGCGAGCGCAGCGACGAGGCGCACGCCGAGCACTGGCAGATCCTGCGGGCGCTGCGCGCGCGCGACGGCGAGCTCGCCGAGTCGCTGATGCGCGCGCACATCACGCGGGCGGCGGTCAAGCTGACCGAGCGCCTGCGCGAGCTCGACGCCGCCGTGGTGGTGGCGTAGCGGGCGCGGGCAAACGCGGAGGCAGCCACGGTCTAAGGTATTATGTATGAGACATCATACGTATCGATCGACGCGGACCGCGTCGTGACGCCATGGTGAACGAGGTCACTGCCGCGCGGGACGACGACTCGCTACGCGCGTTGCCGCCGCCGCAATCGGACGTCCTCTACTGCGATGTCGCCGCCGCGCTCGCGGCGCGTGGCGGCGACGTGCGCCGCCTGCCGTACTGCCTGCGCGTCGTCGCGGAGAACGTGGCGCGCCACCTCATCCGCACGGGAGCCGAGGGCGAGGCGGCGCTGACTGCGCTCGCGCGGTGGCCCCACGCACGCGCGGCGTCCGCGCGCACCTCGCTGCCGCTCTTCGTGACCCGCGTCATCCTTCCCGACTCGAGTGGCATCCCCGTCCTGCTCGACCTCGCGGCGCTGCGCGATGCGGTGGCGCAGCGCGGCGGCGATCCGTCTCGCGTGCGACCGATGGTCCCGGTCGATCTCGTGATCGATCACTCGCTGCAGGTCGACGTCGCCGGGACGCCGCTGGCGCAGGGTGCGAATCTCGCCCGCGAGTTCGAGCGCAACGCGGAACGCTATCGCTTCGTGAAGTGGGCCCAGTCGGCGCTCGGCAACCTGCGCGTGTTTCCGCCGGGGACGGGGATCATCCACCAGGTCAATCTCGAGCACGTGGCGAGCGTGATCGCCGTCGACGACCGCGCTGGCCGACGGCTCGCCTTCCCCGATTTCGTGATCGGCGGCGATTCGCACACGCCGATGGTCAACGGCGTCGGCGTCCTCGGCTGGGGCGTGGGCGGTCTCGATGCCGAGGCGCTGCTCCTGGGCTACCCGGCCGACATCGCGCTGCCGGAGGTGGTCGGCGTCGAGCTCGTCGGCACGCTGCCGGCGGGTACCACGACCACCGATCTCGTGCTCCTCGTCACGCAGCGCCTGCGTGCCTTCGGGGTGACCGGCAAGTTCGTCGAATTCTTCGGTGCGGCGGTGGCCTCGCTCGCCGTCCCCGACCGGGCGACCCTCGCCAACATGGCGCCGGAATACGGCGCGACGATCGGCTTCTTTCCGGTCGATGCGCGCACCATCGAATACCTGCGCCGGACCGGCCGCGAGGGCGCGCACGTCGAGCGGGTGGAGGCGTACTGCAAGGCCAACGCGCTGTGGCGCGATGCCGATGCGCCGATTCCCGAGTACAGCGCCGTGGTCCGCATCGACTTCGCCGAGGTCGTGCCCACGCTCGCCGGGCCGCGCCGACCGCAGGATCGCCTGCCGCTGGCCGAGGTCGCCGCCGATTTCCGGGCGCGGCTCACGCGCAGCGTGCAGGACGGCGGCTTTGCGGTGCCGGAACGTGCCGCTGCCGGTACACCCGCAGTCAGCGGGGCGGTCCCGGCATCCGGTTCCGCTGCGCCATCGTCACCGACCCTGCCGCAGGGCGCGGTGGTGATCGCCGCGATCACCTCGTGCACCAATACGTCGAACCCGTCGGTGATGCTCGCCGCCGGGCTCCTCGCGCGCAATGCGGTCGCGCGCGGGTTGCGCGCCGCGCCGTGGGTCAAGACCTCGCTCGCGCCGGGCTCGCAGGTCGTCACTCGCTATCTCGCGCGGAGCGGGCTCGCGGCGCCGCTCGCGGCACTCGGCTTCGACGTGGTGGGCTACGGCTGCACGACCTGCGCGGGCAAGTCGGGTCCGCTCGGCGCCGACGTCGTGGCGGCGATCGAGCACGGCGGGATCGTGGCGAGCGCCGTGCTCTCGGGAAATCGGAACTTCGAGGGCCGCATCCACCGCCTGGTGCGCGCCAACTACCTCGCTTCGCCACCCCTCGTCGTCGCCTATGCGATCGCCGGGCGCATCGACATCGACCTGACGCGCGAGCCGCTCGGCCGCGATGCGCAGGGCGCGCCGGTGTTCCTCGCCGATCTTTGGCCCGCCGCCGACGAGATCGCCCGGCGGCTGCTCGCGGCGGGTGATGCCACGGTCTATCGCGCGGTCTACGCCGATGCCGAGCGTGGGCCCGAATTGTGGCGTGCGCTCGAGGCGCCACACAGCGCGCGTTTCGCGTGGGATCGAGCGTCGACCTATCTCGTGGCTCCCCCGTTCGTCGCGCGCGCCTTTGCCGACGATGCGCTGCCGGCTCGGCTCGACGGCGTGCGCGCGCTCGCGGTGTTCGGCGATTCGCTCACCACCGATCACATCTCGCCGTCCGGCGAGATTCCGGCCGACAGCGCCGCGGGGCGTTATCTGGTGGGCCTCGGCATCGCGCCGAAGCACTTCAATACCTACGTCGGGCGGCGCGGCAATCACGAGGTGATGCTGCGCGGTACGTTCGCCAACGTGCGCATCCGCAACCTGCTCGCCCCAGGGACCGAAGGCGGCGTCACGCGGCTCCTGCCCGACGGTGAGGTGGTGCCGGTGCACGAGGCCGCCCGCGCCTATCGCGAGCGCGGGGTGCCGCTCGTCGTGGTGGGCGGCCGCGACTACGGTCAGGGCAGCAGCCGCGACTGGGCGGCGAAGGGCACCGCGCTCCTCGGCGTGCGCGCGGTGATCGCCGAGTCGTTCGAGCGCATCCATCGCGCGAACCTCGTCAGCATGGGCGTGGTTCCGCTGCGCTTCGCGGCCGGCGAGGGCTGGCGCACGCTCGGTCTTTCGGGTGTCGAGACCTTTGCGATCGAGGGGTTGCGCGAGGGTGTGCTCGACGGCGCGCCGATCGGCGTCGTCGCGGTGACTGCCGATGGCCGCCGGATCGCCTTCACGGTCAGCGCCGACGTGCAGACCGCCTTCGAGCGGCGGCTCCTCGTCGCGGGCGGGATGTTGCCCGCGGTCCTCGACCATCTCACCGCTGCCGACGCCGACGCCGAAGCTGCCGCCGAAGCTGCCGCCGAAGCTGCCGCCGAAGCTGCCGCCGAAGCTGCCGCCGAAGTTGCCGTCACCCCTTCGCTCGCCCCATGAAACTCGACCTCCTCCTGCGCAATGCGCTGCTCGTACACCCGGGTCTGGGCAGCGTTCCGGGTTCGCTGGGGGTCGCGGACGGCCGCATCGCCGCCTTGCTGCCTGCCGAGACCGACGTCGCCGCGGCCGACGTCGTCGATTGCACCGATCGCTGGCTCCTGCCCGGCATCATCGATCCGCACGTGCACTTCGGCTTCGGCTCGCCCGAGACCGATTTCGCCACCGAGGCGCGCTCGGCGGCGCTGGGCGGCATCACGTCGGCGCTGTCGTTCTATCGCACCGCCGATTTTCGGGAGTCCTTCGACGCGTACCGCGACCGGCGCGTCGCGCAAAGCTGCATCGACGTCGGCCTGCACTTCGGCATCACGAGCCACCTCCACGTCGAGACGCTCGCCGAGTGCTCGCGCCGCTTCGGCGTCACCTCGTACAAGCTCTACCTCATGTACAAGGGCGCCGCCGGTCTCGCGCAGGGCTTCACCGAGATCGACGACGCGCTGCTCTTCGCCTCGCTCAGGGCCACCGCCGCCATTCCCGGTGCGGTGCTCGGCATCCACTGCGAGAATGTCGAGGTCATTCCGTACCTGCGCGAGCCGCTGCGCCGCGCCGGCCGCGACGACCTCGCGGCGTGGAACGAACAGAGCCCCGACTTCCTCGAGGCCGAGAACGTCCATCGCGCGTGCTACTTCGCGAGCAAGGTCGGCGCCGCGATCAACATCGTGCACCTCTCCTCGAAGGAAGCGCTCGACGAGGTGCGGCGGCACCGGCGCACCAGCCGCGCGCCGATCCACGTCGAGACCTGCCCGCACTACCTGCTGCTCGATGACCGTGCCCCCGCGGGTGTGCTCGCCAAGGTGAATCCGCCGGTGCGCTCGCGTGCCGACGTCGACGCGCTGTGGGAGGGTATCGCCGACGGGGCGATCGACACCGTCGGCACCGATCACGTGCCGCGCAAGCGCAGCACCAAGGAAGGCAAGGGGATCTGGGCGTCGACCAACGGTTTCCCGGGCGTCGCCACCATGCTGCCGATCCTCCTCGACGAAGGCGTGCACCGCCGCGGCATCGCGCCCGAGCGCATCGCGCAGGTGGCCTCCGCCAATGCCGCGCGCCTCTATCGCATGCGCGGCAAGGGTGCGCTCGCCGTGGGCTACGACGCCGACCTCGTGGTCGTCGATCCCACGCTCGCGCGCACCGTCGATCCCGCCGCGCTCGAGTCCTTCGCCGACTATTCGCCGTACGAGGGCATGTCGTTCACCGGCGGGCCGGTGGCCACCTACGTGCGCGGTCGCTGCGTCATGCGCGACGGCGTCGTGCTGCCCGATGCCCGCGAGCATCCCGCCGGCCGTTATCTCTTCCGCCAGTGAACGCCGCCAGCGGGTGACCGCATGCACCACCACCGCCCCGATTCCTGATTCCTGCTCCCGAGGCTCTCGACGTGACCACACCCCGCATCTGGGACCGCTTCCTCACCGCGCGCGACCGCGAGGTCTACGCGAAGTCCGGCTACGGCAAGCGCGGCGGCTTCGGCACGCGCCCGGCGCTCTTCATCATCGACGTCCAGTACAACTTCTGCGGCGACACGCCGCAGGACATCCTCGACGGCCTCGCGCAGTACCGCACGCACTGCGGGCGCGAGGCCTGGGACGCGGTGGCGCACATCGAGCCGCTTCTCCACCTCGCACGCGAGAAGAACCTGCCCGTCTTCTACACCGAGAGCGCGCGCCGCGCCGACCTGCTCGACAGCGGCGTGCAGGTCGGCAAGAGTCATCGCGGCACCGAGAAGACCGTGCTCGAGGGCACGCACGCGACGCAGACGGTGGCGCCGCTCGCGCCACGCGACGCCGACCTGCGCATCGGCAAGCGCAAGCCGTCGTGCTTCTTCGGCACGATCTTCATGAGCCACCTCAACTTCCTCGACATCGACACGCTGATCATGACCGGCTGCACCACGTCGGGCTGCCTGCGCGCGACGACCGTCGATGCGTACTCGTACAACTTCAAGGTGGTGATCCCGGAGGA
>JADZAQ010000205.1 GCA_020852555.1 Burkholderiales bacterium
GGTCGGCAGCACGACCTTCAACGTGACGGTGGCGTTGGCGAGGAAGGTGAGATCGCCGAGGCTGCACGAGAGAACGCCGCCGACCGGCGCGCCGCACGAGCCCTGCGTCGCGGTCGCGCTGACGAAGGTGGAGCCCGGCGGCAACGTATCCGAGAAATTGACGGCGACGGCAGCATCCGGGCCGTTGTTGTCGACGCGGATCGTGTAGGTGAAGACACCCCCCGCCGGCCCCGGGTCCGGGCTGTCGGCTTGATTGACGACGAGGTCGGCGGTCTGCGCCGCCGCCGGCGCCGCGGCGAGGGCGATGCTTGCGAACAGCGCAGCCACCGCGAGGCGCATCGGTTGCAACATGGCAGCGCGAGTACGCGCAAGAATCACTGCGAGCATGGTCAATCCCCGGAATTCGTCGCCAGACCAGCGCTGCGAAATCGCGCGCCTCGTTACTGACTGCCGGCGGGTGCTGACGCCGCCGGCGTACTGCGGCACTTCGTATGAAACTTCGCGGCGCCCGTTGTACCGAGCGTGCGAAGTCAAGTCGCAAGGATGTGAACCATACCGCAGGCGAGGCCGATCGCCAAGTCGGGACCGACGAGCGGGCGCAACGTAAACAAAGGTTTATCGGCGGGCTGCAGGTCGCGCAACAACCTGTACTACGCAAGCGTGCGCAATTCGCGCAGCGCCACGGCGAGCATCGCCTCGTCGGGCGGCGCCGCGGCGCGCACTTCGCCCAACAACTGCAACGCACGATCGAGCGGGCGCGCATGGGCCGCGGCCCACGCGTCGACGCGGGCCATCGCCAACGCGCGCTCGCCGTCCGCCGACGTCGTCCGCTCGCGATCGAGATCGATCACCCGGGAGCTGATGTTGCGCACGATGCTCGCCACGTCGTCGTGCATCGCCGCGCGGGCGAGGACCTGCCAGTGCGCGCCGCCCGGCAGCGCGCCGATCTGCTCCGCGAGCCACGCGAGGCCCAACCGATCGGCGACCGCGAAGTGAACGGCGGCGACTTCGGTCACCGGCCTGCCCGCCTCCGCCGCCACCTCCGCGGCGTCGAGCGCAGCCTGCAGCGTGCCGAAGACCGCGACTCGGTGAGCAAGATCGGCCGGCACAGCCTGCGCGGTGAGGTCGGCGACCCGGGCCGCGAGCGTGGTCTGCGCCGCCGCATCGAGCAATTGCGGCAAGGCACCGGTGAGGGCGGCGACGTTGCGCTGGAAGTCGGCGATCGTCGCCGCCATGTCGTCGGCGAGCCGGCGCGAGCGCAGGAACCACAGCGTCGCCCGCTCGATCTGGGCACTGGTGTCGATGAGCAGCGCCGCCTGCACGGCGTCGTCGATCCGGTTGTCGAGCGCCTCGATCGCGCTCCACAGCGGGACGACGGCGAAGACCTCACGCGCCAACAGGTACGCGCGCACGACCTCGTGCGGTCGCGCACCCGTCGTCTCGGCCAGGCGGTGCACGAAGGTGCTGCCGACTCGATTGACGGTGCTGTTGAGCACGTGCGTGGCGATGATCTCGCGACGCAGCGGGTGGTGCGGCAGGTACGCGGCGTAGCGCGTGGCGAGCGGCCCCGGGAAATAGCGCTCGAACGCGGTGGCCACCCACGGATCGTCGGGCAACGGCGAGGCGACGAGCGCGTCGGCGAGCCACATCTTGCAATAGGCGAGGAGCACCGCCGCCTCGGGACGGGTGAGGCCGCCCCCCGCCTGCCGGCGCGCGGCGATCTCCTCGTCGGTCGGCAGGAACTCGAGCGCGCGATTCAACCGCCCGTCGCGCTCGAGATGGCGAATGAAGCGCGCCTGCGCGTCGAGGAGTTGCGGCGCGATGCGGTTGGTCACCGACAGCACCTGTGTCTGGTAGTAGTTGTCGCGCAGCACGTGCATCGCGACGTCGTCGGTGCGCGCGGCGAGCTCGGCGTTGCGCTGGGCGACGGTGAGCTTGCCTTCGGCGATCGGCAGCGAAAGCAGGATCTTGATGTTGACCTCGTGGTCCGACGTGTCGACCCCGCCCGAGTTGTCGATGGCGTCGGTGTTGATGCGCCCGCCGGCTTGCGCGTACTCGATGCGCCCCAGCTGCGTGCAGCCCAGGTTACCGCCTTCGACGACGACCTTGCAGCGCAGTTCGCTGCCGTTGACGCGCACCGCGTCGTTCGCACGGTCACCGACCGCGGCGTGCGTCTCGCTGGTCGCCTTGACGTAAGTGCCGATGCCGCCGTTGTAGAGGAGATCGACCGGCGCCTTCAGGATCGCGTGGACGAGCTCGGCCGGGGTGAGCGCGTCCGCATCGATGGCGAGCGCCACCTTGACCTCGGGCGTGATCACGATCGACTTCGCGCCGCGCGGATGCACGCCGCCACCGGCGGAGATGAGCGCGGGATCGTAGTCCGCCCACGACGAACTCGGCAGCGCGAACAGGCGCTCGCGCTCGCGGAAGCCCACCGCCGCATCGGCGCGCGGATCCAGGAAGACATGGCGATGGTCGAACGCGGCGACGAGCCGGATGTGCGGCGAACGGAGCATGCCGTTGCCGAACACGTCGCCCGACATGTCGCCGATCCCCGCGACGGTGAACTCGGCCTTCTGCGTGTCGATACCGAGTTCGCGGAAGTGGCGTTTCGCCGCCTCCCACGCGCCGCGCGCGGTGATGCCCATGCCTTTGTGGTCGTAGCCCGCCGACCCGCCGGAGGCGAAGGCATCCCCCAGCCAGTAGCCGTACTCGGCGCTCACCGCGTTGGCGTAGTTGGAGAAGCGCGCCGTGCCCTTGTCGGCCGCGACCACGAGATACGGGTCGTCAGCGTCGTGGCGCTTCACCTGCGGCGGCGGCGCCACCCTGCCGCCGACCCGGTTGTCGGTGAGATCGAGCAAGCCCCGCAAGTAATCCTGATAACAGGCGACACCTTCCGCGAGGTAACCCTCGCGGTCCGCCGGCGACGGCGCGCGCTTCAGCACGAAGCCGCCCTTGCTGCCGACCGGGACGATCACCGTGTTCTTGACCATCTGCGCCTTGACGAGGCCGAGGACCTCGGTGCGGAAGTCCTCCGGACGATCCGACCAGCGCAGGCCACCGCGCGCGACGGGTCCGCCGCGCAGGTGCACGCCCTCGAAGCGCAGCGCGTAGACGAAGATCTCGGCAAACGGCTTGGGTTCCGGCAACCCGGGGATCCGCGCCGGGTCGAACTTGAACGAGAGGAAGGGACGGGTCGCGCCCGCGGCGTCGTGGCGCCAGAAATTGGTCCGCGTCGTGGCGCGGATCATCGCGAGGTACTGGCGCAGCACGCGATCGTGGCTGAGGTTGTCGACGGCATCGAGTGCCGCCTCGATCGCGCGCTCGCACTCGGCGGCACGCGCCTCGGCCGCCGCACCACCGTCGGGATCGAAGCGCGCGTGGAACAGCGCCACCAGGAGCCGCGCCGCGCCGGCGTGTGCCACCAGGGTGCCTTCGATGAACGCCTGCGAGAGCGGGAACCCGATCTGCCGCAGGTACTTCGCGTACGCACGCAGGATAACGATATCGCGCGCCGGCAGGCGCGCGGCAACCACCAGCCGGTTGAAGTCGTCGCTCTCGACCTCGCCGCGAAAGATCGCGCCGAACGCCTCCTCGAACACCTCGCGCAGCGCCGCGACGTCGAGATCGGTCACGGGGACCGCCGCCTGCAGGCCGAAGTCGTGCAGCGCGATCGGCCCCGAGTCCGCCGGCATGAGGCGGTACGGAAACTCGTCCTGCACCCGCATCCCCATGTGTTCGAGCATCGGCAGGCTGTCGGAGAGCACGATCGGATCACCGCGATGGACGACCTGGAAGCGCAGCGTGCCGGGCGCCGCCGCGTTCGGCTGGTACAGGCGCATGGCGAGCGGTGCCTGTGCAGTGAGCGACGCCATCATCTCGATCGTGCCGACCGCGGCGGACGCGGAGAACATCTCGCGATAACCGGCCGGAAAGGCACGCCCGAAGCGGCGGTGCCGCTCGCTCCCCGCCGCCTCGCCGAGCGCCGCGACGAGCGCTGCCGCGAGATCGTCGACCCAACGTCTTGCGGCGGCGGCGAGCCGTGCCTCGAGCGCGTTGACGTCGTACGTCGGAATCGCCCCGGGGGTGGTGCGCACGACGATCTCGATACGCGCGAGCGGCGCGTCGGAGAGCGTCGCGTTGAACTGCGAGCCCGTTCCGCCCAAGGCGTCGACGAGAATTGCCTGCCATGTTCGGCGCAATTCGGTCGAGTATTGCTCGCGTGGGACGAAGATGAGGCACGACGCGAAGCGCTCGAAAGCGTCGTGGCGCACGAAGAGGCGGATGCGCTGGCGATCGTAGAGATGAACGATGCCCAGAGCGGTTCGCAGAAGGGCGTCGTCGTCGGTCTGGAAGAGTTCGTCGCGCGGATACGTGGCAAGGACGTTGGCGAGCGCCTTGCCGGCATGACTGTCCGCAGCGAGGCCGGCGCGCGCCGCAACCGTGGCGACCTTGCGCCGCAGGAGGGGGATGTCGCGTGGGTTCGCGCTGTACGCGGCCGACGTGAAGAGCCCCAGGAAGCGATCCTCGCCGACCACGCGACCCGCGGCATCGAAGCGCTTCACCGCGACGAAGTCGAGGTAGCCCGGCCGATGCACCGTCGAGCGCGACGTCGATTTCGCGATCACGAGGAGTTCGGGTCGCCGCGCGCGTGCCCGGATTGCGGCGGGCAGTGCCGCAAAGCTCGCCGCCGCCTCGCCCGCCCCGCCGCGTCCCGCCTTCTCGCGCAGGATGCCGAGGCCGCTGCCGGGCACCACCCTGAGCGCGTCGGCGCCATCCGCCGTGACGAGGTCGTGGCGCCGGTAGCCCAGGAACGTGAAGTGGTGGTCGGCCAGCCAGCGCAGGAATGCCTTGCCTTCCTCGAGATCGCCCGCCGGCAGCGGCGGCGGTGGTGCGGCGTCGATCGCCGCGATGGCGGCCGTCGCCTGCGCGCGCATCGCGGCCCAATCGCCGACCGCCGCGCGCACGTCGCCGAGGACATGCTCGATGTCGTGCAGCAGTGCTTCCCGGGCGGCGGCGGCCGCCACGCGATCCACCTCCAAGTGGATGAACGACTCGCGCGAGGGGGCCGCCATCGACGCCCTCGCCACTCCGGTGAGCATTCCGTCAGCGGCGCGGGCGACCTCGATGATCGGGTGGACGATGAGATGCAGCGCCAAGCCGTGCCGCTGCGCCTCCATCGTCACCGAATCGACCAGGAACGGCATGTCGTCGTTGACGATCTCGACGACGGTATGCGTGGAATCCCAACCGTGCTCGTCGCGCGTGGGGTTGAAGACGCGAACGCGCGCGGCGCCGGGCGCACGCTGCCGCGCGAATGCGAAGTGCGATACGGCCGCCGCGCACAGATCCGCCGCCGTCCGATCGGCGAGATCCTCCGGGTCGGCGTTGTCGTAGTACGCCGCCACGAACGCCTCGATCGTCGCGCGCTCGGCGGGTGCCGCCTGCGCCTGCGCGAGCGAAGCGAGTTCGGCGAGGCGTTGCCCGTGGCGTTCGTGTTCGCTGCGATCGTTCATCTCCCCTCCCGGCGGTTGCCATGCGGCGCGCGCGGACCATCCCCACCACCGGCCGCGATGGCGCCATTATGGGAGATGCGCCGGGCCGGTGACGACACCCGGGCACCTGCCCATTGTCAGGCGCGGCCACGCGGATCGATAATGGCGCTTCTGTCGAACCGCTTCGCAAGGAGTCGCGTCATGCACGGCACACGATTGCAGATTGGAGCGCTCGTCGGTGGCCTGGCACTCGCGTTGCCGGCCGTCGGGGCGACCTCGTTCTTCTTCGAGGGCGACATGGTCCGCGGCGGCACCGAGAAGGGCCTGACCGGCCCCGCCTGCGTGCTGGCGAGCCAGTTCAAGCGCGGCGAGGCGGTAGTGTGGCGCATCCGGGTGCGCGATCCGCAGGGACGCGACGTCGACGGCACGATGGTGAAGAGTGTCACCGTGAAGCTCGCCGACGGGCAGACCTTCCCCGCCCGCTTCGGCCCCCACCCGAAGGGCAAGGACACCGACAAGTTCTGGTCCACCTCGTGGATCGTTCCCGCCGACTATCCCACCGGCGCGCTCTCGTACACCGTGATCGCCACCGCCGGTGACGGGACGCAACACGCGTGGTCGCCCTTCAAGGTGGCGATGTCCGAGCTCACGATCATCCCGGGCGACGTGACGTTCACGAAGTGATCGCCACCCCGGGCCGAGCGTTGCGCGCGGCCCTGCTTGTCATGACGGCGTTCGCCGTCCACCCGGCCGGCGCGACGGATCCGGCAACGGAGCGGGCGCCGATCGTGACCGCCGCGGCGACCCCGGCGGCGGCATTACCGGTGGCCCTGCGCCCTGCACGGGCCTTCGGCCCCGAGGTCGCCCCCGGCACCCCGCAAGGCGGGTATGTCGGGCGCGTCACGCTCACCCCCGCGCACGCTCCCGCCGGCGCGACGATCGTGGTGCGCGCGTCGGGCCTGCCGCCGCGGCAGCCGTTCGACCTCGTGTGGACGACCGTCGAAGGCCGCTGGAAGGCGGCCGACGGCGAATACAAGGGACGCGAGTACCGGCCGGTCGCCTACCGCGTGGCCACTCTGACGAGCGACGAGCGCGGGGACGTCGCGGCGTCGTTCGTCGTGCCCGAGGATTTCGGCTTCAGCCACGACGTCCTGCTCCAGCAAGGTGCACGCTTATTCACCAAGGCCGGCTTCGATGTCGACATGACCGTCGAAGTCTCGCCGAAGCAGGGGCCGCCGGGGACGCCGATCACCGTCGACGTCAAGGGCATCGGCCGGCGGCACATGGAGAATAGCTGGCTCCTCCTCTACGACAACCGCTTCACCGGCTGGATGTCGGCGGTGACCACCGAAGGCTCGGCGCGCTTCACGATTCCCGCCGCCGGCGCGCCGGGCGTGCACGTCCTCGAAATGCTGCACGGCGACTTCACCTTCCCCTACCGCAACATGCAGCAATCGCCGGTGCCCGACCGGCCGCAGTTCGTGCGTGAATTCACGGTGACCGCAGGTGCCGCCGTGCTGCCACCACCCGCCGACCGGCAGGTGCTCGCCGCACCGCGCCTGCCGGCGGCTCATGGAACGCTCGTAACCACGCCGGCCTTCTCGGTGGTCGGCGAGCCGCTGCGCATCGAGAGCCGCGGCCTCACGCCCGGGAAGACCTACGACGTCACCTGGCAAACGGTGAGCGGCAACCGCGTCGGCGGTAGCGGGTGGGAGGAGCGCACGCGCTCGCTCGGGCAGGCGCGCGCCGATGCGGCCGGTGCGTTCGTCCTCGCGCTCAGCACACCCGACGATCTGGGTGGTGCGCACGCCATCGCCGTCACCGATGGCACCACCACGCACCGCGGCGCGCACTGGATCCTCCCCAGCGCCGCGCCGCTCGACGTCGCGCGCGGCCCCGCCGGCACGCGGTTTCGCATCCACCTCAAAGGCGTGGGCTGGACCGAGACCGCGAACATCTACACGGTCGTCTACGACAACGCCTACATCGGCTACGGCTGCGGCTTCAACAGTCAGGGCGACGCCGAGTTCACGCTCTACGCCTCGGGTCCGCCGGGCTGGCATTTCATCGACCTGTATCCGGCGATCTACAAGGGGACCGAGGCGCGCCCGCTCAATTTCCGCATCCCGCAACTCACCTACGCGCGCGACCATCCCGGCGAGGATCTGCCGGCGTTCCGCTTCGCCTTCGAGGTCGTCGAGGACGCGCAGTAGCGTCGCTCAGGGCGCGGCGCCACGCCTTGCAAGGCGTGCCGGAATATCGCGGCAGGCCGCGCGCGGCAGCGCCTGGATCTCGCGCAGCAGCGCGTGGGTGATCGGGGCCAGGCCGAAGCGACGCTCCACTTCGTGCCCAAGCCGCAGCAGCAGGTTGGCCGCCGTTTCCGCGTCGGCGAGCGCGCGATGCTGCCGGCCGGCCACGGGCAGCCCCGCGAATTCCGCCAGCGTGCCGAGCTTGTGATTGGGCGCCTCGGGATAGATCCGCCGCGCGAGGAGCATCGTGCAGGCGAATGCCTGCGCCCGGCTCCGGCCGATGCGCGCGAGTTCGGCGTCCCAGAACCGGCGGTCGAACGAGGCGTTGTGCGCCACCAGCGGATGCACGCCGACGAAGTCGGCGACTTCGCGCATCACCTGCGCCGCCGGCGGCGCCGCGCGCACCATCGCGTTGCTGATGCCGGTAAACGCCTCGATGAACGGCGACACGTACGCCCCCGCGTTCATGAGACTCTGGTAGCGGCCGACCACGCGACCACCGCGCAGCAGCACCGCCGCGATCTCGGTCGCCCGCGCGCCGGCGTCCGGCGACATGCCGGTGGTCTCGAAGTCGATGACGACGACCGTTTCCATCGCTCTCCACCCGTGGTGCCACGGATGATAGCCGCTCGGCAACCCAGGGCGACCGAGACGACCCATTGACAGCGCTCGGGACGGGAATAAAGTGAGCCTGACGCCACGGACACGTGCGAGTGGTGCGACGAAGGAGGAGTCATGAGCTTCAGCATCGAAAAGCGCGGTGACCAACTGCTGGTCCGCATCGCCGACGCCAGCCGCGAAGGACAGGGCGTCCTCGACAAGATAAGCACCTGCCGTGGCACCAGTTGGTGGTCATGCCCGACCGGCGAATGCGCGAAGATCGGCGACTGCAACACGCTGCGCGACGGCGACGCCACGGTGCTGGCACTCACCCCGCGACCCGGCGAGACGCTGTCGCCCACCGGCATCGAGGAATGCCTGCGCTACGTGCTGGCCGACCCGACCGGTAGCGCGACCGGCAAGGCGACGCCGCCTGCCCGGTGACGCTCGGGGCGTCCGGATTCAGGCAGCAACGCTCCCGCGTCGAGTAAGGCTTGGACGCTGTCTGCCTGCCGTGCATCACGGGAACGCTTGAGCGATTCCCGATGCTGGGCATTCGCCATCGATCGTTGGAACCGGACAAATCCGCTGGCGCGATGGTGCGCATGAACCCCATCCGGCCCGTCGACGTCACCACGACGTGCTCGAACCGCGGCCTCCAGCCGAATGGCCCTTCACATTGTGCAATCGTCTCATCAAGGCGGCGGTCGATGCACGCTCACTGGCAGCCGGTCGCGCTCCGAAACTCCGGATAGGATAGGAACAATCGCAGACAATGCAGTTGCATTGACATAACAAGGTGATTGCATTATCATGCGAGACATCCACCCCTTTGACCGGAGAGCACCATGCCCGCCACCCTCGACGTCGAATCCACGTTGACCGACCGTTACCAGACCACGGTGCCGGAAACCGTACGTCGCGTCCTCAAGCTCGGAAAGCGCGACAAGATTCACTACACGATCCGCCCCAGCGGCGAGGTGGTGCTGACCCGCGCTGCAGGCTCCGAGGGCGACGACCCGGTGCTCGGCCAGTTCCTGGGCTTTCTGGCCCGCGACATTGCCAGCCATCCCGAGCGCCTGCAGGCCGTGGATGCGGGCCTTGTCCAACGGCTCCAGTCGCTCGTCGGTGGCATCGAGGTCGATCTTGATGCCGCCCTGTCGGCAGATGATGAATGAGCGCGGGGAAGACCGCGCCCTTGGGTTTTCACGGCTGGACGGTTTTTGCCCACCCGCTGTTCCTCGCACAGATTGAAGCGCTGGCGCGGCAGGTCGAGTCCTTCAAGCAGAAAGACCCGGACGGGTACGTGAAGAAGAAGGCCAGCAAGCGGCTGGCGGCGATCACCAAGCTCGCCTTCGAAGTCATCCCGCAAAACCCGGCTCGGCCGGAGTACCGCCAAGGCAGCACCTTGGGCGACGATCACAAGCACTGGTTCCGAGCCAAGTTCTTCCAGCAGTACCGGCTCTTCTTCCGCTATCACGCGCCCAGCAAGGTGATCGTGTTCGCGTGGGTCAACGACGAGGACACCAAGCGCGCCTTTGATCGCGGCGACGATGCCTACCGCGTATTCCGCAAGATGCTGGAAAGCGGCCATCCACCGGACGACTGGAGCCAGTTGCTGGCCGAGGCGCGCGCCGAGGGGCTGCGCTTGCAGCAGTTCGCCGCTGGCATCAAACCGTAACGCTTGGCTCCCCTGAAAACGAAAACCCGCATGAAACCGAGATTCCATGCGGGCTTGCATCTGGTGGCCAAGGGCGGAATTGAACCACCGACACAAGGATTTTCAGTCCTCTGCTCTACCAACTGAGCTACTTGGCCAAGCCGAGGATTATAGCAAACGAGGCGCGCGCGGCGGCCCCGCGCAAACAC
>JADZAQ010000206.1 GCA_020852555.1 Burkholderiales bacterium
ACGACCGTCGCGGTCGGCCATGCGGCCGATTTCCCTGGGGGCGCACGGGCCATACGATCGAGGCACGAGCTTTGCATCAACAACGGAGGGATTCCGCGACGAGCGCTGTCGCCTCTATGCTATTGTCATAGGCGGGCAGGGTGACGACAGCGGAAGCCACGTATCCATGACATCGGTGACCATGGCGGATTCGAGCAAGCCATCGCTGCTCACGCAGCTACGCGAAAAGTCGGAGGCATTGCGTGCCGAAGGGGAGGCCGCCCGGCGGCCGCTGGAGGACGCGATCCGCGACATCGATCACGTCCTGTGGCGAGCGTTTCGCTGGCTGGACGAGGCGATCGGCCATCTCGCGGTGATCCGCCCCCGCGTCGGGCACACGTTCCACCTCGGAACGCTGATGGCGCTGGAGCGCCCGCGGTTCGACCGCGGTTTCGTCTCCTTTCGCCGCAAGCCGATCGTGAGCCTCGAGGTGCTCGAACACGTCGAGCTCTTCTACCGGCTGGACGGCGAGCAGCCGATCACGCTGCGGGTGCCGCCCATGCAGGCAGCGGCAGTGGAGGAGCGCCTGCGCGGCTCGACGATGCCGTACGAATACCAGACGGAGCAGGACGAGCGCCGGGTGGTGCGCTTCGGGGTCTTTCGCGTCAAGCCGCAGATCGCGGCGTCGGTGCGCCTCGAGCCCGACTACCGCGAGCAGACGATCGACATCGCGTTGCGCAACGTCGATCGTTTCGAGTCGCTGCACCTCGCGTTCCAGCCGCACGCGCTCGACGAGGCGGCGCTCGAGCAACTCGTGAAGTTCATGATGGGCGAGACGAGCACGTTCCTGCGGCTCGCCCCGTTCAAGCTCCTTCGCGGCGTCCGCAACGAGGCGCCGATGTCGCCGGCGGCCGCGTTCGGGCGCCGATAGGAGCGGGTCGGGCACCGATTCGCCGCCGCGGCGGCGCCTTAGGCGAGCGCGGGGCCGATCGATCCGTTGCCGCGTGCCGGTGGCGGCATGACGGTTCAGCCGCTCCGCTGCCACAGCAGCAGCACGACGATCGCCGCGAGCAGCACGGCGATGAGCCCCAGCCAGCGATTGCGTGCGCGCTGCGCGCTTGCCAGCGCATGGATCGTGGTATCGGATGCCGCGGGCGGGGCGAGGAGCTTGCGGTGCACGAGGCGCGGCAGCTCCGGCAGCGCGGCGACGATGTACGGCGCTTCGGCGAGGAGTCGCCGTTGCAGCGCCGGCAGGCCGATCTGATCCTTCATCCAGCGTTCGAGGAAGGGCTTCGCCGTGACCCACAGGTCGAGATCGGGATCGAGCTGGCGGCCGAGCCCCTCGATCGCCAGCAGCGTCTTCTGCAGCAGGGTGAGCTGCGGCTGCACCTCCACGTGGAAGCGACGCGAGGCGCGAAAGAGCGAGATCAGGATCCGGGCGAGCGAGATCTCCTTCAGCGGGCGGTCGAAGATCGGCTCCAGCACGATGCGGATCTCCGCCTCCAGCTCGTCGATGCGGGTATCCGGCGGCACCCAGCCCGACTCGATGTGCGCAGTCGCCACCCGCAGGTAATCCCGGCGGAAGAAGGCGAGGAAGTTCTGCGCGAGGTAGCTCTTGTCGGTCTCGGAGAGCGTGCCCATGATCCCGAAGTCGAGCGCGATGTACTTGCCGTGATTGACGGGATCGAGCGCCACGAAGATGTTGCCCGGGTGCATGTCGGCGTGGAAGTACCCGTCGCGGAATACCTGGGTGAAGAAGATCTCCACGCCGCTGCGCGCGAGGCGCTTCAGGTCGATCCCGGCCGCCACCAGCTCGTCGACGCGCCCGATCGGCAGGCCCTCCATGCGCTCCATGACGAACACCTCCTGCGAGGTGTAGTCCCAGTACACGACCGGGACCAGCAGCAGCGGCGAATGCAGGAAGTTGCGCCGCAGTTGCGAGCAGTTGGCCGCCTCGCGCGTGAGGTCGAGCTCGTCGCGGATCGTCTTCTCGAACTCGGCGACCACGGCGCGCGGGCGCAGCCGCCGCGCTTCCGCCGAGACGCGCTCCATGAGTCCGGCCGCGGTGTGCATCAGCGCGAGGTCGTGGTGGATGACGGCGTCGATCCCCGGTCGCAGCACCTTGACCGCCACCGGCGTCCCGTCGGGGAGCGTTGCGAAGTGGACCTGGGCCACCGACGCGCTCGCCTTCGGCGTGCGTTCGAACGACGCGAAGACTTGGTCGACCGGCTTGCGGTAGCAGCGCTCGAGGGTGGCCAGCACTTCGGCTTCCGGGAATGGCGGCACCGCATCCTGCAACTTGGCGAGCTCGTCGGCGACGTCGGTGGGCAGGAGATCGCGACGCGTCGAGAGCATCTGCCCGAACTTCACGAAGATCGGGCCGAGCTCTTCCAGGGCGAGGCGCAGGCGCACGGCGCGCGGCGCCGACAGGTCACGCCAGAAGAGCAGCCGCGAGACCCAGCGCAATCCGCGCCCGCGCTCGTGGGCGAGCACGATGTCGTCGAGCCCGAAGCGCATCGCCACCGTGACGATGCGCAGGAGACGGGTGATGCGCATAGCGGCGCATTGTACGTGGCCGCTCT
>JADZAQ010000207.1 GCA_020852555.1 Burkholderiales bacterium
GACGGCTTTTCGGCGGCGGTATCGGGGATCACGATCCCACCCGCCGTTTTACGTTCTTCCTCGAGCCGCTTGACGATCACGCGGTCGTGCAGGGGACGCAGCTTCATAGTTAGCACTCACTCCTGTTAAAAAGATTGACTGAAGCGACATTCGCACACTTCCCGTTCCTTGAACGGGGCCGTCGTAGAGTGGGCATCGCCCATCGCTCGCGACGCGCGAATCCTTCCTTACGAAACACGACGCAAGATTACTAGCACTCGCTGGTTTCGAGTGCTAATAGTATAGCCCATCGTGCGGGAATTCAACTCCCGGGAGGTAGACTTCGCGTTCGATCGGGCGCGGTGGCGGCGGATGCGCCGCTTCCCATAGAATGCCGTGATGGATTTGGTCCCCTTCTGCGCATCGATCGGCCCGCCACCGCCCGGGCAGGTGGCCAAGTGCGAGGCCTTGACCTACCGCCTGCCCGCGCCGTGACCCCGCCGCAGGCACCCGGCGATCGACGCCCTGCCATCTTCGTCGGTCACGACGTCTACCGCCGCGCCGCCTACGGCACGCTGCACCCGCTGGCCATTCCCCGCGTCGAGGTGGTGGTCGACCTGTGCCGCGCGCTCGGCTGGTTCGACGATGGCGATTACCGCACGAGCCCGCGGGCGAGCGAAGCGGTGCTGGCCGGGTTCCACGACGCGGCCTACGTGCGCGCCTTGCGCGACGCGGCGGCGGCCGGTCGCGTCGATCGCGCCATCCGCGAACGCTACGGGATCGGGACGATGGAGAACCCGATCTTTGCCGGCCTCTTCGAGCGGGCGGCGACCAGCGTGGGTGGCTCGATCCTGGCGGCCGAAATCGCGCTCGGCGGCGCCGTCGCCTTCCACCCCGCGGGAGGCACTCACCACGGACGGCGCGATCGCGCCAGCGGCTTCTGCTATTTCAACGACCCGGTGTTCGCGATCCGGCGCCTGCTCGAAGGCGGCTGCCGCCGCGTGTTCTACGCCGACCTCGACGCGCATCACGGCGACGGGGTCGAGATCGCCTTCGCGGCCGAGCCGCGCGTGCACACGCTGTCGATCCACGAGGCGGGCCGCTGGCCGTATACCGGCACACTCGACGACGCGAACAACGAGCGCGCCTGCAACCTCCCGGTGCCCCGCGGCTTCGGCGACCGCGAACTGCACATCCTCCTCGACGGCGTGGTGATCCCGCTGGTGGAGCGGATCGCCCCCGATGCGCTCGTGCTCACCTGCGGCGGGGACGCGCTCGCCGGCGATCCGCTGACCGGCATGGCGCTGTCCAACGTTGCTCTCTGGGATGCGGTCGATCGCCTCGTCGCATGCGCACCGCGGGTGGTCGTGCTGGGCGGTGGCGGCTACAATCCGTGGACACTGACCCGCTACTGGAGCGGATTGTGGGCGCGACTGTCGGGCCGCACGATCCCCGATCGGCTTCCCGAGGCGGCACAGGACGTGCTGCGCCCGTTGCAGTGCGATCTGGTCGAGGAGGAGGACGTCCGTCCGGAATGGCTGACCACGCTCGCCGACGCGCCCAATCTTGCGCCGCCGCGCGCCGAAGTCATCGCCTTGCGCGATCGGGTCGGCGCGCGCCTCGATCTTGCACGGCAGCTACCCGCCGAGCGAGCGGGTTGGGACGAGGAGCGCATCGCGCTCGGGACAGGTGACACCACGGGATGCATGCGATGACCTGGTTCCAACGACTGACCGCAATCGAGGCGCTCGAAGATGCGCCGCTCGACGCCGACCTCCTCGCCGAATGCGAGCGCGCCGGCGCCGCCGCCGTGGGACGCGCGATCCGCTTTTCCACGCCCACCTTCAAGTCGTACTCGAGCTGCGAGCTCGAGGGCTGCGGCAAGAACGCCTTCCCCGCTTTCTCGGTGACCGCGGCGGGCTGCGCGCTCGATTGCGATCACTGCCAGGCGAAGATTCTCGAGCCGATGATCCCGGCGACCAATCCCGCGATGCTCGAGCGCAAGGTGCGCGAATTGATCGCGGCGCAGGATCTGCGCGGCTTCCTCCTCTCCGGCGGTTCGAACAAGCGCAACGAGATCCGCTACGAGCGCTATTACCCGGTGATCGAGGCGTTGAAGCGCGACTTTCCTTACCTCAAGGTGGCGATCCATTCGGCGCTCCTCGACGAGCCGCGGGCAAAGCGCATGGAAGCGGCCGGGGTGGACACCGCGATGATGGACGTGATCGGCGCCGAGACGACGATCCGCGAGGTCTACCATCTCGACCGGCCGGTGGAGGACTTCGAGGCGACACTTGCGGCGCTGTGCGCCACGTCGATGCAGGTCGTCCCGCATATCGTGATCGGACTCCACTACGGCCGCCTCGAAGGCGAGCCGCGCGCGCTCGACATCGTGTCGCGCCATCGCGTGCACTCGCTGGTGCTGGTGGTGGTGATGCCGTTCTATGCGAAGCCCGGCAGCTTCGCGACGCCGCGCGCCGAGGACGCCGGGCGCATCTTCCTCGAGGCGCGACGCCGCATTCCCGACCGCGAGGTGCTGCTGGGCTGCGCGCGTCCACCCGGCATGCACCGGCGGGTCACCGATGCCTACGCGGTGGCCGCCGGCCTCGACGGCATCGCCTTTCCGGCCGACGGCATGGTCGCCGCCGCGCAGGCCATCGGCCGGCCGGCGGTCCAGGAGCACGCCTGCTGCTCGATCAAGACCGGTCAGACGATCAAGCTCCACCCGCGGCTGTCGATCGCCGCGCCGTCATGAGCAGCCGGAACGTCGACGTCCTGGTCGTCGGCCTCGGCCCCGCCGGCGCGAGCGCCGCCGCCGCCGCGGCGCGCGCCGGCTGCCGCGTGCTCGCGGTCGATCGGCGGCGCGAACCGGGGCGGCCCGTGCAGTGCGCCGAGTTCGTGCCGACGCTGGTCGGCATCGAAGTGGGCGACCTCGCGCGCTCGGTGCGCCAGTCGATCGCGTCGATGACGACGTTCGTCGAGGACGATGCGCCCGATGTCCACGACAACTTTCCCGGCCGGATGCTCGACCGCGCCGCCTTCGACGCCGCACTGGTCGCCAAGGCCCGCGAAGCCGGTGCCGATTGCGCATTCGGGGTCGGCGCACGCACGCTCGCCGGCGACGGCGAGGCGGTGCTCACCGACGCGCGCCGGGTGCGCGCGGGCGTGATCGTCGGCGCCGACGGACCGCGCTCGATCGTCGGCCGCGCCATCGGTCAGCGCAATGCCGCGCTCGTCGAAACGCGGCAGATCACCGTTACGCTCGAGCGGCCGTCGCAGAGCACCGACATCTTCCTCGCTCGCGACATCCCCGGCGGTTACGGCTGGCTCTTTCCCAAGCTGGGGCTCGGCAATCTCGGCGCGGGTGTCGAGCCGGAGCACAAGGCGCGCCTCAAATCGATCGTCGATCGCCTGCACCGCGACCTCGCCGCCGCGGGCCGGGTGGGTCGCGACGTGCTTGCCCTGACCGGCGGCGCGATACCGGTCGGTGGCATCGTCGGCCCGACGGGGTCGCTCCGTGACGCGATCGTGCTGCTCGCCGGCGATGCCGCCGGCCTCGCGCATCCGGTCACCGGCGCCGGCATCGCCGCCGCCGTGCATTCCGGCCGACTCGCCGGCGAAGCGGCGGCCCGCGCCCGCGCGGGTGATGCTTCCGCCGCGCCGGAATACGAGGAAGAGCTGCGCGACGTGTTCGAGGCGGCGCTCACGCGCGCCGTACTGCGTCGTCGCGAATTGGCGCAGGCGCTGGCATCGGGCGTGCCCGATGGCAAGGCGGCGCTACGCCGCGGTTGGATCGGATATCCGCAATACTGGGCGCGTGCGTAGCGCGCCCCTGCATGGGGAGAGTTCACGATGAGTTGCTACCGTCCTGAAGCGCCGGTGATGTCGCCGGCCGTCGCCAATCCGCACGACCACAACCCGTTCGCGCTCATGCAACCGCGCGTGCCGGTGGTCACGCCGAAGGAAGCGCGCAACGGTGCGCGGGTGATCGCCAACGACGTGGCGCCGCAGGGCGTGTACCTGCCCGACTACAATGTACTCACCCCGTACATGCGCTCGCCGGAGTACGTGCAGATGTCGACCGCCGCCGCGATCACGCTCGGCGTCACTCCGGGCCGGATGTACCGCTGCGAATGCACGCGCTGCCTCAACCTGCTGCTCACCTATCCCGAAGGGTGCCGCGCCAACTGCGCGTACTGCGGCCTCGCCCGTCACCGCGAGGCCGAGCGCGACTACGCGGACCGCAACTTCATCCGCGTCGACTGGCCCGCGGTGCCGCTCGAGAAGACGATCGACATCGTCGCCCGCGACGGCGCGGCGAGCCCGTTCCACCGCATGTGCATCTCGATGATCACGCATCCGCGCTCGGACGCGGATACGCGCACGGTGCTCGAACGCTGGACCGCGCGCATCGACCCGTCGGTGATCCCGATATCGATCCTGTCGAATCCCACGACGATGACCCGCGAGGACGTGAAGCGCCTGCGCGATCTCGGCGCGGACATCTTCACGGTGGCGCTCGACGCCGCCACGCCGGAACTCTTCGAGCGCACGCGCGGCAAGGGCGTGCAGTCGCCGCACAGCTGGGCGAAATACTGGGAGATCCTGCACGCCGCGCGCGATATCTTCGGCCCGCAGAAATTCGGCGCGCACATCATCATCGGCATGGGCGAGACCGAAGCCGAGGCCCTCGCGCTGGTGCAGCAAATCGTCGACCTGGGCGGCCACAGTCACATGTTCTGCTTCTTCCCCGAAAAGGGCTCGCTCATGGACCACCTGCCGGCGACGCCCCGCGACCAGTGGCGCCGCGTGCAACTCGCGCGCTACCTCATCGACTACCGCGACGTGCGGGTCGAACAGATGCGTTTCGACGGCGAGGGCAGAGTCATCGACTATGGGCTGCCGCCCGGAGAACTCGATGCGATCATCGACGCCGGCGTGGCGTTTCGCACGTCGGGTTGTCCGGGCAAGGTCGCCGAGGACGTCTCGGCCTGCGATCGACCCTATGGCGATTCGCCGCCTTCCAACATCGCGAGCTATCCGTTCGCGCCGGCCAAGCGCGACCTCGTGAAGATCCGCCGCGATCTGCGCATCGCGAAGCGCAAATGACGGAGTCGATCGGCAAACCGTTCCGGGTGATCGATACCGGCGTGCGCGATGGCCGCCGGCAGATCGCCTTCGACCAGGCGCTGATCGACGCGCACAAGGCGGGAGCGGTTCCCGACTCGATCCGCTTCCTGGCCTTTCCGCCGACCGCGCTGATCGGCCGCCACCAGGCGCTCTCCCGCGAGGTGCGCCTCGCGCACTGCCGTGCCAACGGTATCGGCGTGGTGCGCCGGATCACCGGCGGCGGCGCGCTGTACTGCGATGAAGGGCAGCTCGGCTGGGAGCTCGTGTTCCACCGCACGACGCTGCCGATCGGCACGCTCGGCGATCTCGCGCGCGAAATCTGCGAGGCGGCGGCGGCGGGCCTGCGCACGCTTGGCGTGGATGCTCGTTACCGGCCGCGCAACGACATCGAGGTGGATGGACGCAAGATTTCGGGCACCGGCGGCTTCTTCGACGAGGACACGCTCTTCTATCAGGGGACGCTGCTCATCGACACCGACGCTTCGCGCATGGTCGCCGCGCTCAACATCCCGCAAGCCAAACTGGCCAAGCGTGCGCTCGACTCCGCGGCGCACCGCGTGGTGACGTTGAAGGAACTGCTCGGTGCGGCGCCGCCGATCGACGCGGTCAAGGAAGCACTCCTCGACGGTTTCCGGCGGCATCTGGGCATCGTGCCGGTCGCCGGCGAGATCACCGCCCACGAGGAGGCGCTCGCGACGCGATACCACGACGAGGAGATCGGTACCGAGGCCTTCGTCACCGAAATCGACGATCCGCAACCGACCGCGGA
>JADZAQ010000208.1 GCA_020852555.1 Burkholderiales bacterium
CGCGGTGGTGGCGCCGAACGTGGCGGCGGGCAGCACGTCGTACGACGACGTGGTATCGGCGGCGGGCACTTACGCGTATCGGGTGCGGGCCTGCAATGCCTCCGGCTGCTCCGCCTGGGCGTCGACCGCGACGATCAACGTCCGCTAAGAGACGAACACCCCCCACGCTCGCTTCGCTCGCTGCCCCCCCGGCGGGACGCAGTCTGCGACCAGTCTGCGACTGGGGACAGCCCGGTGCCGCCGACCACCTGACCCGGGCGCGGCGGCGCGAGCGGTGGCGCGCGCGCCGCCTACGCGTCGCGTGGACGGCGCCGTCGTGGCGGCGCCGGTGCGGCGCCGGTCGTCGCTGCGTGCCGGGCCGCGCCCCGTCGCCCGCCGGTACTCGCCGGTGCGGCGGTCGACCCCCACGCCGGCGACGTCGCACGGCGGCGGGCGCGCACGGCATCCACCGGGGTAGGCTTGCCGCGACGCGCCGGCGCTGGCGCCGCAGCGGCCTTCGCCGGGGCCGGCTTGCGCGCGGCGGCCTTCTCGGGATTGGGTCGCCACAGCACGAGCACCTTGCCCACGTGCTGGACCGGTGCGCAATCCAGCGCCGCTGCGACCTCACCCAGCATCGCCGCGCGGGCGCCGCGGTCGTCGCCTAGCACCCGGACCTTGATCAGCTCGTGCGCGAGGAGCGCGACGTCGATCTCGTGCAGCACCGGCGGCGTCAGCCCGTGGTGGCCCACGGTGACGACTGGTTCGAGGGGGTGCGCTTGGGCGCGCAGGTTCCGGCGCGCGGCGGGAGACAGAGGTTCCATGGTGCGCAGTTTACGTGCTGGCGTGGCTCGGGGGCAGAGCCGGTAGGAACCGGACCCGCGCGGCGACCCTAATATTGCATCGCGGCAATCGGCGCGGTGGACCATGGGACAATCCCCCGATGCCCTTGAACCCCAACGGCCGGAAAAACCGCTTCGACAAGGCGTGGATGCACGAGCATCTCCACGATCATTACGTCCAGGAGGCGAAGCGACGGGGATACCGCTCGCGAGCGGCGTTCAAGCTCATCGAGCTCGATGCGCGCGACAAGCTCTTGCATCCCGGCATGACGGTCGTCGACCTGGGGAGCGCGCCGGGAAGCTGGTCGCAGGTCCTGCGCGAACGGGTCGGACGCTCGGGCACGCTGGTGGCGATCGACGTGCTGCCGATGGAGCCGGTGGCGGGGGTGACGTTCATCCAGCGGGACTTCCGCGAGGAGACCGCGGTGGCGGCCATCGCGCAGGCGCTGGAAGGCAGACCGGTCGACCTTGTGGTCTCCGACATGGCCCCCAATCTGTCGGGCATCGAGCCTGCCGATCAGGCGCGTAGCGTGCACCTCGCGGAACTGGCCCTCGAATTTGCCGTCGACCACCTGCGCGAAGACGGCGACCTCGTCGTCAAGGTGTTCCAGGGGTCGGGCCTCGCCGAGTTGCAGAAGGCGGTGGCGGGGCGCTTCGCCAAGGTGTACGTCCGCAAGCCCAAGGCCTCGCGGGACCGCAGTCGGGAGGTCTTCCTGGTGGCCAAAGGCTTTCGGGGTGGTCGGTCGCAGCCGGTGGCTGGTGCGACAGGGGAGGGGCGGGAATGAATTCTGCTCGCGATCCGAGGTCATAGGTGGTTCCCATGGTGGTCGTCGGCATAAAATGGCGGTTTCACGGCGTTGCTGCGATGCGGCAACGGGGTGTCGGCGGCGCAGCGGCCGCCAGCAAGCGTTGCATTTAGGAGTCCGGGTTGAACAATCTCGCGAAGAACATCGGCATCTGGCTCATCATCGGGCTGGTCGTGCTCACCGTCGTCAAGCAGTTCGACTCGCGGCAGACGACGCGCGACTCGATTCCCTACTCCGAGTTCATGGAATCGGCCAGGGCCGGCAAGGTCACCCAGGCGACCGTCGAGGGGCGGACGATCAAGTGGGTCAACGCCGACAACAAGCGCTTCACGACGTACAGCCCGAGCGACATCTGGATGGTCTCGGATCTCATGAAGTACGGCGTGCGCGTCGATGCCAAGCCCGAGGAGGAACAGAGCTTCCTCGCGCAGATCTTCATCTCGTGGTTCCCGATGCTGCTCCTGATCGGCGTGTGGATCTTCTTCATGCGCCAGATGCAGGGCGGCGGACGCGGCGGTGCGTTCAGCTTCGGCAAGAGCAAGGCGCGCATGCTCGACGAGGCCAACAATTCGGTCACCTTCGCCGACGTCGCCGGCTGCGACGAGGCCAAGGAGGAGGTCGGCGAGCTCGTCGAGTTCCTCCGCGACCCGTCCAAGTTCCAGAAGCTGGGCGGTCGCATCCCGCGCGGCGTGCTGATGGTGGGCTCGCCGGGAACCGGCAAGACGCTGCTGGCCAAGGCGATCGCCGGCGAGGCGAAGGTCCCCTTCTTCTCGATCTCAGGTTCCGACTTCGTCGAAATGTTCGTCGGGGTCGGTGCCGCGCGCGTGCGCGACATGTTCGAGCAGGCGAAGAAGAGCGCGCCGTGCATCGTGTTCATCGACGAGATCGACGCGGTCGGCCGC
>JADZAQ010000209.1 GCA_020852555.1 Burkholderiales bacterium
ATCACCGCGCATGGCTATGCCCGAGCTGTCCTCTGTCCTCTGTCTCCTGTCCTCCGGCGCATGAAGCGCATCGCCATCGTCGAGGACGCCGCCGCGATTCGCGCCAACTACACCGAGGCGCTGCGCCGGCACGGTTACGAGGTCGCGGGCTATGCCTCGCGCCCGGAGGCGCTCGCCGCCTTCCGCACGCGGCTGCCTGACTTGGCGCTCGTCGACATCGGCCTGGGCGACGAGGTCGACGGCGGCTTCACGCTCACCCGCGAGTTGCGCGCGATGTCGGCGACGCTGCCGATCATCATCCTGTCGGCGCGTGACTCCGACTTCGACATCGTCGCCGGGTTGCGGCTCGGGGCCGATGACTACCTCACGAAAGACGCGAGTCTGCCGCACCTCGCGGCGCGCATCGCGGCGCTCTTTCGCCGCAGCGACCTCGCCGGTGCGTCACCCGACGCCGAGGACATCGTCACGCGCGGCCCGCTGACGCTCGACGTCAAGCGGCTCACCGCGGACTGGCACCGCAAGCGGGTCGATCTCACGCTCACCGAGTTCTGGATGGTCCATTCGCTGGCCCGTTACCCGGGGCACGTCAAGGATCGCGACGCGTTGATGCGCGATGCCTCGATCGTGGTCGACGACAGCACGATCACCTCGCACGTCAAGCGCATCCGCCGCAAGTTCCAGGCGGTCGATCCGACGTTCGATCGCATCGCGACGGTCTACGGCATGGGTTACCGCTGGTCGAGCCATGCCGACGACGCGGCGCTGTAGCGCAGGCGGTTCCGCGTGAAGCTGCCGCGCATCGCGCTGTCGATCCGCGCGCAGCTCCTCCTCGTCCTCACCGTGTTCCTCGCGCTGCCGTGGCTCGGCGTGAACTACGTGCGCGAACTCGAACGCGTGCTGCGCGACGCGCACGAGCGCACGCTCGCCGGCACCGCGCAGGCGGTGGCCACCGCGCTCCACGACCGGCCGCGGCTCTTCGCCACACCCCCCGATCCGATCGCCTCGTTCGCGCGCGAGCGCAGCGCCGATGCCTCGGACGCGGAGCGCGCGCTGCCACCGTCCGCTTCCCCCGAGATCGCCCAGATCATCGAGGGCCTGTCGCGCACCACCGCGCGGATCTGGGTGATCGACCGCCAGGGCACCGTGCTCGCCCGCGCCGGCACGTTGAAGCCTGCACCCGCACGGGCGCCGGCGGCATCGGTCTGGGAGCAGGTGGAACAGGCGACCCTCGGGCGACTGTATCGCGCCATCCTCGAGCAGCCGCGCGAGGATTTCGTCGACGATGCGGCCACGCAGGGAGCGCCGCACGGTCGCGACGTGGAAGGCGCGCTCGCCGGGATCCTCACCACCGAGCGACGGCGCACGGCCGACGGGCGCGCGGTGATCGTCAGCGCCGCGCACCCCATCTGGGTCGGCGACGAGGTGCGCGGCGCGGTCATCGTCGAGGAGACCGGCAATGCGGTGCTCGCCGAGCGCAATCGCGCTTTCGAGCGGCTGTTCAACATCGTGCTCGCCGTGCTGCTCGTGGGCTCGTTCGCGCTCACCGCATACGCGACGCTCCTGTCGGCACGCATCCGCCGCCTGCGCGACGACGCCGAGCGGGCGATCGACGCCGACGGGCGCGTGCGCGCGCCGCTTGCGAGCTCGCGCGCCGGCGACGAGATCGGTGATCTCTCGCGCAGTTTCGCGGCCGTGCTCGCCCGCCTCGCGGGCTATGCGCGCCACCAGGAGAAGATGGCGAGCCGCCTCTCGCACGAGTTGCGTACGCCGATCGCGGTGGTGAGGAGCTCGCTCGACAACCTGAAGGCGACCCCGATGCCGGAGGTGGCGCGCGTGTACATGGAGCGCGCGCAGGAGGGTCTGGCGCGCCTCACCCAGATCTTGACGCGCATGGCCGAGGCGGCACGGCTCGAAGAGAGCCTCTCCGACGTCGAGCGCGAGCGCTTCGACCTCGTGCCGGTCGTGCGCGGCTGCGTCGAGGGCTACCGCCTCGCGTATCCCGGTGCGCGCATCGGCTTCGCTGCGGAGCCGGCGCAGATCGCAATCGACGGCTCGCCCGACCTCATCGCGCAGATGCTCGACAAGCTCGTCGCCAACGCGGTCGAGTTCGCGCAGGGTGGCGCGATCGACGTCACCGTGCGCCGGCACGATGCCGCCGTCGAACTCGCCGTGACCAACGAGGGGCCGCCGCTGCCCGAAGGCATGGAGGGGCGCCTCTTCGAGTCGATGGTGTCGGTGCGCGCCGGCGGCGATGCGGCCGAGCCGCACCTCGGCCTCGGGCTCTACATCGTCCAGGTGATCGCGCAGTTCCATCGCGGCCGCGTGCGCGCCGCCAATCGTTCCGACGGGCGCGGGGTGGCGGTGATGGTGACCCTGCCACCGGCGGAGGCGCCGCCGTGGTAGGCGATAATCCGCCGTCCCGGATCGGCTGCCATGAACCTCACGACCTTCGCCACGCAGCACCCGGCGCTCGCCGCGGCGGCGCTCCTCACCCTGTCGAACCTCTTCATGACGTTCGCCTGGTACGGGCACCTCAAGAACTTCGCGGCGAGCCCCTGGTGGGTGGCGGCGCTCGTCTCGTGGGGCATCGCGCTCTTCGAATACCTCCTGCAGGTGCCGGCGAACCGCATCGGCTTCAGCGCGCTCTCGCTCGCGCAGTTGAAGATCATGCAGGAGGTGATCACGCTCGCCGTCTTCGTGCCGTTCGCGGTGCTCTACATGGGACAGCCGCTGAAGCTCGACTTCGTCTGGGCGGGACTGTGCCTCGTGGGCGCCGTCTATTTCATCTTTCGGCCGTGAGGCGCCGCGCCGGCGCGCGCATCGTCTCGCTCACCGCCTGACGGGCGCCTCGACCATGCACCTCCACATCCTCGGCATCTGCGGCACGTTCATGGGCGGCGTCGCCGCGATCGCCCGTGCAGCGGGGCACCGCGTCACCGGCTGCGACGCCAACGTCTATCCGCCGATGTCGACGCAGCTCGCGGCACTCGGCATCGAGCTGACCCCCGGCTGGGATGCCGCCCAGTTGCAAGGCGTGGCCAGCGACGCCGACGTCTTCGTGGTCGGCAACGTGGTTTCGCGCGGCAACCCGCTCATGGAGGCGATCCTCGATGCGGGTCACCGCTACGTCTCCGGGCCGCAGTGGCTCTACGAGAACGTGCTGGCCGGCCGCTGGGTGCTGGCGGTCGCCGGCACGCACGGCAAGACGACCACGACGTCGATGCTCGCCTGGATCCTCGATCAGGCCGGCCTCGACCCCGGCTTTCTCATCGGCGGGGCGCCGGTCGATTTCCCCGTCTCCGCGCGGCTGACCGACAGCGCCTTCTTCGTGATCGAGGCCGACGAGTACGACACGGCGTTCTTCGACAAGCGCAGCAAGTTCGTGCACTACCGGCCGCGCACGGCAGTGCTCAATAACCTCGAATACGACCACGCGGACATCTTCCCCGATTTGGCCGCGATCGAGACGCAGTTCCACCACCTCCTGCGCATGGTGCCGCCGCACGGGCGCGTCATCGTCAACGGAGCCGACGCCGCACTCGGTCGCGTGCTCGCCCGTGGCCTGTGGAGCGAGAGCGAGCGCTTCGGCCTTGCCGAGGTCGCGGGCAACGGACCCGGCTGGACGGTGGGTCACGACGGGGCGGTGCTCCTCGGTGGCGCGGCACAAGGCCGGCTCGCGCTCGCCCTGCCCGGACGCCACAACGCGTTGAACGCGCTCGCCGCGCTCGCCGCGGCGCGCCACGTCGGCGTGCCGGTAGCGCAGGGCCTCGCCGCGCTGGCGCGCTTCTCCGGCGTGCGCCGCCGTCTCGAGCGTCGCGGCGAGGTGCGCGGCATCACGGTCTACGACGACTTCGCGCACCATCCGACCGCGATCGAGGTGTCGCTCGCCGCACTGCGCGGCAAGGTCGGCGAGGCGCGCATCCTCGCCGTGCTCGAGCCGCGTTCCAACACCATGAAGCTCGGTGCGATGAAGGCGGCGTTGCCGGCGAGCCTCGCCCGGGCGCAGCGCGCGTTCTGCTACGACGCCAACTTGGGCTGGGATGTCGCGGGCGCGCTGGCGCCGTTGGGCGAGAAAGCCGCCGTGCACCGCGACCTCGATGCGCTCGTCGCCGCCATCGTCGCCGAAGCGCGTCCCGGCGACCACATCCTCGTCATGAGCAACGGCGGCTTCGGCGGCATCCACGCGAAGCTGCTCGAACGGCTCGCGCTGCCTTCCGCGCGATGACGACGATCGTCTACCTGCACGGCTTCCGGAGCTCGCCGGCGAGCGCCAAGGCGCGGCAATTGCGTGCGGCGGTCGATCGGCTGCCCGCGACACGGCGCCCCAAGCTGCACATTCCGGCGCTCACCCATGCGCCGCTCGCGGCGGCTGCCGCGGTCGCGCAGTGGGTCGACGCGAATGCGCGCAACGATGATCTCACCTTCGTCGGCAGCTCGCTCGGCGGTTTCTATGCGACGCACCTCGCCGAGCGCTACGGCGCCCAAGCCGTGCTGATCAATCCCGCCGTGCATCCCGCGCGCGATTTGGCACCGTGGATCGGCGTGCAGACCAATCTCTACACCGGTGAGGCCTTCGAGGTCACGCCGGCGCACTTCGCCGAGCTCGAGGCGCTTGCCGTGGCGCGAATCGCGCGTCCGGAGCGGTATTTCCTTCTCGTGGAATCGGGTGACGAGGTCCTCGACTATCGGGAGGCGGTGGCCCATTACGGTGGCGGGTGGCAGTACGTGCGCGGCGGCGGTGATCACAGCTTCACCGATTTCGCGGCGCAGATTCCGCCGATCCTGCGCTTCGCCGGCGTCTCGTGACGCGGCGGGGTGGTGCCCCTCGCGGCGTATACTTTCGACCATG
>JADZAQ010000210.1 GCA_020852555.1 Burkholderiales bacterium
CGCGACCGCCACGAAGGCCAGGAAGCTCTCGCTCCCGAAGCGCTGCGCCTTGAAGATCATCGTGAACACGAAGTGGTACACGACGAGGAGCACCAGCGGGTGGATGAACGCCCAGGCGAGCCCGGTGACGCTGCCCAGGTAGCGCGTGAAGAGCTCGCGGCGCAGGAAGTTCGCGAACAGCGCCCGCACCCGGATGCCGCCTGAACCCGCGAACGTGGCGCTGCCCGGGGCGGATGCCGCTGGCGACATGCGTGTCCGACTCACCCGATGGAACGGGTGCCTTGGGGTTATTTGGCCGGCGCAGGCGCCGGCGCCGCCGAAGGCGTACGCGCGAGTTCCTGCGCCCGCCGCAGCGCCTCCGGATCGATCTTCGGCGTCAGCGCGTCGATGGCGGCGGCGTCGGCGGTGACCTTGGGGTCGCTGCGAATCGCGGCGATCGCCGCATCGCGCCGCTCGCCGACGAATCGCTGCTTCAATTCGGCGAGAATCCGCTCGCGCACGTCGGCGTACGGCTGCACGACCGCCGGCTTCTTGCCCTCGAGCTTGATGATGTGCCAGCCGAATGCCGAGCGTACTGGTGGTGACAGGTCGCCGGGTTTTTGCAGCGCGAAGGCCGCGGCCCCGAACGCCGGATCCATCTCCTTCTCGATGAACCAGCCGAGGTCGCCACCCTTCGCCGCCGAGCCGCGGTCGTCCGAGAGCTCGCGCGCGAGCGTGGCGAAATCGGCGCCTGCCACGAGCCTCGCGCGCGTCTCCTCCGCCTTGCGGCGCGCATCCTCGGCGGTGTACTTGTCCTTGGTGTCGAAGAGGATGTGCGCCGCCTCGACCTGTGCGGGCAACGTGTAGGTGCTCTTGTTGACGAGGTAGAGCTCGCGCGCCCGCGTCTCGTACCGGGAAACGTTGGCATCGAATTCCGCGGCGGCGGCCCGATCCACGGCGTCGAGCTCGATCGCGGCGAGCCAGCGGTCGATTTCGAGCGCCAGGCGCGCGGCATATTCGGGTGTGGTATCGAGCTTGGCGGCGCGGGCCTTCGCGGCCAGCGACTTCTGCAAGAGGAGCCGCCCGAGGAGCTCTTGCACCCGCTGGGGACTATTGGCAAAGCCGTCGCGGATGTCGGCCGGAAGCCGCGACAGCTCGGCGTCGTAGTCCCGACGCGTGACCGCGGCGAGACTGTTGGAAATGAGCACCGTGTCGGGATTCGTTGGGCTGTCGGCCGCGACCACGGCAAGCGAGGTGCACATGGCGACGAGCGCGACGAGCAAGGAGCGATGAAGGAGGCGAACTGTGATCATGAACTACCGCGAGCGTGCCGATCGGGGCGGGGGAAGCGCCGCGGAGTCGGCGGGAAGCCGCCAGGAAGGCAACAGAAAAGACAGGAAGCAAAAAGGGGCGAGGATCGCTCCTCGCCCCGCAGTAACACGGAGTTACGTCTGATTACTGGATGCTTCGCGTCGTCCGGTGATTGTAGTTGGCACCGTAGTTCGACTGGATGCTCAGCCCACCGCTGGTCAGCGTGCCGTTCTCGAAGATGATCGACGAGAAGCCGACCACCGGCAATCCGATGAACGTCGTCGATGCGGTGAGTCCGGTGCCACCCGTTACGGTGTTGAACGTCGTCGAGCCCGGTCCGACCAGCTTGTGCGCGCTACCCGAGATCGAGAAATTCATCGCCGCCCAGCCGTTCACGAAGTCCGTGCTGATCGGGACGAAGTTCACCGAGCCGAATGCGCTCGACTTGGCCGGCAGCGTGCCGCCACCCAGGATGTACGAGATCACGTTGGCTTCCCAGCAGATGCTCGTCGCCTTGACCGGCGGCGGCGGCGAGAAACCTTGCTCGGCCTGGCGGGTGCGCTCCTCACGATCGTACAGCGTGAGCGTGATGTCGTCGCACGACTTGCCGTCGCGGAAGTTGTTCTGGAAGAGCTTCTGCGCCGGGCCCGTGCCGACGGCGACGTATTCGCGCTTGGTCGGGAAGGTGACGACCCAGTCGGTCGACGAATGCGTTTCCCGGTCGAGCACGAACTCGTTCATCACGTTGTTCGCCATCAGGACGGCGGACACCGGATCGACCGGGTTGCCGCCGGTCGCGACGTTCGCGTTCCAGTTCGGCGTGATGAAGACGTTCGAGCCGGCCACGACGACCGACGTCTTGGGGTTGACCGCAGCGAGCGTCGGCTCGATCGAGCCCGCGTTCGCCCACAGCGAGCGCGACGAGAAGCCGTCGAGCGCCGTCGCGTTGTACGCGAACTCTTCACCCTTGAGCACGTTGATGATCGTCATCGCGCCGAAGAGGCCACCCGAACCCGGCACCGTGTTGCCCGGCGCCGTCGGTTCGACCAGCGCGGATTCGGTGCACGACGGCGAGCCACTCGCGCCGTGCGTCACGGCGGCGGCGGTGCTGCCCACGACGTCGCCCATCTCGATGATCTCGGCGTAGCCTTCACGCGTGCGATCGAGCGAATCGCCACCCGTGTCACCCACGTACGCGTAGTTGACGAACCCGGTCGGGCTCGACGCGTTCGTCGACACCTTCGGGACCGTGCAGGACGTGTCCTTGGTGAAGATGCCCGCACCCTCGGTGGTCGGGATGATCGCCGCGGTCCAGACGTCCTTGGCCGAGAGGTAGAGGTTGAAGTCGAGGACTTCGCGCGAATTCTTGCCTTCGAGGAAGCGAACCTTGACCGCCTTCGCCGACGCGGTCGAATTGACGACCGACATGAGCGAGTTGTACGCAGCATCGGCGCCAAGCGTACCCGTCGGAACCGTGCGAACGGTGTAGTACGGATAGATCAGAACCTGACCCAACCCGTCCGGGTTGACCGACACCGCTTGCGCGATCCCCGTCGCGCCCAGCGCGCCCAGTCCCGCGAGAGCGGCGTACAGCGACTTGTGTTTGAACGTATTCATAGTGGGTGAAGACTCCTTTTGATTGCCGTTTGACGTGATCGCTTTAGGACCAACAGCACGCGAATCTTATTACAGCCTACCTTCGATTACAAACGAATCGAACCTCGAAAAGCCCGCGGAGTGTGGATTTTCCGCAACGTCGCAAAGCGGCGACAGTCGCCCTTTTCGTGATTTTGCTGGCCTTTACCGCCCAAAGACGTACCAGGCCTGCGAACCGTCGATGATCCACGATTCCATCACCGCGGTGACGATGCCCTTCATGCTCGAGTGATCGTACGTCAGCGCGAGCCGTACCGTGCAGGCGTCACCGTCACAGGTCACGCTTTCCGTCTTGATCGCGCGAAATGCATTGTGCCGGATATTGGCCTTGAAGCGCTCGAGCGACGTGGTTTCCCGCGAGCCCGCGCTCATGAACTGGTAGGCACCGTCGAAATCCCCCTTGATGAGGAGCTCCCAGCGCGCTTCCGCCCGCTGCTTGACGAGGGCCTGCCTTGCTTCGGCAGTGCTGGGCAGCGCGGCCGGCGCCCGCTCGCCACCACCCGGCACGCTCGCGCACGCCGCGAGGCCAACCAGCGTCGATGTCGCCACGACCCGACAGGATCGTCGGGCGATAGCGACGAGAAACCGAAAAAATGGGCCGAAATACGAAAATGTGCCGAAAACCATCAGTTTGCTGCCGCCTTCGAGGGCCGCCGGAGCGACGGAATCGTGACCGGATGGGTCGGGGCCGGCGCCGGGCCGGGCGCGAATATATAGAACCGTGCCGAGGGCGTCAACGCCCGGGACCGGGGCCGCAAGGCGGCCGGCGGTGCCTCGTGCCGACGCCACCGGCGTCCGGGGCGCGCTCAAGGCCGCGCCCCGCTCGCCGGCGCCCCTCGCTCGCGCGGCAGGATCCTCTGGACCGGCGCCTCGGCCGGTGGCGGCAGGAGCGACGGCGAGGTCAAGGGCGCCAGCGCCGGATTGACCTGCGTATCGGGGAAGACGGGGCCGATGAAGGGGCGGATGATTGGCACCACTGCGTCGAGATTTTCCATCCGCCGGCGCATTTCCTGCACCACGGCGCCGATGTCGACCTCGTTTTCGACGACGCGCGGCGTGATGAACAGGACGAGCTCGGTGCGGTTGTTCTTGAGCTGCTGCTGGCCGAAGAGCCCACCGAGGATCGGAATGCGTGACAGCAGCGGCAGACCCTCCGACGTATTGCCGCGGCCCTCGTTGATGAGCCCGCCCATGACCATGGTCTGCCCGCTCGGAACCTGGACGTAGGTCTGCACCGACCGGGTGTTGATCGGCGGCGCGCAATCGGTGCACGCGGGAACGCCGGGGTCGCTCACCTCGGCCTGGACTTCGAGCGCGACCAGGCCACCGGCGTTGATGTGCGGGGTGACCTGGAGCAGCACGCCGGTGTCGACGTACTGCGCGGTGGTCGTGACCGCATTGGTGGTGCCGCCGACGATCGTCGACTGGTTGATCGGGATGCGCTCGCCGGACTTGATCGTCGCCTTCTGATTATCGAGCGCGGCCACCTGGGGGTTGGCGACGATCTTGGTGCTGCCGTAGGTGTCGAGGAGGTTCAACGCCGCCTGGATGCCGCCCGGGAAATTGGTGTTGTTGATGATGTAGGTGAAGCCCTTGACGAGCTGCGCGGCGGGCGCATCGCTCGCCTGCGGCAGCGTCGACGTTGGTGCAGGCGGCGCCGGATTGATGATGCTGCGATTGCCGCCGATCACCATGCCGCCGGTGCCACGCCCCGAAGGCGCCCCCCCCCTGAAGAGCCACTCGACGCCGAAATCGACCTGGTCGGTGAGCAGGATCTGCGCGATGGTGACGTCGATCACCACCTGCCGCTGCGGCACGTCGAGCTTGCGCAGCGCCTGCTCGATCACCGAATACTCGGCCGCGGTCGCGACGAAGAGCAGCGTATTGGCGTCCTTGTCGGCGACCACCTGCAGATTGCGCACGATGCCGCTCCCCTGGGCGGCGGCCGCGGCCGCCGCCGTCCCGGCGGCCGGTGCCGGCGTGGGGGTCGGATTGGCGACCGGGACGCCACCCGGCTGCGGCTGGAACTGTGGCGGATTGACGATGGTGCCGGCGGGCGTGCCCGGTGCGAGCGTGGGGGCGGCCGCTGCCGCCGGCTGCGCGGCGCGGCCGGTGAACGCCTGCTGCAGCAGCGGCCCCAGGCGCTCGGCGCGCGTGTTCTGCAGGTTGTAGACGTAGAACTGCAAGCCGCCACCGGCATCGCTGCTGCGATCGAGGCGATTGACCCACTTCTTGACCTCCTCGAGGTACGCCGGTTGCGGCGTCACCACGAGCAGCGCGTTCATGCGCTCGATGGGGATGATCTTGAGGATGCCGGTGAGCGGACTCGTGTTGCGGTCGCCGACGATCTTCTCGAGCTCCTTCATGACGTCCTTGACGTCGGAGTTCTGCAGCGTGAAGACCCCGGCCGACATGCCCGCCATCCAGTCGACGTCGAACATGTCGATGGTGTCGAGGAGGTGGCGCAGCTCGCGCTCGGTGCCGGCGAGGATCAGCATGTTGCGCAATTCGTCCGGACGCACCGCCTGCGCGTCGCGCGCAAAGGGCTCGAGGATGCGCATCATCTCGCGCACGCCCACGTACTTGAGCGGCACGATCTGTACCGAAAATCCGGCGGGCAGCGCGCGCGACGAGTTGCCGAGCTGCGGTGTCACGTTGCCGCGCACCGCGGCGGCCTGCGGCACGATCATGTACAGGCCGCCGCTCTTCACCATCGTCGCGCCGTTCATGCGCAGGAGCGTCTCCAGCGTGGCGGGCAGTGCGTCGCGCGGAATGCCCGACGAGGTGCGCAAGGTGATCGTGCCACCCACCGCGGGATCGATCGTGTACGTCTCGTTCAGGACCTCGCCCAGCACCGTGCGCACCACCTCGCGCAGGTCGGCGCCCTCGAAGTTGAGGACCATCGCGCCGCCCGCCACCGGGGTGATTGCCGCCGGCGGCAAGCCGCCCCCCGGCTGCTGGCCGCGCACGACGACGCCGCTGCCCGTGTAGATGCGCGCGTTCGACGACGGCGCCGAGCCGACCCGGCTCGTCGCCTCCTGCATCGCCGGCGTCAGCGCCGGAGAGCCGGGGGTCATCGTGCGCTCGACCGGCGTCACCGGATACGGCTCACCGGGCATGCGCGGCGGCGGCGCCTGGCACGCCGCGAGGGCGACCGCAAGAAGGATCGCGGCAACGCGGCGGAGCGGGATTCGGTGGTGTGGTGTCATTGAGCCCTTGCTGGCAGGCGTACGGGATCGTCGGCGCAGGCGACCGCCGCGGCCCGATCGATCATTATCGCAATTCGTCGCGGCACGGATCAGCGGCGTGGCATCTGGTAGCGCTGGTAAACCTCCTGCCAGCGCGGATCGTTTGAGCCCATGTCGGCGCGGGGCGGCGGCGGGATGCCTGGCGCCTCGACCGGCGCCGGAGTGGCTGCCGGCTGCGGAATCGGGGCGCCGGGCGGCACGCCTTGCGCGGCGAGCTCCTGCGCGCGGGCGAGGCGGCGGCGCTCGGCCAACACCGCGGACACGTCGCGCGGTCCCGCCGCCGCGGCCGGCGCCGCGGGTACGGCGGTGGCCGTGGTCGGGCCGCGGCCGGCCACCGGCGCCGCCGGCTGGATCGTCGTCTTCGGTCCCGCCGCCACCTTGAGCACCAGATCCTCGCTCTCGTCACCGAGCGTGAGGCGCACGCGGTCGGGCTTGATCTCGGCGACCACCATGCCGTTGAGCGTCTCGCCCGGGCGCACGCGGCGCGACTTGCCGCCTTGCACCTCGCGCAGGAAGGCGGTCAGGTTGCCGTCGATCTGCATCGTGCCCGAAAGCGCGAACTGTCCGCGCTGCATCTTGAGCTTCGCCGCGTCGGCGGTCGCCGCCACCGGTGGCGCCGGACGGCGGGTGGGATTGAACGGCGAGCGCTGGACCAAGTCGTCGCCGATCGGCGTGACCGCACCCGGCCGGTACTCGGGGAGGAGGGGTAGGACGAACGGGGCCGGCGCGGCGGCGGTGGCGGGAGTCGCGGCCGGCGCATCCGCTGCCGCGCTTCCCACGGCCGGCCAGCCGAATGCACCGACGATGAGCGCACTGGACATGAGCCACGGCGCGGCACGACGGCCGCGAGGCTCGGCGACGGGGGACGGGATCATGGCAAGACGCCTCCTCACTTTGCGGTTGCGCCAGCGGCAGGGGTCGGTCGCGAGGGCTCCGGATACGCCAGCGCCGAGACGTCCATCTGGACGTTGTTCTCGGGTTCCTGCCCGGGTGCGGGCTTGAAGCCGCGGAAGGCGTTGAGCGGCCGGACCGACAGATTATCGACCACGAGATACGGCACCTGGCCGTCGAGTGCCTGCAGGATCTTCGCGAGCGCGGGCGTCGGCGCGAAGAACTGGACGTTGACCGTCACCTGCCGGAACGCACCCTCGTCGCGCGGGCCGGGACTCTGGCTGGTGGTGATCCGGCCCCCGTTGTTCTCGATCGCGCCGCGCACCAGGTCGGCGAGTTCGGCGCTCGCGAGGTTGGGGGCGGTGTTCTTGAGGAAGAACCGGCGCCCGTCCTTTTCCTTGAGGATCTCGAGCGCGCGGCGCAGTTCCGGTGCCTGCGCCGCCACGCGACGATAGCGCACCAGGCGATCGTTGAGATCGTCGATGGCGGTGCTGTAATGACGGTGCAGCAGCACCACCGGGCCCAGGATCACCGCGAGGAGCGCGACGACGGCGAGCGCGAGCAGCAGCACCGCGAGCAGGCGCTGGCGCGCGGGCGACAGGCGAGCGGCGAACGTCGGGGTCATGGGCGCGCCTCCCGCGGGGCGCCGTTGGCCGGCGCGGGCGGCGTCATCCCGGCGGCGGGCGGCGCCGCCGGGGTGTCGCTCGCGGGTACGCGGGTCGGCGCCGCTGGCGCGTCGCCGGCCGCCGGCGCGGGACTGGCGACGACCGCCGTCGCCACCGCGGGTGCGGCACGCCGGCGCAGTTGCGCACCGAGGTCGAAGATCTCGCCGGGGCCCGGTTGGATCTTCGTCGTCGGGCCGCGCTGCGCGGCATCGGCGAAGAGCTGCGACTCCTCGAAGAGCGGCACCAGCTTGGCGGCGTTGGCGCTCTCGCCGCGCAGCATGATCTCGCGCTGCACCTCCTTGCCCTTGGCGGTGCTCTTCAACTCGAACTGGGTGAGCCAGGTATCGTCGGGGAGGAGCTTGGCGACGGTATCGAGCACCGCCAACGCGCTCGGGTACGCGTACTTGCGCTCGAGGGCGAAATTGAAGTCGCTCACCTGCGCGTCGACTTGCGCGCGCAGCGCCTGCGACACGGTGGCCTGCACTCTTGCCACCTCCGCCTGCTGCGCGAGCGAGATGACCTCCTCGCGCAGTTGCCACAGCGGAATGACCACCGCGGCCGCGAGCGCCGCCACGATTCCCAGTGCCGGAAGCCAGAACTGCCAGCGGCGCAGCAGCGCGCGGCCCGTGCGCTGCTCGGGCGGCAGGAGGTTGAGCCTCGAGCGCGCGGCGCTGCCCGGTGGCTCGGGCACCACCGCGGCGACCTCGCCACCCCAGGCGGCGATCTGCCGCAGCGCCGGATCGACGCTGCCGCGCCGCGCCGCCGCGAGGTCGACGACGATCGTCCCCTGCGCGGGGGAGCGATCGACCACCGCCGCGTCGAAGTAGAGTTCGTCCGCCTTGAACGGCGTGTGGCGATCGAGATCGTAGGCGAGCGCCTGTCGCAGATTCTCCTCGACCGCGCCCGGCAGGACGATCCGCTTGCGCAGGATGCTCGCCGGCGCGAGGCTCACGACGACGCGCGGCGTGCGCGTCGGCCGACCGGGTACCGCCAGCGCGGCGCGCCCTTCGGCGGCGTGCACGTTCACGTCGCTCGCGAGCGGAACGGTCGCCGCCACTCGCATGACCGGTGTGCCGGCCTCGACCGCCGCTCGCCACAACGTCGCGTGATCGGCGCCGAACTCGATGACCGGACGCATCCGCCGCCGGGCGACGGCGGTGCGCAGGGCGCGCGGGATGTACGGATCGAGCTGCTCGCGCCACCATGACCAGAATCCGCCAAGCCCGAGACCGCGCGCCGCCCCGCGCAGGCGCGCGGCGCGTGAGGGCAGGGTCAGTTCACGGTCGGCCATGATCGAGGTTGCAGCGTCACTTGGTACCGTTGGACGAGCCCGCGGCCGCCGCCGATGGGCGCACGGTGGCGAGTGAAGGCACGTTCCCGGTACTGCCTTCCTGCCACAGGAGCGTGAGGAGCGGGCGCCGGGCATCGCCCGAGGGGCGAACGACCGCATCGCGGGCGAAGGTTACACCATCGGGCGTCGTGGCGACCGCGTGAATGCGCCACACCGGCACCGCTCCGGCGACGTACGCGGCCGCGGGCGGGAACGCCGGCGCCGGAAGCTTCGCCGCCAGCGCTTCGCTGCGTTGGGCGAGAAAGGCGTCGACCTGCTCGGGCGTGACATTGGGAATGGCGAGCAGGACCTCGCGCGGCGCGAGCGCCGAATTGATGCCCGGCTGCCGCGACTGGACGGTGAGCGTCGGGGCGACCCGGGCGTACACCCCTGGCGTGACGCCGAGGACGCGCGCGAGTTCGCTCACCGTCTCGAACGGCGCATTGGCGGGCTTGTACGTGAGTCCCGCGGCGCGGTAGTCGGCCTCCTCGGCGCCGTTCGGGCGTCGCAAGTCGTCGGGATCCTTCCAGTCCTGGATCGCATCGACGATCCGCGCCGCGGCCTCGCGATCGACGCCACCCACGTTCTCGAAGAGGCCGCGCAGGAGGGCGTCGGGCGCGGCGTTGAGGTCGATGCGGGCCGACTCGTCGACCGCCGAGGCGACGACGGCGACCTCGCCCTCGCGCCACGCGTGTGACTGACCATCGCTCGCCCACGCCGCGGGGAAGCGCGGCCGCGACAACTCGAAAGCGGTACGGTCGATGGCCCCGTCGGCAGCTTC
>JADZAQ010000211.1 GCA_020852555.1 Burkholderiales bacterium
CCTCGGGCGTGACCGCATCACGCCGTGCATGAACGGTCGCGATCGAAACGGGTTGTGGCTTACAAACATGGATCGGCTTACGCCTGTCGGCTGATGGCGTGGCAGCGGATGCGCTTGGCACGCTTGCTGCTGACATCGGGGCATCGGGGTCGCACGCGAACCCGCCACGACAGGAGAAACCGGTGAACTACACGCACTACGACTACCTCGATCTTGCGCCGGGCGCGAGTACCGCGCGCATCGAGGCTGCGTACGCCGCGGTGCTCGAGCGCTTTGCTTATGGCGCGAGTGAGGTCGGTCAGGACCTGTCGGGTCTCGTGCGCAGGATCCACGCTGCCTACGAGGTGCTCTCGTCACTGGACAAGCGTCGAAGCTACGACGCCGAGCTCGCGCAGCAGGCGGCCCTCGCCGATGCCGAGCTCAAGGCGCTGCTGGACACCCAGCCCGCGGCTGGCGCCCGCCTCGTGCAAGACGTGCCCGCCGCGTTGCGCGGGGTCGTCGCGTCACAGGCGGCATGAACGAGCGCACCTCGCCGGTAACGATTACGGCCGCCGGGAAAGTGATGCCTTTCCAGTGCTGCAAACAGCGATGCGGTCGGCGGCCGTAACCCCCTCCCGGCAGCGCCTGTCGCCGCGCCTTGGCGTGATGCCGAACGCGCAGCGCAGGCGGCGAGCGCGTTGCCGCAACGCCGCCGGTACGGTGGCAATCGCGCGGCGGGTTCTGCGCCGACCGGTAGCGCCGCGCATGCGAATCACGCCGCGTCGGGTACGGCCCGACCCACAGGTCAGGGCAGAGTGGCAGCCGCGCAGCGTGCATTGATCGGGAGACAAACGCCGTGGACCGATGTATCGGATGTCATTTCTACGATCGCGACAACAGCCAGACCGCCGCCGGCGGCATCCGCTGGGGACAGTGCCGCCGTTCGGCGCCGCGACTGCATCCGATCAATCAGAAGGCGTTCATGATCGAAGGGGTGTGGCCGCACGTCCGCGATGACGACTGGTGTGGCGAGTGGAAGGCGGCGCCGCGTCCGGAAGCCCGCCCGCACGGTGATCGCCTTGGCGCCATGCTGGCATCCGGCGCATCATCGCCGACGATGCAGACCGGGATGCTTCCGGCGCGGCCCGACGTGCGGAACCCGCTCGGGGGCGGCGTGCTCGCGCGCACACCGGCCGCACCCGGCACCATCACCGGCACCGCGGAACCCGCCGCGGCGCCCGTCCGGGCACCAACGCTCCCGCTGGGATCCGGGCCCGCTGCGCCTGACCTCGGTACCCTGCGCCCCGCCGGTACCGCTGACTGAGCGGTAGTTCGCGCCGCCGCCGCGGTGGCGTGCGAGCCAGCCGCGAGAAGCTGGTAACGTTCGTGTTGCAGACCCCAGCGCGCGGCGACGCCGAAGCGGTGCGCTGGCGCTGCTCCTCGCCCGGTCCCAATCTCGATGTCTGTATCGGATCCATTGCACGCGCTCGCTGCCGGCGTCCGGGTGGTCACCCCGAACAATCGGCTCGCGCGCGCACTCTCGGCGCGCCACGATGCAGCGATGGCCCGCTCCGGAAAGAGGGGCTGGGCAGCGGCTCGCGTGCTGCCCTGGGACGCGTGGCTGGGCGAGTTGTGGCAAGAAGTCGCCGATGTCGGCGGCGCAGACACGCGGCTCGTTGCGCCGATCGAATCACGCTATCTGTGGCGCCGGATCGTCACCGACGACCCGGCACTACCCGGAGCGATCACCGACAGCCGCGGCCTCACCGATCTCGCCGCCGAGGCGTGGGCACTCGTTCACGCCTGGGGTACGGGCGGGCCGAGCTGGCGGGCGTGGCGCGGCACTTGGCACGCACCGGCCGGCTCCGATGCCGACGCCTTCATCGGCTGGGCCGAACGCTACCAGCGTGAACTCGAGGCGCGCGGAGCGTCTGATGGCGCCACCGTCGCCGACGCCCTCGTCGGCCGCGCCGGTCGCCTGCGCGCTTGGGGCGACGAGCGCATCGTCCTCGCCGGTTTCCTCGAATTCACGCCACAGCAGGAGCGCCTCTGCGCCGCGTTGCGCGCGGCAGGCGTCGAGGTGACGCAGGCAGCCGAGCATGACGGCGACGTTCGTGCGGAGCGCGTCGTCGCGGCGACCGCCCGCGACGAGATCGTCCTCGCCCTGCATTGGGCGCGAGCGCACGCGCTGCGCACGCCCGAGGCGACGATCGGCATCGCCATCAATGGCCTTGCTGCGCGGCGCGACGAGGTGCGCGCGCTCGCCGAGGACGTCCTGTGCCCGGCGCTGCAACTGCCCGGTCACGCCGAAACCGCGCGGCCGTACGACCTGTCACTCGGCGCCCCCTTGGGCGAGGCGCCGATCGTGGCGGCGGCGCTCGGTTGGCTGGGGCTCGCCCATGGCCGGCTCGACCGGGCCACGGCAGCCCTGCTGTTTCGCTCCCCCTACGGTCCCGGCGACTGGGTCACCCGCGCGGGCCTCGAACGGGGCTGGCTCGAAGGCGGTCGCGTCGAGATCAGCCGTGACGAGGCCGTGCGCGCGCTGGCGCGGGTCGATGCCACCGCGGCGACCAAGCTCGAAGGCGCCCTCGCCACGATCGATCTCGCGCGGCCGCTCGCCGCACGCGACTGGGTCGCACGCTGGCGCAGCTTTCTCGCGCGCTGCGGCTGGCCGGGAGAGCTACCGCTCGCCGGCGCCGCCTACGAGGCCCGTGAAGCACTGGGGCGGCTGCTCGACGACCTCAGCCGGCTCGATGCACTGGGGATCCGCCTCGCGCCAGGTGAAGCGCTCGCCCTGCTCCGCGACCTTGCAGCCACCCGCGTGTTCCAGCCGCAAGGGGGAGGAGGGCCGGTGCTGCTGCTCGGCCTCCTCGAAGCCGCTTCGCTGCGCTTCGATGCGCTGTGGGTGGCGGGATTGTCGGGGCAGGATTGGCCACCCGCACCACGGCCGAATCCGTTGCTCCCGCTCGGCTGGCAACGCGATCGCGGCGTGCCGCGTTCGAGCGCGGCGCGCGAATTCACCTTTGCGACTCGGGTCACCGAGCGGTTGCGTACCTGCGCACCGGAGGTCGTGCTGAGCGCGCCGGCCGTGCTCGCCGATGCAGCCGTGCGCCCGACCGCGCTCGTTGCCGGCGACTGGCCGGCGACGACTCCCCGGGTGGCCGACGACACGGCGCATCGTCTCGCCGCTGCCCAGGTGCCGGAGAGCGTCGCCGACGAACGAGCACCAGCGTTGGCCCCCGGACCGGTGCGGGGTGGCAGCGGCGTGATCGAGGCCCAGGCCGACTGTCCGTTCATGGCGACCGCTCGCCACCGGCTGCGCGCCGATCCCTGGCCATCACCGGTCGCCGGCCTTTCGCGGCAGGAGCGCGGGCAACTCGTGCACGCGCTCATGGCGGCGTTCTGGCGCGCCGTGGGCAGTCACGAGGCGCTTCTCGCACTCGCCGCGCCGGCGCTTCGCGACCACCTCGACGCGGCCACGACCGCGGCGCTGCGGGCCGTGGCCGCCCCGCGCTGGGCGACGCTCCCGCCGGTGCTCGTGGCGGCGGAGCGCGAGCGACTCCCACGTCTCGTGGCCGAATGGATCGAGGCGATCGAGCGGCCCCGCCCCGGATTCGTCGTCGAGCGCATCGAAACGCGCAGCCACGTCGAGCTGGCGGGGCTCGTCTTCGACGTGGCACTCGATCGCGTCGACGCGCTGGCCGACGGGGCAATGGCGATCGTCGACTACAAGACCGGGGCCGTCGACTCGGCGAAGAGCTGGTTCGCGGCCCGGCCGCGCTCGCCGCAGCTTGGCCTGTATCTCCTCGCACTGCGCGGTGAAGTACCGCCCGCGCCGGTACGCGCCGTTGCCTACGGTTGCCTCAGGGTCGGCGCCATCGGGGTCGTCGGCTACGCGGCGGACCGCGCGCAGTGGCCGGCGCTCACCGATGCGGCACGCAGCGAGGATCCGGCGGGCTGGGCGGGCATCGAGGCGTACTTCGCGACACGGCTGCCGGTCATCGCGGCCGAGATCCGCGACGGGGTCGCCACCGTGACGCCGCGGCCACCCCCCAACGAACCCTGCGCGCAGTGCGGACGGCAGGCGCTGTGCCGCATCACCGCGGCGCGCGGTCGTGACTGGCTTGCCGGCGAGGCGAGCGATGAGTGATCCGGGCGACGCGGCACGACTCGCCCGCGACCACGCGAACCGGTCGCGTGCGCTCGCCCCGGACGCGTCGTTCCTCGTCCAGGCACCGGCCGGCTCGGGCAAGACCGAGCTCCTGATCCAGCGCTACCTCGCCTTGCTCGCCCGGGTCGCGGCGCCGCAGCGGGTGGTGGCGATGACCTTCACCCGCAAGGCGGCGAGCGAGATGCGCGAGCGCGTCGTCGGGGCGCTGCAGGCGGCGCGCGACGAGCGCCCCGTCACCGAGCCGCACGAGGCGACGACGCGGCGACTCGCCCACGCGGTGCTCGCGCACGCCGACCGGCAGGGTTGGTCGCTGCTCGCGCATCCCGCACAGCTCGCGATCCTCACCATCGACGCGCTGTGCGCGACGCTGGCGAGCGAGGCCCCCGTCACCAGCCGCCTCGGGCCGTCGCTGCGCATCGTCGAGCGCGCGGAGGTGCTGCACGGCGAGGCGGCGCGCGCGGTGCTCGGTGACGTCGCTGGCGACGACCCGCACTGGCGGCGTCTGCTGGCGCACCTCGACAACGACGCCGAACTCGTCGTCGGTCTCGTCGCGTCGCTGCTCGGCCGCCGCGACCAGTGGCTGCCGCACCTCGTCCGGCGCGATGCGCCGGCGCTGCGCGCCGAGCTCGAGCGGGCGCTGCAGGTCGAGATCGAAGCCGAACTCGGCGCGGCGCTCGCGCGCGGTCCGGCGACGCTGTTGGCGGCCATCGCGCAGTGCGCGGGGCGCGCCGCCGCCGTGTTGCGCGCCGACGGCGGCGACGCCGAACTCGCGGCTGCCCTCGAACGCTGCGCCGGGCAGGGCGGTTTGCCGAGCGCGCGCTACGACGCGCTGGCAAGCTGGCGCGGCGTTGCCGGCTGGCTTCTCACCAAGGAGGGCGGCGTGCGCCGCAAGGTCACGAAAGCCGAGGGGATCCGCACGGCGAAGGCCGGTGGCGCCGCGGAGCGAGCGGCGATGGAAGCGATGCTCGCCGACCTTGCCGCGACCCCGGAACTCGTCACCGCGCTCGGTCTCGTCCGCGAGCTGCCGGATGCGCGCTTCGCCGACGACGCCTGGGATATCGTCGAGGCGCTGCTGCACATCCTGCCGCGCGCCGTGGCGCAGCTTCAGCTCGTCTTCGCGCAGCGCGGCGCGACCGATTTCACCGAGCTCGCGCTGGCCGCCGCGACCGCACTCGGCGCCGCCGATTCGCCGAGCGAGTTGCTGCTGCGGCTCGACCTCACCATCGAGCACCTGCTCGTCGACGAATTCCAGGACACCTCCGCGGCGCAGTTCGAGTTGATCGCGCTCCTCACCGCCGGCTGGCAGCCGGGCGACGGGCGCACGCTCTTCGCGGTCGGCGACCCGATGCAGTCGATCTATCGCTTCCGCAATGCCGAGGTGCGGCTCTTCCTGCAGGCGATCGCCGCCGGGCGCATCGGCAGCGTTCCGGTGGAGTTCATCGACCTCGCGCGCAATTTCCGCGCGCAGCCGGCACTCGTCGCGTGGGTCAATCGCCTGTTTCCCGCCATCCTCGGCGAGCGCAGCGAGCCCTGGCGTGGCGCGGTGGCATTTGCCGCGGCCACGGCCGCTCGCGACGATGGACCGGAGGATCCGCCGACGCTCGACGTGGTGAACAGTCGCGAGGCGGAAGCGGCGTGCACCGTCGATCGCGTCCGTGCGGCACTTGCCGCAGGCTCGACCGACATCGCGATCCTCGTGCGCACCCGCCGCGACCTCAAGCTCATCCTGCCCGCGCTGCGTGCCGCCGGGATCGCCTTCGCGGCGGTCGAACTCGATGCGCTGGCGGCGCGGCAGGCGGTGCAGGACGTGCTGGCCCTCGCGCACGCGCTCATCCAGCCGGCGGATCGACTGGCCGCGCTCGCGGTGCTGCGCGCGCCGTGGTGCGGTCTACTGCTCGCCGATCTCTTGGTGGCCGCCGAGCACCTGGACCGCGGCCTGCCCGGCCTCCTTGCCGCGTTGCCGGCGATCGAGCGACTGTCGCCCGATGGCGCACCGCGCCTGAAGCGTCTCGCGCGCATCCTGGCGCCCGCCTTCGCCGAGCACGGCCAGGGCCTGCTGGCCGATCGCGTGCGCGGCCTGTGGCTCGCGCTCGGCGGACCGGCCACGCTCGACGAGGCGATCGACTTCACCGCGGTCGAAGATGCGCTCGGCGTGCTGCGTACCCACGCGCGCGGCGGCGATGTCGACGACTGGGAAGCCGTGCGCGACGAGCTCACCGCGCGCTTCGTGACGTCGGCCGAGGAAGCGGCCACCCCGGTCAAGATCATGACGCTCTTCAAAGCGAAGGGGCTCGAATTCGACACGGTGGTGATCCCCGGGCTCGCCCGCATGCCCCGCGGCGACGACCGGGAGCTCCTGCGTTGGCGCACGCGGCAGCAAGGCTTGCTCCTGGCCCCTCGCAATCGCCGCGGCAGCCGGGAGGCGATCTACGACTATCTCGGTTGGTTGGCCAGGACCGAAGCCGACCACGAAGTCGGTCGCATGCTCTATGTCGGCGTCACCCGTGCCAAGCGGCGCTTGCATCTCGTGGCCGTCGCCGGGGTGGAGGTCGACGCCGCGACCGGCAGCAGCGCGTGGCGGACCCCGTCACCCGCCAGCGCGCTGGGGAAACTGTGGGCCGGGGTGGCCGACCGACTCGTTCCCCCGGCGGGGGTCCCGGGTGACGACCTGCGCCGCGAGCCCGCCGCCCCGCCGCTGGTGCGCTTGCCCATCGATTTCGCGCTGCCGGCGCTGCCCGCTTCGGTGCCACCGACGCTGCTGCGCGCGCCGCGCGCAGCACGACCCGACTTCGAGTGGGCCCGCGCCGAGGCCGCGATCGTGGGGACGGTGACGCATCGCTACCTCGCCCGGCGGGCCGCGGACCCGCTGCTCGCGGGCGACGCCGCCCGTCGGCAAGCGCTCGTGCCGCGACTGCGCGCCGAGCTCACCGCCGAGGGGATCACCGACCGCGCCCTCGATGCGGCGGTGGGCGACGTCCTCGCCGCACTCGCGGCCGTGGCCGAGGATCGGCGCGGCCGCTGGCTCTTCGACCCCACGCATGCCGACGCGCGCAGCGAGTGGGCCTTGGCCGGCGTCGACGGTGGAGCGATCGTGCACGTGACACTCGACCGCACGTTCATCGCCGACGGCGTGCGCTGGATCGTCGATTTCAAGACGGGGCGCCACGAAGGCGCCGACCCCGAGGCCTTCCTCGCGCAGGAGGTGCTGCGCTATGAGCCGCAACTCGCGCGCTACGCGCGCATCGTCCACGCCATCGAGGGGCGGCCGATTCGTCTCGCGCTCTACCACCCGCGGGTGCCCGGAGGCTGGCGGGAGTGGGCATTTGCGCCGTCGACGCCGCCGTTCGCGTCGGCATAGCCGCGGGTGCTCGTCAAATACGATAGAATTCAACACTTTGGCTCGATATCCTGCGTGCTGCCGGCGTCGCTGACGCGATCGTGGCAGTGAGCGGGTTCCTCACGTGCGGCTCTATCGCGGACTCCCGTCCCGCGCCGACGGCCCGATCGCGCTCACGATCGGCAACTTCGACGGCGTCCATCGCGGTCACCAGGCGATGCTCCTGCGGTTGTGCGAGGCCGCGGAAGACCTGCGGCTGACGCCCGCGGTGCTGACCTTCGATCCGCATCCGCGCGAGTTCTTCGGGAGAGGTGCCGCACCGCCGCGACTGACCCGGCTCGCGCAGAAGCTCGAGGTCTTCCGCGCCTTCGGCGTGGCACGCACCTACGTCGCCCGCTTCGATGCCGCACTCGCGCAACTCACCGCCGACGCCTTCATCGACGACGTGCTCGTCCGGCGCCTCGACGTGCGTTGGGTATTGGTCGGCAACGACTTCCGCTTCGGCAAGGGGCGCGCCGGCGACTTGGGCGTGCTGCGCCGCCACGCCACGACGTTCAGCGTCGAGGCGATGCACACGGTGCTGGTGAACGGCGAGCGCGCCTCGTCGACGGCGGTGCGCGACGCGCTCGCCCGCGGCGAGCTCGACCGTGCGGCGAGCCTGCTCGGCCGCCATTACACGATCAGCGGACGCGTCGCGCACGGCGAGAAACGTGGGCGTACGCTGGGCTTTCCGACCGCCAACCTGCCGCTCACCCGCCGGCCGCCGGTATCGGGCATCTTCGCCGTGCGCGTGCACGGGCTCGGTACCGCGCCGAGGGCCGGTGTGGCGAGCGTCGGTGTGCGGCCGACGATCACCGACCACGGCCAGCCGATCCTCGAGGTGTACGTCTTCGATTTCACCGAGTCGATCTACGGTCGCCGGGTGCGTGTCGAATTCCTGCACAAGCTGCGCGACGAGGAGAAGTACGACGACCTCGACGCGCTCAGCGCCCAGATTCGCGCCGACGTGGCGCAAGCCCGCGCGTATTTCGTGACCGTCGATTCCCCCACCGTTCCCTTGCCAACGACTGCCGCGTGACCACGCCGCAGGCGCCCACCCACAACTGCCATGCCCGACGCTCCCAAGACCGACTACCGCCGCACGCTCAATCTCACCGATACGCCGTTCCCGATGCGCGGCGACCTCGCGCGCCGCGAGCCGGGCTGGATCGCCGAGTGGCAGCGCACCAAGGTGTACGAGGCGATCCGCAAGGCCACCGCCGGGCGCCCGCGCTTCGTCCTGCACGACGGGCCGCCGTACGCCAACGCCGACATCCACATCGGCCATGCGGTGAACAAGATCCTCAAGGACATCATCGTCAAGAGCAAGGGCTTCGCGGGCTTCGATGCGCCGTACGTGCCCGGCTGGGATTGTCACGGCATGCCCATCGAGGTGCAGATCGAGAAGACGTACGGCAAGAACCTCTCGGCGGCGGAGACGCAGCGCCTGTGCCGCGCTTACGCCACCGAACAGATCGACAAGCAGCGCGAGCAGTTCAAGCGGCTTGGTGTGCTGGGCGACTGGGATCATCCGTACACGACGATGGCCTACAAGAACGAGGCCGACGAGCTGCGCACGCTCGGCAAGATCCTCGAGAAGGGTTACGTCTACCGCGGCTTGAAGCCGGTCAACTGGTGCTTCGATTGCCAGAGCGCACTGGCCGAGGCCGAGGTCGAGTACGAGGATCGCGTCGACCTCGCGATCGACGTGGGCTTCGCGCTCGATCCCACCGATCGCGGCACGCTCGCCAGGGCGCTGGGCCTGTCCGCGATGCCGGATGGCGAAGTGCATGCGGTGGCCTGGACCACGACGCCGTGGACGATCCCCGCCAATCAGGCCTTGAACGTGCATCCGGCCATCGCCTACGCGCTCGTTGCCACCCCGCGCGGGCACCTTCTGCTGGCGCAGGATCTGGTCGAGTCGATGCTGAAGCGCTACGGCCTCACCGGCGACGTGGTGGCCACGGCCCCGGGGGCCGCGCTCGAACGCATCCGCTTCCGGCATCCCTTCTACGATCGCGTCTCGCCGATGTACTTGGGCGAATTCGTGACGCTGGAGCAGGGGACGGGGATCGTGCACTCGTCGCCGGCGTACGGCGTGGACGACTTCCTCTCGTGCCGCCGCTACGGCATGAAGGACGACGAGATCGCCAATCCGGTCACCGGTGACGGCACCTACGCCAGGAGCCTCGAATTCTTCGGCGGGTTGAACATCTGGAAGGCGAACCCGCTCGTCGTCGACAAGCTGCGCGAGGTCGGCGCGCTCTTGCACGTCGAGAAATTCACCCACAGCTACATGCACTGCTGGCGCCACAAGACGCCGATCATCTATCGCGCGACCACGCAGTGGTTCGCGGGGATGGATGAGGTGGCGGGCTACCACGGGGCCAGGCCCGCCGAGACGCTGCGCACGACGGCGCTGCGCGGCATCGAGGCGACGACCTTCTATCCGGCGTGGGGCAAGGCGCGGCTCACCGGAATGATCGCGCATCGGCCCGACTGGACGCTGTCGCGCCAGCGCTCGTGGGGCGTGCCGCTGCCGTTCTTCGTCGATCGCGAGACCGACGAACTGCATCCGGACACCATGGCGCTCCTCGAACTCGCCGCCTCCAGGGTCGAGCACGGCGGCATCGAGTCGTGGTTCGAGGCGAGCGCCGAAGACTTCGGCGTCGACGAGAAGAAATATCGCAAGCTCACCGACACGCTCGACGTGTGGTTCGATTCGGGCGCCACCTTCCAGACGGTGATGGGTGGCCCGGATGCGGCGACGACGGGCATGGGGTCGCACGCGCGCTGGACGCGCTTTCCTGCCGATCTCTACCTCGAAGGCTCCGACCAGCACCGCGGCTGGTTCCACTCGTCGCTGCTCGAGTCGTGCATGCTGCACGGCGTACCGCCGTACAAGGCGCTGCTCACGCACGGCTTCGTCGTCGATGGCGAAGGCAAGAAGATGTCGAAGTCGAAGGGCAACGTGGTGGCGCCGCAGACAGTCGCCGACACGCTGGGTGCGGAGATCCTGCGCCTGTGGGTGGCCGCGACCGATTACTCGGGCGAGCTCAACATCAGCGATGAGATCCTGAAGCGCGTGGTGGAGAGCTATCGGCGCATTCGCAATACGCTGCGCTTCCTGCTCGCCAACACCTCGGACTTCGATCCGGCGGTGCACGCGCTGCCCGTCGCCGGGCTCTTCGAGGTCGATCGCTACGCGCTCGCCCGGACGCAGATGCTCGCCCGCGCCGTCGACGGCGACTACGCTCGCTACGAGTTCCACGTCGCCGTGCAGCGCTTGACGCACTTCTGCTCCGAGGATCTGGGCGGCTTCTATCTCGACGTACTGAAGGACCGCCTCTACACCACGGCGCGCGACTCGCGCGCGCGCCGCTCGGCGCAGACCGCGCTCGCGCTGATCCGCGATGCGCTGCTGAAGCTCATGGCGCCGATCCTCTCGTTCACCGCCGAGGAAGCGTGGCGCATCCTGCACCCGACCGACGTCACGATCTTCACGCACCTGTGGCGCAACGATGAGCTCGACCTCCCCGACGAGCCGGCGCTCATCGCCAAGTGGGAGGGGATCCTCGCGGTCCGCGCGGCGGTGGTCAAGGAACTGGAGACAGTGCGCCAGGCGGGCGCGATCGGCTCGTCGCTGCAGGCCGAGGTGACGATCGTCGCCCCCGTCGAGACGCATGCGGCACTCGCCTCGCTGGGCGACGACCTGCGCTTCGTCACCATCACCTCGGCGGCGACGGTCACCCCGGGCGCGGCGCTCGCGGTGACGGTCACGCCGAGTCCGCACGTCAAGTGCGAGCGCTGCTGGCACTGGCGCGCCGACGTCGGCGCTGACGCAGCGCATCCCGCGCTGTGCGGGCGCTGCGTGTCGAATCTCTTCGCGGCCGGCGAGCCGCGCCGCTTCGCCTGACCGGCGCCGTCACGCATGGCGAGCGACGCGCCCACGACAGGGTCGGCCGCATCCGGCTGGACGCGCTGGCTGTGGCTATCGCTCGCGGTGGTCATCCTGGATCGCGCGACCAAGCTCGCCGTCGAGGCGATCTTCCGCGAAGGCGAATCGCTCCGCGTGACCGGCTTCTTCGATCTGGTGCTGGCCTACAACACCGGCGCCGCCTTCAGCTTCCTCGCCGATCACGACGGCTGGCAGCGTTGGCTCTTCGCCGCCATCGCGCTCGCCGCGAGCGCCTTCCTGGTGTGGATGCTGCGCCGTGGCGGCAGCCGGTTGCTGCTCGCCGGCTGCGCGCTCATCCTCGGCGGCGCGCTCGGCAACCTCTGGGATCGTCTGGCGGCGGGGCGGGTCACCGATTTCCTGCTCTTCCACTACGCCGGCTGGTCGTGGCCCGCGTTCAACGTCGCCGATTCCGCGATCACCGTGGGCGCGGCGCTCCTCATCATCGACAGCTTCCGCGCGCCGCGTCGGGCGGCGGCGCAATGATCGGCATTGCCATGGACATCCTTCTCGCCAATCCGCGCGGCTTCTGCGCCGGTGTCGACCGCGCCATCGCCATCGTCGAGCAGGCGCTCGTGCAGTTCGGAGCGCCGATCTACGTCCGCCACGAGGTCGTGCACAACCGCTTCGTCGTCGATGGCTTGCAAGAGAAGGGGGCGATCTTCGTCGAGGAGCTCGCCGACGTGCCAGCGGGTGCGACGGTCGTCTTCTCGGCGCATGGCGTGTCGAAGGCGGTGCGCGCCGAAGCCGAGGCGCGCGGGCTGCGCGTGTTCGACGCCACCTGTCCGCTCGTCACCAAGGTCCACGTCGAGGTCGCGAAGATGCGCGACCAGGGTCGTGACATCGTGATGATCGGCCACGCCGGCCACCCCGAGGTCGAAGGCACGATGGGGCAGGTGGAGGGCGGCATCCACCTCGTCGATTCGGTTGCCGACGTCGAGGCGCTCGTGGTGCGCGATCCGCAACGGCTCGCCTACGTCACGCAAACGACGCTCTCCATCGACGACGCGGCGGCGATCGTCGCCGCGCTGAAGGCGCGCTTCCCCGCAATCGTCGGTCCCAAGCGCGACGACATCTGCTACGCGACGCAGAACCGGCAGGACGCGGTGAAGGCGATCGTGCCGCAGGTCGACGCGGTGATCGTCGTGGGCAGTCCGAACAGCTCGAACTCGAACCGCCTGCGTGAGGTGGCCGCGCACCGCGGCGTGCCGGCGTGGATGGTCGATCGCGCCGAGGAACTGCGGCCGGAATGGGTCGCCGGCAAGCGGCGGATCGGCGTCACCGCCGGCGCCTCGGCGCCGGAGATCCTCGTCCAGCAGGTGATTGCGCGGCTGCGCGAACTGGGCGCGACCGGCGTCACCGAACTCGCCGGCACCGCCGAGAACGTCGTCTTCCCGATGCCCAGGGGTCTTGCCGGCCAAGGTCACGCGAAGCTGCCCGAGCAAGGGCCAGCGAAGCCATAACCGCACGGCTCCATCCCCGGCGCGCCGGTCGCGCGCAGGTCAACGAATTCGTCGCGGCTTCTCCGCACGGAGCCAGAGGTTCACGCCCACGAACACGATGAGCGCGAGCAGCGCGGCGAGGCCGGCGACCAGCGCGTGCGGCACGCGCTCGGTCAAGGCGCGGACCAGCGCCTCGCCGAAATAGAATGGCGTCAACAGCGCGAGCCACTGCCGCTGCTTGCGTGCGCCGCGGATGACACCGGGGAAGAGGAGCGCCAACGGCAGCGCCTTCACCGCGCGGAAGCGGGCCGCCGGCAAAGGGGAGAGGACGAGTTCCCACACGAGTTCGAGCAGGATGAGCGCCGCGAGTCCCGCCGTCGTGAGCCGCGGAATCAACTGACCGGCACGAATTCGTAGAGCTCGAAACCCGGGCCTTGCTCGACGAGCTTGGTGAGGACGGCAAAGCCCGTCGCACTGCCGCGCCGTAGCGTGACCGCCTGCTCGAGGCCGAACCTGCCCGCCGGCACGATGATCTGCGACGGCGCCGGCTCGCCGCCCTGTGCATCCTCGTCGGGGAGGATCACCGCCGGCTGCACCGTCGACTGCGCCGCGTCTTCGGCCACAACGGTCGCGGCTTCCGGGTTCTCCGACAGCAATTCGCAGCCGAACTCGAGCGCGCTCGCCTTCAGCGTATTGCGGAACCAGCGCACCATCGCCACCTGCAGGCTCGTGCGCCCTTCGATGCGCAGCGCGACGAGGTCGCCGATGCGCAGCGCCGTCGGCGAGGCATCCGTCTGGCGCAAGGCGTAGCCTGCGGGCGTGTGGTTGATGACCTGGCAATGCGCCATCGGCGGCAGCCCCGTCGGCGACCGCCCCCCCACCGCGTGGAAGCCGCGGCTGTACTGCCACACCCCGGACAGCCCCGCACAGGTGACGACCCGGGCGCGCGAGGGCAAGCGGTTGAACTGGCGCGCGGGTGGGATCGCCCATTGCCGGAGCAGCCGCTCGAGAAGCGACCGGTACTGCGCACGCGCCGGGCCATCGCGTCCGACCCCGTCCGGCGGCGCGCCACCGGCATCGAGGTGACGCAGCTGCTCCTGGATCTGAAATGCGAGGTCGAAAGTGAGCAGGAACAGCTTGCTGCCGTCGATCGAGCCCCCCTTGTTCGCCGAGAACGGCGGGAAATCGTGGCCGATCGGAACGATCGCCACCGCCTTCGCCATGCGATGCACCGGCGGCACGTCGGTGAGCTTCGCCCAGTGCGCGTGCTCGTGGACGTAGCGGAGCACCTGGACGAGCTGGCCAGGGAGGAAGCCGTAGGGGTTGGCGAGAGCCACCAGCAGCGACTGGATCACCAGCCGTTCCACGGTGACGTGAGGCGCATCGGCAGCGAGCGGTACCAGGTGGAGGCTACGCTCCCGAGCGAACGCATACACGGCGTGCGCATCGTGCCAGGTCCGCGGCGGTACCGGTGCGTAGGACAGATAGCTCGTGACGAGGATGCGCCCCGTGCACTCGATGCAGCGATGCACGAGCGCCAGGAGGAGTCGCTGTCCACCCAACGAGATCCGCTTCGCCGCTTCACCCACCAACAGGCGCTTGTAGGCGAGCGCGAGTTCGCTCGCGAGCGTCAGGGCGGTCTTGGCAGCTTCGAGTGCGCCCCCGGTCAGCGGATGCTGCGCCTGCGCGAACCGGCGTTCGAGCACGGGCCACAGGTCGCTCGCCGCACGCCAGTAGTGCTCGGCGACCTCGCGCCGCTTGCCGTCGCTCATCGCCACCCGGTTGGTCGCCGCCAACGCGTCGCCGATGATGCGCGCCACTTCGATGGGATCGCGCTCGCGAAGGCGATCGAGCCACGCCGCCACCTCTGCCGGGCGGATTTCCGGCGGATGGACGGGATGGGCATCGACCGCGGGCAGGCTGAGCACTAGGGCCATGAGCGGTCGGTCAGCATGATGCGCGCATTGTAGGCAACTGCGTACCGTTTTCGGCGACGACGTTCGCGTTGCGCGATCCACAAGCGACATCCGTGCCAAGCGGCGTGTCAGGCTAGGCGAGGCCCGGCAGCGCCCGGGCGCAGGTCGTCGCGGAATCCGCATCGAGGAACGTCGTGACGACGGCGATCTGGTCGGCGACCATGAACGTCGGCGCGTGCCCCACGCCGGCGAACGTGTGCAGCGTCGCCCGCGGCCCGCGCTCGGTCATCGCCTGGGCGGTATCGGCGGAGAGGAGATCGGACGATTCGCCGCGGGTGACGAGCACCGGGCAGCGGATGGCATCCCACAACGGCCACAGACCGACTTGCGCGGGATCCGACGAGAACGGCACACCGATCCCGGGGTCGTAGCTCAAGCCCCAGCGGCCGTCCGGGCGCTGGCGCGCCGTGGTGGCGGCCAGATGGTGCCACTGCGCATCGTCGTGCGGCCCGAACGGCGCCGATACGGTCCGGATGTACGCCTCGAGTTCGGCGAACGACCCGAACGAGGGATCCTGGCCGACGTATTTGCCGATCCGCTGCAAGGCGGCAACGTCGAGCACCGGACCCACGTCGTTGATGACCAGGCGCTCGATCGGCGTGCCGGGTTGCGCGGCCAGCACCAGTCCGAGCAAGCCGCCCATCGACGTCCCGACGAACGATACGGTGCCCACGTTGGCACGCGCGATGAGCGCGGTGAGGGTACCGAGATAGGTGGTGAAGACGTAATCATCGGCGACGCGCAGCCACTCGCTTTCGCCACGGCCGGGCATGTCGACCGCCAGCACCCGGTAGGTCGGGGCGAGCGCTTCGGCGAGGACGTCGAAATCGCGGCCGCTGCGGGTCAGGCCGTGCACGCAGACGACGACCCGCCCGTTCGCGGGGTCACCCCATTCGTGGTAGGCGACGCGATGGAAGCCGTGCGGAGAGAGCCCCGCGAAGGAGAGCGTGCGCGGGGAACTGCGAGTGAGCATGGCGGCCGGCGAGCGAGAGTGAACGGGGCGAGCCGCATTGTGCCATCACCGGTGCCGCGACCGCCGAGGCTATCCCGTGAACGAGGGCCCGCCACGCGCGAACCCGGCATCGGCATCGAGGAAGGCGATGACGCTCGCCCGCCGGGCCATCGTGTCGCGGTAGCCAAGCGCCGCGAGCGCACGGCAGAAGCGCTGATCGAAGAGCAGGTACGAGATCAGGTCGGCGCCTGCCCCGCGCGTGCTGCCGAGACTGCGCAGGAGATTGCGCAGCGTGCGCGGCAGCCGATCGACGTAGCGCAGGGCCAACTCGCCCAAATCGTGCGACGGCGCCAACACCAGCACGTCCACGTGCGCGGCACCCGCACCCTCGGCGCGCGGACCCAGGTAATCGACGAGATGATTGACCTGCATGACGCGCTCGACGTCGACCGCCAGATTGTCGACGAATACCGCCGATAGCGCATTGCCGGCGGCCTGTGCAAACGAAGGATATTCGACGCGCTCCGGACGATGCGACCACCCGCCGGCGAACGGGTCCACGGCGACGATGAGGAGACGTCGGGCGCCCAGGTCGAGCGGCGCCGATAGCGGCGCCAACTGCCGCACCGAGCCATCCATGTAGTAGTCGTCAGCGACGCGCTCGGGTGCGAACAGGAACGGAATCGCGGCGGAGGCGAGGAGGTGCTCGGCGCCAATGCGGGTCGGCTCGCCGCGGCGGCGCAGGCGCTGCCAGCCGCGTAGCGTGGCGGCGCCTTCGAAGAACGTCACCGCGGTTCCCGTCGTGTAGCTCGTGGCGTGGATGGCGAGCGCGTGCAGATGACCTGCATCGATGTGCGCGCGCAGGCGCGCGAATTCGAATTCGCGCGCGATCACGCCGGCGAGCGGCGCATTGTCGAGGAGAGCGGCGACGCCGCGTGGCGGGCGCGTGCCCATGAGCACCGCCGCCAGGAAGCCCGCGCTGTGCAGCCACAGCGCGCGCGAGTCGGTGCGATAGATCGACGCGATGTCGATCCGGCGCCACCAGCGCACGAGGCGGGCGACACCGAGCCGGAAGTCGTCGGCATGCTGCGCAATTGCCGCGGCGTTGAGCGCGCCGGCCGACGTCCCGCAGACGACGGGGAACGGCAGCGGTCCGTTGCCGCCGTGGATGCGGGCCAGTGCACGCAGCGCGCCGACCTGGTACGCGGCGCGCGCCCCGCCTCCCGGCAAGACGAGCGCCGTATCGTGATGCACCGGCGAGCGAGGCGTCGTCAGCGGCGCCCCGTGGTCGTCGGCCCCCGAGCCGGGCCGCCGGCGGGTGCGTGGTCGTGACTCCATCTCGTGCGGCGAACCCGGCGCTGCGTCTACGCGCGCAGCGTACGATCGAAGATGACGAGCATTGCCGCCGTCGCGCCCCAGATGTAGCGATCCTGGTACGGGATCGCCCAGAAATCGCGGCGCAGCGCACCCTGCATCCGGAAGTGGCGCTGCTGGTGCGCCGGATCGAGGATGAACGCGAGCGGAACCTCGAAGACGTCGGCCACCTCGACCGGGTCGGGGGTGATCACGAACGGCGGCTCGACCCAGCCGACCACCGGCGTCACCCGGTAGCCGGTCACCGTCTCGTAACTCGCGAGTTCGCCGAGGACGCTCACCCGATCCGCGGGCAGGCCGGTCTCTTCGGTGGCCTCGCGCAGCG
>JADZAQ010000212.1 GCA_020852555.1 Burkholderiales bacterium
CCTCACCCGATCGTCGTGCACGACCGACCGTTTCGTGCGATAGTGCCCACCGTTGCCGGCTCGGACTCCAAAGGGAGGCTGCCGTGGTCTTCGCCGTGATCGATGACCATCCGCTCATGCTCGATGCCGTGACCGGAGCGGTTGCATCACTCGGCACCGGTTACGTCGTCCGAGGCTATCTGTCGCTCGAGCAATACGACGAGGCCGTGGCCGCCGGCGCGCGCTACGACCTCACCCTCCTCGACTTATCCCTGCCGGGCTACGAAGGGCTCGAGGCGCTCGAATATTTTCGCCAGTGGCACGACGACGCGCCGGTGGTGGTGTTCTCGGCGACGCACGACCGGGCCACGGTATTGGCGGCACTCGGCCTGGGCGCGATGGGGTTCATCCCGAAGACGTCATCGAACGAGATCCTGCGCAATGCGCTGCGGCTGGTGCTGGTGGGCGAGCCCTACATTCCGGCCGATGCGATCCGCGATCCCGACGATCGCGGCCGCGTCGCGCAACCCGACGCGACGACGCGGCCGAAGCCGCTGCTCCACGAGGCCCCGGGCCTCGCTGCGCTGACGCCGCGGCAGCGCGACGTGCTGGGACTCCTCATCAAGGGGCTGCCCAACAAGCTCATCTGTCGCGAACTCGGCCTGTCGCCCAATACCGTCAAGACGCACCTCACTGCAATCTTCGGCGCACTGGCGGCGCGCAACCGGACCGAGGCGGTCATCAAGTTCCAGGCGCTCGCCCGCGTCGACCTCCGGCGCGACGCTCGCTGACGCCGTTGCGGGTTGGCGTCGTGGGTGGCGAGGCGTCACACGCCGCACGTGGCGGCGTTGCGCAGCCACCGCGGCACCGCTCAAAACCGCTTGGTCGCCTGCAGCGAGACGATGAAGACGTGGCTCTGGTAGGTCCCGTCGAGGAGGCCGTATGCCGCGGTGCTCCCGTTATTTTGATGGATGCTGGCGTCGCGTGAATCCACATAGCTCAGCGCGATGTCGAACCACGTGTCCTGCGGCTTCCAGTCGTAGCGCGCTCCCACCGTGAACCAGAGCTTGGCGGCGTCCGGGAGGCGCGCGCCGCGCTCGGCGTCGTTGCGGATGACCGTCTGGTCGTAGGCGATCCCACCTCGGAATTGCCACGCGTCGGAGACCCGATACGTGGCGCCGGCCGCGAAACGCCAGGTGTCGCGCCAGTCGTAGACGACGGTGGCGAGCGTCGAGCCGTTGCCGCGGATGAAGGACACCGAATCGAAGCTGCTCCACCCGGTCCACTGCGCATCGAACATGAGCGCGAGTGCCGGGGTCGCCTGCCACCAGACGCCCACGCTCGCCGAAGGCGGCAGCCCGATGCTCGCGGAGAGGTCGGTGTTGGCGAGCGGGGCGCCGGGTGCCGAGGCGGCCGCGATGATCGCGTTGGCGAGCGGGTTGGCCGAGGTCGGCGGCTGGAAGCTCGCGTGTCCTTCCAGCCGATAGCGGATCTTCGAGCGGAACTGGGCACCGATGCGCAGCCGATCATCGTGGCTATAGATCACGCCGACGTTCCAGCCGACGCGCAGGTCGTCGCCTTCGACTTCGGTCTCGCCGCTGAGTCCGGCGATGGTGTCGGGGCGCGCCGGATCGAGGAGCGCGGCAACTTGCTGCGGGGTCAGGCGCCCCGAAGCGATGGCGCGATCGGCGACGATCGCCGAGTAGTTGATGTCGTTGGTGAGCGTTGCCTTGACCCATTGCACCGACAGTCCGGCGCCGAGCCACCAGTGATCGTCGACGCGATACGACAGCGCCGGGCTGATGCTGATCGTCTTGACCTCGCTCTCGAGCGACTGGAAACGGCCCAACCACCCGCCGTCGTACTTGGTCTTCTGCCCGAAGGGCACGTTGATCGTGAGGCCGACGTTGACCCGCTCGTCGAGATGCCCGATCGCATAGAGGGGAGGGATGACGGCGAAGCGGCCGGCATCACCACCGTTGCCGCCGAGGCGCTGCCCGAGCGCGGGCTGCGAGCCGTGATCGTCGAACTCGAGGCTCGGCAGGTCGAAGTGGACCGCCTGCGCCACTTCCGAGCGCTGGAAGCGCGCCATGCCCGCCGGGTTGAACCACGCCGTCCCCGCGTCTTCGGCGGCTGCCGTGACGCCGGCGTTGGCGGTGCCGAGCGCACTCGCCGTCTGCACCGCAACGGCGAAGCCCGCCGCCTGCGCGGGTGCCGTCGCGAGCCACGCGAGGCCCGCGCACAGCACGATCAGATTGCCGCGATTGCATACGGTGCTCATGTCGATGTCCCTCCCGAGGTCGCGGCGAGCGTCGTTGCCACCGTCGCGAGGGCCCGCTGCGCCCGCGACGGGTTCGGAGCTACAACACGATCTCCTTCACGACCTGCCGCCACGCGCCGGCTTCGCGCACGTCCGCGCCGTCGCACACCGCGCACACGTCGAAGGTGACCCGCAGCCGCCACGCGCCGTCAAGGCGTGCAAAGTGCAGGCGGGCGTACCCCGAGCCGTCGATGCGGCAGGGAATCGCCGCGCTGGCACCCCAGGTGTCGAGGATGCGTATCGCGTAGTCGCCGTGCGTCTCGACGAGCGCGAGCGCGCTGGCTGGAGCGTTCGCATAACGCAGCGGCGCGTACGACGGTGGGGCGACGACGGCGGTGGCGATCGGCTGCTCGCCGTGGTGGATCGTCGCTACCGCTGCGCAGTGATAATCGCCCGACAGCAGGACGACGTGCCGCATCCCGCGCGTGCGGATTTCGTCGAAGAGGCGGGTTCGCTCGGCGGCGAAAGCCTGCCAGTTGTCCGCGGTCATCGTGGAGGCGGGATCGAGGCATCCCTGGGCATCGAGGTGGCAGGCGAAACCAGGGGCGATGGGGCTGCCGGTGACGATGAGCTTGGGCGACGGCTCGTCGCGGTGCGCATCGAGCCAGTGAAGGAGGTGATCCCAGGCGCGTGGCGAGAGAATCGAACGTGGGCCGTTGCGCGCACGGCGCAGCGACCGCGTGTCGAGGATGATCGCCGGAATCTCGCCGCCGACGCGGCACGTATGGACCAGCCCCATCGAGTTGGTCCACGCACGCGAGGCGGCGGGCGCGAGGTCGGCCGCCGACGAGTGCGACCATTGGTGCACGCGCGCCATGCCGATCGCCATGTCGACCAGCGGCGGATCGAGAATCGCCTGCGAGCGATCCCAGTCATCGGCGATCTCGTGGTCGTCGATCGCCATGTACGTCGGTACGCTGGCCAGCAGCCGGCGCGCATCGTGCGCGGTGCGGAGCCCGCGATAGCGCTCCTCGTATTTCTCGAGCGGAATCGTCGGATCGAGAAGTCCCGCGGTGGCATCGGCGTAGATCTGGTCGCCGACGAGGAACAGTGCCGCCGGCGGTGGCACCGGGTGCGGCGTGGAATCCGTGAGCGAGGTCGGCACGGGCTTCGACGCGGCGAGGAGACGGCGATACGTCGCGTCGACACGCTCGCCCTCGACGGGCGACCCCGGATGCCGGCAGCAGGTGGCGGCGAGCGCGATCTCCTTCGTCGGCGCATCCTGCGTCTCGAAGAAGGCGCGGGTGAGGCCGAAGGCGGCATCGGCGAGTTGCACGCGAGTGAGCCGCGTGCGTGACAGCGTGGTCCGCACGGTCCGCTGCCGACGCGCCTCGTCCGCCGCCAGCCGCCGCGCGAGGGCATCGCGCGCGACCTCGAATCGTGACGGTCCGCCGCACACCTCGGCGCCTTCCAGCAGGTGTCGCCAGGTGTCGATGGGCTCGCCGTGCGGATTGCTCGGGGTCGTCGCGACGAGGGCGGCGGGTAGGGTATCGACAGTCGGGCTGGGTCGATCCTTCCAGCCGGGCAGCGGATGCACGGTGAAGGCCTCGAGCGACAACGCCCCGTCCACTGGAATCGCCGTCTGCGGCAAGCGCAATTCGATGATCGCGTACTGCCGGTCGAAGACCGGGACGAACGCCGGACTGTCGTGTGCGGCGAGCGGAATGAACTCGTGGCGCATGGCGGCGAGCGTGAGGCAGTGACCGTGCGGACCTCGATAGGCGACGAGCGCGAACCGAGCCGGCGTGGTCATGTCCTCGTTCGCTCGGAGCCAGACGTTGACGCGAACCTCGTCGCCGGATCGGGCCACCCGGCCGACGATCGGACCCATCGCCGGCACCGCGAGCTGGAAGAGCGGCGTGCGACCCGCCGGCGGGGTGGGTCGGGTCGGCGCAGCCACCGTCGTCTGCGCGTTGGCGCGCCACGCGAGGTCGAGGAAATCGCCGACGCTCGGGAACGTCTCGACGTGGGCGCGCTTGCCGATCAGCCAGTCGAGGTGCCCGTAATCGCGGAAGACGATGAGGCGCACGCGCTCCGCCATGTGCGCCTTCGGGAAGATGTTGCCGAGCATGAGGTACGAGCGGCGCGACGAGCCGACCGAGAAGAGCGCATTGCGCCGGCCGTGCGCGAACGCGACCGGCATGTGGAGGTGACGCTGGATATTGCCCTCGGTGACGTAGA
>JADZAQ010000213.1 GCA_020852555.1 Burkholderiales bacterium
AGCCGCTCGCCCGCTGTCGCTCGATCATCGTGCGCCAGGCTTCCTCGCCGTGGCGTTGCCAGGACTTGCCTCTGACCTCGACCGATACTGCCTTCGCTCTTTCGCCCATCACCGATCCCCGTTCGTGGTTGCCAACGGGATCGAGTATTCACGGCACGTCAGAGACAGGGAAGAACGCCGATGGGCGAACGCTTACAGGCCAGACGAGGGACACTCGATGGAGGGGGTGGGGTCTGGGCTGCGTCCATGACCATCGAGAGAAACGTGTAATAGCCGACGGTCCCCAGCAGATCGACGACTGCCCGTTCCCCGAGCTTCGTGATTGCCGCGTTCCATACCGTATCCGACACGCTCTTCGTCGTCTGCAACTGCCGACAGAAGTCGTGGACCAGTCGGCAGTCGTCGTCGGGGAAAGTCGGAGTCCTTCCCGCCGCGAGGTCGTCCACCGCACTTGGGCTGATGCCCGCCTCGATGGCGAGCGGTGCGTGAATTGCCCATTCGACCTGCTGCGTCCATTCGCGTGCGACAAGCAGGATCGCCAGTTCGGTGAGCCTGCGGGGCAATGCACTGTGGTAGCGCAGATACTCGCCCATTCGCTGTGCGTGCCCCATCAGTTCGGGGCTGCGCATGAGCGGGATGAACGGTGGGAGCAGCGCACCCCGCGGGCCGTTGATGATGCGCTCAGCGTGCTCCCGCTGCCCGGCAGTCCAGGCAGCGGGAGGAATGGGCGGAAGGCGATCCATCACGGGCCGGTGCGCTTCGCCGTCGTTGCCGCGCGCAGGTCCGGCATCCGACGTCGGGACACGCCTCTTCCGGCGCCGACCGACGTGCCGTCGCGAGCCGTTGTGCGCGGCTGTGCGGGCAATATCATTTCGTCGCACCCGACGTGCGGATCAGCGATTCCCATTTCTCGAGCTGGCGCTTGACGTCGTCGGCAAACTCCGCCTGGCTCATCTCGGCGGGCTCGGCGCCCAATGCGAAGAGCTTGCTTCGAATGTTCTCGTTGCGAAGCGCCTTGTTCACTTCGGTATTCAGGCGGGTGACGATTTCCGGGGGAGTGCCCGCTGGTGCCAGGATCCCGAACCACGAACTGATCTCGAACCCCGGCACTCCGGCTTCGGCCATCGTCGGCGTATCGGGCAGCAGTGTCGATCGCTTGTCGGTCGATACCGCGAGTACGCGCATCCTGCCGCCCTTGATCAGCGGCATCGCCGGGAGGATGTTGTCGAACATGAAATCGAGCTCGCCGGACAGGAGGTCGGACTGGGCCTGCGGGGTTCCCTTGTAGGGGATATGGGTCAGCTTCAGTTGCGCGAGGCTGGCGAGTAGTTCCGACGCCATGTGCTGCGTCGTGCCGGAACTCGGTGATCCATACTTCAGTGGATTGGGGCTTTGGCGGGCCGCATTGAGCAGATCATGGACCGATTTGTAGGGCGATTCCGGGCGTACGACGAGAACGCTCGGCGTGACCGCGATCGACGCCACCGGAGTGAAGCTCTTGATGGGGTCGTAGGTGATCGTCGGGAACAGCGCTCGCGCCGCCGAGTGCGTCCCGGGTGTTCCGAGTGCGAGCGTGTATCCGTCGGGGGCGGCGCTGGCAACCGAACTGGTGCCGATCGTTCCGCCAGCCCCCGGGCGGTTGATCACCACCACCGGCTGCCCAAGCGATTCGCCGATTTGCGCGCCGATGGTGCGCGCGAGGATATCCGACGCACCGCCCGCGCCGAAAGACACGATCAGCTGGATCGGCCGCGTCGGGTACGTCTGCGCGGCTGCAGCACCCGCACCCAGGCCCAGCGCTGCCGAAACGATCAGCACTCCCATGCTCTTGATACCCATCGTCGCCTCCCTGGATGTTCCTGTTCCGGTTCGTCGAGCGGATGCGCTAACCCATCCGTCCACCCGTGATGTACAGGGTGTCACCCGTGACGAATCCGGATGCCGGTGACGCATAGAACAGAATTCCATTCACGATGTCTTCCACCGTGCCGGGCCGCTTGATCAACTGCCTCGCCTGGGCGCGCTCGTTGAGCGCGGCGTACTGTGGCTGGGCGAGAACTCGCTCGGTGCGCACCATGCCGGGTGCGATCGCGTTCACGGTGATGTCGTATTGGCCGAGCTCGATGGCACAGGTTCGGGTGAGACCCAGGATCCCTGCCTTGGCCGAAGCATAGGCCGCCTTGTGGCCGTCACCCATATGCGCCCGCGACGAGATGTTCACGATTCGCCCATAACGTTGCTCGATCATGCTCGGCACAACCGCCCGGATGCAGTAGAAAGAGCCCGTCAGATTGACGTCGAGCACGCTCGCCCACTGTTCATCGGTGAGCTTCCACACCGGTGCTTCGATCCCGAACCCCGCGTTGTTCACGAGAACGTGGACCGTTCCGTACCGGTCGAGCGTCTTGCCGACGGCCGCGCTCACGTCGGCGCTGACCGCCACCGATCCATACACGGCAATGGCGTCGCCGCCTTCGTCGAGAATCGTCCTGACGACAAGATCGGCGACATCGTGATGCCGATCCCATACGGCGACCTTGCAGCCCTGCCGCGCCAGCGCCCCCGCCGCCGCCGCGCCAATGCCCCTTCCCGCGCCCGTGATGAGCGCAACCTGTCCGTTCATGGCAGCCTCGACCAACGACGATTGAGCTTCAGCCACGCGACGAACTCGCGCCTTCGACCGAACGTCGATACCGAATAGCGCTCGTTCGCAGGACCGCCGGCTCGCTTGCCGACGTCCACCGTCGCCCTGGCAGCACCGACTGCCGTTCGACGCCCGGATCGAGCGCGCGCTTCATTGGATCAGCCGACCGCCGTCGACCACGAGATCGGCCCCGTGGATCATCCGTGCATCGCTCGAGCTCAGGAACGCCACTGCCGCGGCGACATCGCGTGGCTCGACCAGCCTGCCGAGCGGGTTCATCTTCCGGACCGCGTCGTAGGCCGCCTCCTCGCTTCCGTATTCCTTGGCCAGCCGACCGCTGACCAGTGGCGTCCAGACATAGCTGGGATGCACGGAATTGATGCGAATGTCGTAGCCAAGTCGCGCCGCGCTGATCGCCGCCTGCTTGGTGATGCTGCGGACCGTCGCCTTGCTCGCGCCGTACGCGCTCGTCTTGTTGACGCCGTAGTAGCCGGCGATCGAGCCGATGTTGACGATGAATCCGGGGCCTTGCCGAGCTTTCATGAGCCTTATCGCCTCCCTCGTTCCGAGGAAGACGCCTTCGGCGTTGATCGAGAACACTCGCCTCCACTCATCCAGGGAGACGTCCTCGAAATCCAGCGGCGCCGGCGAGGTGATGCCCGCGTTGTTGACGAGGATGTCGAGCTGCCCGTGACGGGCGAGGACTTCCTTCAACGCCTCCTTCCAGCTCGCTTCCGAGGCGACGTCGAGCCGGACCGCTCCCGGCGCCGAGGGGTCCTCCTTGATGTCGCCCGCGATCACGCGTGCTCCCTCGTCGGCGAGCCGTTGACATATCGCCTGCCCCAAGGCACCGATCCCTCCCGTGACGAAGGCCACCTTTCCTTCCAGCCGCTTGATCATCGTTCGTTCACTCCCAGCGCACGTATTCACTCGACCTCGATCTCTGCGTCACGCATCATCGTGGTCCACTTCTCCGTTTCGGCATTCATGAGCGCATTGAAATTGCCGGACTTCGAGGCAACGACGACGAGCCACTTGTCGGTACAGCCGTTTGCGGCTTCCGGGTTGCGTATCGCCTCTGCGTACACTCTGCGTTCAGCTTGTTCAATCGCTCCGCGATCGATCTGCGCGTCCCGCCCTGATGACATCGCCTCAGGTAGAACGACGGGCCGATCTCGCCATGACCGACGACCAGGAGCGTCGAGACGTCCGGAAACACAGGCGTGCGCTGCCTGGCGTCAACGACAATGACACTGCTCGCGCCGATCAACTTTTCAATTCATTATCATCGCATGAGAACGATGAGCGCTTTACTTGGGTTTGTCAAGACTCTATTGCCATATCAATATCGTCTGCTGAGGATTGCCCGCATTTGATACACAGTGAGTGAAACCCACTTCGGGGCTCGTACCGAACCGGAGTCGCGGGTGTCAGCGCGAGTCGGACGGACGGCGAAGGTCCGGGCATCGGGCGTCGTGGCGGCTCGTCCGCCAGGATCGAAGAGGCCAGCCGCGTCCCGGCGCGATCGCGGCCGCTACGCCATCGCCCGATAGTGGACGTTCTGCGGGTGATCGGCCTTGCGCGAAGAAATACCAGCGCTCGGCCACGAGGCCGGCGTACTGCACGAGGAAGGCGAGTGCGAAGAGCGCGGTGACCCCGAGCACCGCGCCCGCCGCGAGAAGCGCTGCCGGTATCACGAAGGCGAGGAGGAGAAAGCCGCGCTTGATCGCGAGGAGCCTGGCCATCGTGGCGCCGTGGAAGAACTCGCGCGTGTTGAACGATCCCCCCATGAAGCCCTGTGCCCTTTGGACGACTTGCGGATGCTTGACGCCGATCGCCGTCTGCGGCGTCGAGCGCGGGCGCAGGCGGGCATGGCGCGCGGGCGACGCGGCGCGGGTGGCGAGCCATGCCAGCGTGAGGACGAACGCGATGCCGCCGAGCCTCACGGCGAGCGCCTCCGACCAGTTCCCCGCCAGTGCGGCGGCTGCGGTCGTGCCCGAGGCGCGCCCCAGCACCACGAAGTTGACGACGGTCAGCGGCGTCGCCCACTCCTGCAGGAACTTGAGGCACGCATAGATCATCGCGGTGCATACGAAGAGCGCGAGACACGCGAGGACGCCGAGCGCACCGACGAATGGCGCGAGCGAGGGTACGCAGGCGTGCGCCGCGGCGTACGCGCCGACGAGGCCCAGGAATACCGGTGACGTCCGCGGCCCATTCGGGGGTGCAGGTCCGGACGGCCTCCTCGAGCAAGGCGAAGGCCAGCGCGACGGGCGTGCCGTCGACCAATGTGTAGCTGCCGAAGAGGCTGGGATCGGTATCGGGCGTGTGGCTCGCAACCGCCCGCCGGGTCTTGCGATCCCACCACATCCTGTTCTGCGGATTGAGCCGATTGACCTCGGGGTGCGCCGGGCCCTGGACCATGAGGCCGAACGCCGCGCTCGCCGCGTCGCGGTTCACGAGCTGGCCCGCATTCGTGTAGCGCGCGAGGAACGTGCGGTCGAAGAGCCCGGTGAGCGCCTGCATCTGGTCGCGCCCGGTGAAGAGCGCGAAGCGCTTGGGGTCGGTCGCTCGCAGCCGGCGCAGCCGCTCGGCGAGCACGTCCATCACCTCGTCCCACGCGACCGGCTCGAACTCGCCCGCCCTACACTCGGTGCCAGGCTTGCGGCGCCGCGGCTGCGTGAGCCGGGCGGGCGAATACCGCTTCATGATCCCCGACGCCCCCTTGGCGCAGATCACGCCCTGGTTCAACGAATGCTTCGGGTTGCCGTCCGAGCCGATCTGTGCCGCTATGCGGGCTCGTGCGGCCTTGGTACGCGGTTTACCACAGCGTGCGCACAGCGACCGATGCGCCACAGCGCGGCGAGACAGCCTGCCGACCAGCACGCGGCCGCCGCGACCAGCAGTGGCGTCGCCTGCACCGGCGCCGCCGCCGCAGCGGCGACGCGCAGCACCGCCGCGCCGCCAACGAGTACCGTCGCCACCACCAGGATCCACTCGGTCGCCGGCGAGCGCCGCAGCCGCAGGAGCAAGGTGCTCGCCATGACGTTCAAGGTGAGCGTGCCGAGCGCCCCGATGGTGATGAGGTGCAGGCCGGCGGTTCGCAACGCACCGGGTGGCGTCGCCGCCACCGCCAGCAGGCCGGCACCGAGCCACGCGTAACCCACCCCCAGGCACACGAGATCGGGGCGACCGCGACAAGCCCAGAGCTGCCAGCGCGCGAGCCGCACCAGGGCGAGCGTCCCCGCCGCGGCGCAGGCGAACCGCAGCCAGCCGTCGAATGCGGGCAGCGCGATCAGCGCCACGGCGGCAGCCATGACCACGAGGAGCGCTCCCTCCAGCCGGGGCTGCACGCGCGCGGCGAGCGCCTCGCCCTGCCGGTAGCGCTGGCCGGCGGCGGCCGGCGCGATGATGCGCCCGCCCATGAACAGCATGAGCGTCGTCAGCAGCAGCACGACCGCGCCCGCGAGCGCTTGCAAGGTCGCGGCGCCGGAGGCGAGCAGCGCGACGTCAAAGGCGACCGCACCGGCACACAACGCGGTCAGCACCAGTGGCAACGCCTGATTGCGGACCTTTTTCGCCGCGCGAAAGAGCCGCGGCGCGACGTGCAGTGCCAGCGCGGCGGCGAACGCCATGTCGAAGATGACGGCGAGCACGCCGTGCAGGCCGAGAAAGGCGACGCGCGCCGCGATCCACATGGCGAACAGGATGCATGCGCGCGAGCGTGCCATCGGCGGGAGCTGGTAGCCGGCGACGACGGCCAGCGCGTAGCCGAGCAGCATCTCGTGCGCGTGGCCGAACGGTGTCGCGAGCGACGCGGGCGCCGGGAGCACGAGGAGCATCGCGCCCACCGACCACGGCAGCAGCAGCGCGCCGTACAGCGTCGCCGCCGGAAAGAACAGGAGGTGCGGTGAAAAGCGCACGCGTGGCGGCGCGACGAGCGGCCGGCCCGCATCACCGTGGGATACGCCGGGCGATGCCGCGCGCACCGACGGCACGACGTTGGCGGCGGATCGCGGCGGTGGCGGGTCCATGCGGGAAGAAAGCGGCGAGCCGCCGCGTCGACACAAGTGCGGAACCTTAGCGCATGCTGGGTCGCCGCGGGATGATGATTGTCATCCACCCGGCGGAGCGCCGATGCGACGATGCCGTCGATCCACCATCGACATGGCGCCGCATGGCGTACATTCGAACCATGAGCAACACCAACCCCGCCGAAGCAGCGACGTCCCGCATTCCATCCGCGGTCGAGGCGGTGACCGCGCAGCGCTACCCGTACGAGGCCGCGCGCATCGCCTTGCTCTGCGCGCGCGACGGTGTCGCTGCCGCCGCCGATTTCTGCGCGCGCACCAGCCGCATCTATCGGGCGGCGGTCCTCGCGAGCGCCAAGCGCGGCCACCGCCACGCACACTTCGCGTCGCTCCCCGACTACCGTGCCAAATTCATCGGCAGCTACTGCGACTTCAAGCGCTTCCACCTCGCGCAGCGCAGTGCCTTGGAGCCGTGACTTTTGTCATTCCGCATTGCGGCCGCTTCGCCTATCGTGAGCTCACCTCCTGCTTTCGTGTCGCCGCCGCGCGCGGCGCACGAGTCGACAGGCGGGGACCGAAATCGAGGAGAACGGAGCAACCATGACCTTCGTCGTCACCGAGGCGTGCATCAAGTGCAAGTACACCGATTGTGTCGACGTCTGCCCGACCGACGCCTTTCGCGAGGGGCCGAACTGCCTCGTCATCGACCCGGACGACTGCATCGACTGCACGCTGTGCGTCGCCGAGTGCCCGGTCGAGGCGATCTATGCCGACAGCGACGTCCCGCCCGACCAGCAGGACTTCACGCCACTCAACGAGCAGCTCGCCAAGATCTGGCCGCCGATCGTCGACAAGAAGCCGCCACCGGACGATGCCGACGAGTGGGGCAATGTGAAGGACAAGCGCGCGCTCCTCGAGCGCTGACGGTGCCCTGGCAACGGGCAGCTCGCTGTCGGTCGGCCGCTGACCCGGACTTCGAGCCGCGCGGCGACGGCGGCGGGGCCGTTCAAATGCCGAGGATCCGCCGCAGCATGTCGATACGCAGCACGTCGATCGTGCCGCGCCCGCTGCGCAGCCAGCCCGCCTTCTGCCAGCGGCTCAGGATCCGGCTCACCGTCTCGACCCGCGTGCTGACGAAGCGGCCGATCTGCTCGCGCGTCAGCCCGAGGTCGAGATGCACCGTGCCAGCGCCGGTATCGACGCCGAAGCGTGCGGCGAGATGGAGGAACAGCGCGGCGAGGCGGCGCGGGACCGACCCTGCGGTGACGATCTCGATCTTGGCGTGCAGCACCGCACTGTGCACGACCAGCGCGTGGTTGACGGCCATCGCGAGCGCTGGGGAGTCGGCGAGCGCGGCCAGCACCGGCTCCGCACGGATGCGCAGAACGTCGCTGTCGGCGGTGAGCGCGATGGCGTCGCCGCGATAGCGCCCGCGTTCGAGGACCGCCGGGAGCCCGATGCTGTCGCCGGCGCCGAAGAGCCCGACGACCACCCCCTCACCGTGCGCGGTGATCTGTTCGATCTGGATGATGCCGCGCTGGACGAGCGTGACGTGATCGGCGCGCTGTCCGGTCACCCACAGCGATTCCCCAGCGGTGAGGCGGCGAGTCGTGGTCTCGAGCGCCAACCGCCCGCGGCTCGCCTCGTCGATTCCGGCAAACATCGCGGCGTGACGATGTCGTGGTCCGAGATCGCGCGCCACCGACGCGAGGGCCTCACCGTCCGCTGGGCACCGCGGTCGTGGCGAGCGCATACCGCGCATGGCAGGTCACGCACTGCTGCAGGAGCGTCGAGAGCGCGACGAGCGTCTCCTTCGGCGTGGCGCCCGCCTCGGCTCGGGCGGCCATCGCATCGAATCCACGATGCGTGGCGAAAGCGAGCGTCTTGAACTCGAGCGGCAGCTTGCCCAGCATGGCGACCGGGACGTCGTGGGCCCTGGCGCTGCCGGCGGCACGTGCCGCCATCGCGACCGCCGGCAGGTCATCGCGAGCGAGGGCGTCGGTCACGCGCTCGATTGCGACGACGAATTCGCGCATCTCGCGCAGCATGAGCGCGCGCTCGGCTGGTTCGAGGACGATCGCAACGCGCCCATCATCGTGACCGCGCGTCGACCCAGCGACGATGAACTTGTAGGCGAGCCCGACAATCACCAGCAGCAGGGCGACGATAATGCCGAGATAGACACGATTCTTGGTCGCAGCCGTCATGCCGATCGACGCGCACTGTGGCGGATGGCTCGCGGCCGGCTCGCCGCCGCGTCGCTGCGCGAACCGCTCCCGATGCGTGTTGCCGATGGTAACGCGCACGGGGCCGGAAGGAACGGGAGGAGCGGTGCCACGCAGGCAGCCTAGCACGCCTTCCCACATTAAGCAACATGTGATATACACCTTCTAAGACCCGGGCGGACCCCGGCACCGCGAGCCCAGCGATGCGCCTCACCACCTTCTCCGACTACAGCCTGCGAGTGCTCATGTACCTGGGCATCCACGAGGAGCGACTGGCCACCATCGGCGAGGTCGCGAAGGCGTACGGCATCTCCGAGAATCACCTCGTCAAGGTCGTCCATCACCTGGCGCAGCGCGGCTACGTCGAGACCACGCGCGGCAAGGGCGGCGGCATGCGGCTCGCGCGCACTCCGGAGGACATCAACGTCGGTGAGGTGGTGCGCGGCACCGAAGACAACTTGGCGCTCGCGGAATGCTTCGACCCGAAGCCGGGCGACTGCCGCATCGCCCCAGCCTGTCTCCTCAAGGGTGTGCTGACGAGCGCGGTCGACGCGTTCTTCGCGACCCTCGACCGCCACACGCTTGCCGACCTCCTGGTGCCGCGCCCAAAGCTCGCGAGGCTCCTCCTGCCCGTCGCCCCCCATTCGCGCCGCAGCGTGACGCTCACCCGAGCGCGGCACTGACGGCGAGCGGCGCCCCCCATCGATCCCCACGCTCGCCGGCGGGGCAAGCGCTCCCGCCGACGCGCCCTCACCCGACCAAGGAGCACCGCGCATGGACCATCCGATCTATCCCACCGCATCGAAAGAACTCGCGCAGAAGCGGCGCGACCTCGCCCCCGAGATCTACGACGCCTTCCGCGCCTTTGGCCAACGGGTGTTCGCCGACGGCGCGCTGCCCGGCAAGACCAAGCAACTCATCGCCGTCGCCGTGGCGCACGTGACGCAGTGCCCCTACTGCATCCGCGGCCACACCGACCTCGCGCTCAAGAAGGGCGCGACGCAAGAGGAAATCATGGAGGCGATCTGGGTCGCCGCGGAGATGCGCGCCGGCGGCGCCTACGCGCACTCGCTGCTCGCCATCGACGTGATGCCCGAGGCGCCGCCCAAGCCGGCTGCGTAGTCGCCGGCGGCAAGCGGCGGTGGCCGCGCTCGACCGCCACCGCCGGCGCATTCATTCCAGTGCCGGCTTGAGGGCGATGACCGCGGTTCCGGCAACGACGTTGAGCAGTCCGATCAGCGCCACGACCACCGCCCCCAGGATCCGCAGCAGCGGGACGATGGCGTGCTCGACCGGTGCGTGCCCCAGCGGATTGGTCGGCCAGATCGTGAAGGCGCCGTAGCACAGCACCGCCCCGCAGGCGACGATGAGCAAGCCAAGGATACGAAAGCGCACGGTCATGCCGCCACTGTACCCTCCCCGATCGGCGCCCTCCGGCGCCGATTGCAAACGGGGCGCGGGTCTTGCAGCCGATCGGGCGTGTTTTCGCGGAAGCAAGGCCGACAAACCACGGCGGGGCCGACGCACCCGGCGCACCCGGCGCACGGTAGAATTCGCGCCTCGAAGACCCCGGAATCCTACCGCCATGGATCGACCCTCGGTACTGCCCCTCGCGTGGCTGCGGCTGCCGCTTTGCCGGCTCGGCGCCCTCGCCCTCGCCGCCATCGTCCTCGCCGGCTGCGCCACCCGTCCGGTGAACCCGCCGCTCACCCGCGTCGACCCGGCGCGTATCGAGCCGGTCGAGCGGGCATCACCTTTCGTCGAGGACAACGGGACGCTCGTCATCCTTGCCTTCTCGGGCGGCGGTACCCGGGCAGCGGCCTTCTCCTACGGCGTGCTGGAGACGTTGCGCGATATGGAGATGACGAGCCGCAGCGGCCGCCAGGTGCGCATTCTCGATAGCGTCGACGTCATCACCGGCATCTCCGGCGGCAGTTTCACCGCGCTCGCCTACGGGCTCTACGGCGAGAAGCTCTTCGATGTCTACGAGCAGGCGTTCCTGAAGCGCGACGTGCAGGGCGCGCTCATCGCAGGGGCGCTCAATCCGTTCAACTGGGCGGCACTGTCATCGCCGGGTTGGGGAAGATCGGAGCTCGCCGCCAATTTCTACGACGAGATCCTGTTCAAGGGGGCGACCTACCGCGACCTGCGCCGTGGCGGCCCGCGCATCCTCGTCTCGGCCACCGACCTCGCCGATGGCACGCGGCTCATGTTCAACGAGGAGAACTTCAACATCCTGTGCGCCGACCTCTCCAGCATGCGCCTCGCCCGCGCGGCGGCCGCGTCCTCGGCGGTTCCCGTCGTGCTCTCGGCGCTCACCATCGACAACTACGGCGGCACCTGCGGGTTCCAGTCGCCGCCGTGGACCAAGCTGTTCGTCGACGTCGCCGATCCGCCGCGACCCGCGGCGCGCACCGTGAAGCGCCTGGAGGAGTTGCAGTCCTTCGCGAACCGCGAGACGCGACCGTTCCTCCACCTCGTCGACGGCGGCGTGTCGGACAACGTCGGCATGCGCGCCGTCCTCGACGTGATGTCGACCTTCGAAGCGCTGCACATGGCGGGCCAGAAGACGCCGTACGACCGCGTGCGCAACGTCTTCGTCTTCGTCGTCAATTCGCTCGCCACCCCCCCCAACGACTGGGACCAGCACGAAAGCCCGCCCGGCCTCCTCGACGTGCTGCTCAAGGCCACCGGCACGCCGATCGATCGTTACTCGTATGACACGGTGGAAACGCTGCGGGATATCCAGGCGCGCTGGGAAACGCTGCGCGCGGTCCGCTCGATGATCGCTCCTTACCCGGCACTCGCGACGAAGCTGCCGATGGTGATGCGCGCACCGGACATCACCATCCACGTCATCGACGTCTCGTTTGCCGCCGTGCCCGACCCGGACGAGCGTGCCTACCTCAACACGCTCCCGACCTCGTTCGTGCTGCCCGACGAGGCCGTCGACCGCCTGCGCCTCGCGGCGAAGAAGGCGATCCTCGCCTCCCCCGAGGTGAAGCGCGCCATCGAGCACAACGGCCTGCACATGACCGGACCCGGACCACGCATCGGCACGCCGGCGGCTCCTGCCCAATAGCAACCGTGCAACGTCGCCGGCAGGACCACACCCGGATGCCTTATCCTTGCTTCTTTCGCCAGCACCACGAGGAGTCGCCATGAACCCCCAGCAAGCTACCAAGATGACGTCGGGCAAGGGCTTCATCGCCGCGCTCGACCAATCCGGCGGCAGCACCCCGAAGGCGCTCTCGCTGTACGGCATCAAGCCCGAGACGTATTCGGGTGAGGCGCAGATGTTCGACCTGGTCCACGCGATGCGGACGCGCATCATCACCAGCCCCGCCTTCACCGGCGAGCGCATCCTGGGCGCCATCCTCTTCGAGCAGACGATGGATCGCGAGATCGCCGGCCGCGGCACGGCGGATTATCTGTGGAACGTGAAGCAGGTCGTACCCTTCCTCAAGGTCGACAAGGGCCTCGCCGACGAAGCCAACGGGGTGCAGGTCATGAAGCCGATGCCTGCCTTGACGGCGTTGCTCGCGCACGCGAAGACGAAGGGGATCTTCGGCACCAAGATGCGCTCGGTCATCAAGCGCGCCGACGCCAAGGGAATCGACGCGGTGGTCGAGCAGCAATTCGCCGTCGGCAAGGAGATCCTCGCCGCCGGCCTCATGCCGATCATCGAGCCCGAGGTCGACATCAAGGCGCCCGACAAGGCCGCTGCGGAGGCGCTCCTCAAGGCGGCGCTCCTGCGCCACCTCGATGCGCTGCCCACGGATGCGAAGGTGATGTTCAAGCTGACGCCGCCGTCGGTCGATGGTTTCTACGCCGACTTCGTGCGTCATCCCAAGCTCATGCGCGTGGTCGCACTCTCCGGCGGCTATTCGCGCGACGCGGCGAATGCGCTGCTCGCGAAGAACCACGGGGTGGTCGCGAGCTTCTCGCGGGCGCTCACCGAGGGGCTGACCGCGCAGCAGACCGACGAGCAGTTCAACGCGGCGCTCGACGCATCGATCCGCAGCATCTACGCGGCGTCGATCACGTAGCAGCCGGTCGGGCTACCGGGCCGGGGTCCCGCCCAAGCGGTCGAGCCGCTGACGGATCGCGCGCTTCTGCTGCGCCGACGATGCGAGCCGGAGATCGCTCGGACCGACCGCGGCCGGGTGGCGCGTCGTCGCCGAGAGGGTCGAGGCCACCCCGCCGAGCACGTGCGCCAGCGTCGCCCGTACCGTCGGCGGGTCGTCGTCGAAGTCGCCGTGTCGGCGGGCGCGTGACGCATCCGGCGCGCCCACCGGCTGCGCATTCGGGGTGAGGATCCACTGCGTGCCGGCGCCGCCGCGAAAGAGCGCGCGCAGGCGCGCATCGGCCGCCACCGATCTTTGCAGGCCGACGAGCGGCTCGCCGTCGGGACGAACGAGCGGAATGCGCGACGTCGCCTCGAATGCGTTGGACACGAGGTAGAGCAGCGACTTGTGATAGATGCCGGCGCAGTCGTCGTCGCGCTCGACATCGTCGGTGAGCGTGAACAGCGCGAAGCGCGCGATCGCCGGCAGCGCGGGAAGCCACGTCGCCGCGAACGCCGCGGTGGTGATCGCCGGCGCCCACAGCGTCGCCGACTCGATCGCGCGACCGTAGCCGCGTTGCCCGGCGAGCGGGCCCTCGCCGATCGCCCCGGAGGCCGTCCACAACTGCACGAGCGGGGTGAGG
>JADZAQ010000214.1 GCA_020852555.1 Burkholderiales bacterium
CTAGAGCATCTTGCGATAAACGAGCGACTTGCGGTGGTAATTGTAGAGCGCCTGCTTCTGCTGCGGTAGATCGGCGACACTCGCCGTGCGATAGCCGCGCTCGAGGAACCAGTGCGCGGTCTTGGTGGTGAGCACGAAGAGTTCGGTCAACTTGAGCTTGCGCGCCCGCGCCTCGATCTCGTGCATGAGCGCCTCGCCGTACCCTTCGCGGCGATAGTCGGGCTGCACCGCGAGCGCCGCGAGCTCGCCGACCTTCTCGTCGGCGAAGGCGTAGAGTGCGGCGCAGCCGACGATGTGGTGGTCGTATTCGGCGACGATGAAGCGCTCGATCTCGCTCTCCAGCCGCTCGCGCGAGCGGCGCACGAGGATTCCCTGTTCCTCGAGCGGGCTGATCACCTGCAGGATGCCGCCGACGTCGTCGATGGTCGCGCTTCTGATGTGCGCGAGCGCGGTCGAGGCGATCATGGTGCCCACACCGTCGCGGGTGAAGAGTTCGAGCAGCAGCGCGCCGTCGAGCCGACGCGAGATGAGGTGCGCGCGCTTGACGCCGTTGTTGCAGGCGCGGATCGCCGCCGGCAGGTACATGCGCACGTCGGCGCCGAGCTTGTCGCCCTTGGCGAGCAGCGCCTCGGCGTCGGTCGTCGAGAGCTCGGTCAGGAGCTGACGGCGGCCGTTGCGCACGCCGTCGGCGTCCAGGAGGAAGATGAGCTTGGTGGCCTCGAGGCGGATCGCGACCTGGGCGGCGACTTCCTCGACGGTGAGGTTGAAGATCTCCCCGGTCGGCGAATAGCCGATGGGCGAGATGAGCACGATGTCGCCGTCGTCGAGACGCTGCTGAATCGCTTCGGTGTCGATGCGGCGCACCTCGCCGGTGAGCTGCATGTCGACGCCGCCGACGATGCCGAGCGGCTTGGCGGTCAGATAGTTGCCGGTCGACACCCGGTTGCGCGCGCCGGCCATCGGCGAATTGGCGAGCCCGAGCGAGAGCAGCGCCTCGATGCGTGCGCGCACCTGACCCGCGGCTTCGAGCGCGCAGTCCATCGTCTCGGCGTCGGTGATGCGCACGCCGCTCGCATAGCGACTGGGAATGCGCTGCGCGGCGAGGATCGCCTCGATCTGCGGCCGAAACCCGTGCACCACGACGAGCCTGATGCCCAGGCTGTGCAGGAGGTTGAGGTCGTGGATGACGCCCAGGAACTCGTCGTCGGCGACCACCTCGCCGCCGAAGGCGATGACGAAGGTCCTGCCGCGGAAGGCGTGCACGTACGGTGCTGCCGAGCGGATGAGATGGACGAACGCACGCATCGTCGCCGAGTTGGCGGCGGGCTGGCTGTCGGGGGCGTTGGGCATGGCGATCGAAGCGCGAGGGCGCGGCGATTATAGCCCTCGGCTATCATTGGCACTGCGCCGGTCGTTCGCATCTCGCCGGCGGCACCGATGTCCTCGCCGCTCCTCGACTCCCTCAATCCCGAGCAACTCGCCGCGGTGACGCTGCCCGCGGCGTCGGCGTTGATCCTCGCCGGCGCCGGCAGCGGCAAGACGCGCGTGCTGACCACTCGCATCGCCTGGCTGCTCGCCACCGGGCAGGCGACGCCGCAGTCGGTGCTCGCGGTCACCTTCACCAACAAGGCGGCGCGCGAGATGCTCCTGCGCCTCTCTGCGCTGACGCCGCTCAACACGCGCGGCATGTGGATCGGCACCTTTCACGGCCTGTGCAACCGCATGCTGCGCGCGCACCATCGCGAGGCGAAGCTGCCAGCGCTCTTCCAGATCATCGACACCCAGGACCAGCTCTCGCTGCTGAAGCGCCTGTACAAGGCGCACGGCATCGACGACACGCGGTTTCCGGTGCGCCAGTTGCAATGGTTCATCGCCGACGCCAAGGAGGAGGGCCGCCGGCCGAACATGGTCGAGGCGAGCGACGATTTCACACGCCAGCAGGTCGAGCACTACGCGCTCTACGAGGCGATGTGCCAGCGCGAGGGCGTGGTCGACTTCGCTGAATTGCTGTTGCGCAGCTACGAGCTACTCACCGACCACGAAGCGCTGCGCGAGCACTACCGGCAGCGCTTCTCGCACATCCTGGTCGACGAATTCCAGGACACCAACACGCTGCAGTACCGCTGGCTGCGCCTCCTCACCGGACCGGAGACGACCGTATTCGCGGTGGGCGACGACGACCAGTCGATCTACGCCTTCCGCGGCGCCAAGGTCGCGCACATGCAGCGCTTCGAGCGCGACTTCGCGACGGCGGCGCGGCCCGTCAAGCTCATTCGCCTCGAGCGCAACTACCGCTCGCACGGCCACATCCTCGACGCGGCCAACGCGCTCATCCGCCACAACCAGGCGCGCCTCGGCAAGGAGCTGTGGACGAGCGAGGAGAAGGGCGAGCCGATACGCGCCTTCGTCGCCGCGAGCGACGTCGACGAAGCGGCGTTCGCGGTCGATGTCGTGCGTGCCCTCACCGCGGACGGCCTGCCCCTCGACGAGGTGGCGCTCCTCTACCGGTCGAATGCGCAATCGCGCGTATTCGAGCACGCGCTTTTCGGTGCCGGAATCCCCTATCGGGTCCACGGCGGGATGCGTTTTTTCGAGCGTGCGGAGGTCAAGCACGCGCTCGCCTACCTGCGCCTCGTCGCCGCGGCCGACGACGACGGTGCATTCCTGCGGGTCGTCAACTTTCCCCCGCGCGGGATCGGTGCGCGCACGCAGGAGCAACTGCAAGCGCTCGCGCAGCGGCACGGCGGCTCGCTCGCGCAGGCGACGGTTTCCGGTGCCGCGACCGGCAAGGCGGGTGCGGCGCTCACGGCGTTCGGACGGCTGCTCGCGAAGCTGCGCGACGAGGCGAGCGTGCTGCCGCTGCCGGCCGCGGTCGAACACGTCATCCACGCCTCGGGCCTCGTGGCGCACTATGCGGCCGAGAAAGACGGACAGGATCGGGTGGACAACCTTACCGAGCTCGTCACCGCCGCGACGGCGTTCGTGCGCGAGGCCGGGCTCGACCCCGACGCACCGTGCGTGGCGCCGGCGGTGCCCACGTCCGAACCATCGGGGGAGGACGCGAGCGTGGCGGCGATCGCACCGCTTCCCGGGTTTCTCGCGCACGCGGCGCTCGAGGCAGGTGACACGCAGGCGGCCGACGGCAAGGCCGCGCTGCAGCTCATGACGGTGCACGCCGCCAAGGGCCTCGAATTCCACACGGTGTTCGTGACCGGTCTGGAGGAGGGGCTGTTCCCGCACGAGAACAGCCTCGCCGCGGCCGACGGCCTCGAGGAAGAGCGCCGTCTCATGTACGTGGCGATCACCCGCGCGCGCCGCCGGCTCTATCTGACGCTCGCGCAGCAGCGCATGCTCCATGGCCAGTTGCGCTACGGCATCCCGTCACGCTTCGTGAGCGAGTTGCCGCCGGGACTCGTGCAGTGGCTGCCGTCGGCATACGGTCGGATGACCGCTGGCGAGACCGTGGAGCGCAGGGCGCGGACCACCCGGGCTGCCCCCGCGGCGTCGCCATGGCGCATCGGCCAGAGCGTCCGGCACGCGAAATTCGGCGTGGGCGTGATCGTCGATGCCGAGGGCGGCGGAAACGACGCGCGCGTGCAGGTCAACTTTCGCGACGCCGGCGTCAAGTGGCTGGCACTCGACTACGCGAAGCTCGAGGCGGCGTGAATGGGCCGGTGCGCTTGCCGCGCGTCGCGGTCGGGGCGTTGCGCCGGGCACCAATCCGCCGGGCTCTCGTCCGACCGGCGGCGGCGATCAGGTCAGGCCGGTTCCGGGTGACAGCGGCGCGAGCGTTTCTCCGGCGTGGAAGACGTCGCGATAGCTCACGTAGTCGCAGATGTGCAGCGTCACCGTGAGCACGATCGAGTACGGCAGCATCACGAGCAGCACCAGCACTTGCACCGCGGCGCCGGGCAGGAGGAGGGCCAGGATGGTGAGCAGCACCATCGGCAGCAGCAGCCCGACGACCGCGATCGCGAGCACGTAAGCGACGAGCGCCCGCCAGTTGGCGAGCGCGGCACGCAGGCTCGCGGCGAGTGCCGCACCCGCGCTGGCATCCTGGAAGACGACCAGTGCCGGCGCCCACCACGTCGCGAGCAGCGTGGGGATGGCGAGCAGCGCCGAGAACAGCATCGCGAACTGCAAGCGCGGATCGGCGAGCACGTCGCGCGCCTGCTCCTCGCTCATCGCGAGGTGCCCCGATGCGAGGTCGCGCAGCTTGCCCCCATCGACGATGGCCGACGCTTGCACGGCGATCGCCATGCCGATCACGAAGAACGCGCCAATCGCGAGCAGCGCGAAGACGTTGCTGCGCAAGCCGTGAAAGAGTTGCCGCAGCGTCGGTGCGCCGCCGCGCTCCTGCTGCCACGCCGCCGCGAGGAGGCCCACCGCGAGCACCGGCTTGACGACGAAGACCGCGAACGACCCCACCAGCGGAACGAGGTTCACCACGAAGAGGCTGGCGAAGTAGCCCCAGAACAGGAGGACCCACGGCAGGCGGTAGCGGTTGAACATCGCGAACGCGCGGCGCAGCCAGGCGATCCCGTGCGCGGCGGGATGGCGCGCGAAGGCGATCGGCGAGCTACCCACGATGCGCTTCCGGCACGGGCCAGCGCTCGGGGGAGGCGGCGCGCAGGCGCAGGATCCGTTCGAAGTGGCTGGGGTCGTGCGCGTGCACGAGTTCGCCGGCTCGCGGCAGGTGGAGGTCGTACAGGCGCGACAACCAGAAGCGCAGCGCTGCCGCGCGCAGCAGCGAAGGCCAGGCGGCGCGTTCGTCGTGCTCGAGCGGACGCCGCGCGGCGTATGCCGCGAGCATCGCGCCGGCCAACTCGGGGACGAGCGCGCCCGTATCGTCGACGCACCAGTCATTCACGGTGATCGCGAGGTCGTAGGCGAAGAAATCGGTGGCGGCGAAGCCGAAGTCGATGATGCCGGCGACGCGCGATCCGGCGAAGAGCACGTTGTCGCAGAAGAGGTCGCCGTGGATGGCACCCTTGGGGAGCTTGCTGCGGTCGAAGCCGGCCTGAAAATCGATCTCGGCGTCGAGCAGCGTCAACTGTGCGGGATCGAGGAACGGGTGGACGGCGCGCGCGGCCTGGCGCCACCAGGCCGGCCCGCGCCGGTTGGCGAGACGCGGCCGATACGCCTTCGAGGCGAGATGGAGGTGGGCGAGTGCGCCACCGACTTCGGCGCAGTGCGCCGCGTCGGGCGCGTCGATCGGCGAGCCTTCCACGCGCTCGACGAGCCCCGCCGGCTTGCCGTTGAGGAGCGAGAAGAGCGACCCGGTGCGGTCCGGAATCGGCGCCGGCACCGCGACCCCGGAGCGCGCGAGATGCGCCATCAGGTTGAGGTAGAAGGGCAATTCGGCTGCGGGCAGCCGCTCGTAGAGCGTGAGCACGTAGCGACCGCGATCGGTGGTCACGAAATAATTGGTGTTCTCGATGCCGGCCGCGATGGGCGCGAGATCGTCGAGCCCACCCACCGCGTAGCGCGTGAGCCAGGCATCGAGGTCGACGGTCGTGACCGGCGTGTAAACGGACATGGACGAGCGGGTCTCAGACGGTATCGGGAACGAGGGTGGTGCGACGTCGTCGACGCTCGCGCGTGCTCGCCGCGCCGCCGCGGCAGGGACCGGGCGCCACGGCGCGGCTCACGATATCAGCGGGTCGTCGGGGTCACCACGAGAACAACTGCCACATCGGCGGCCGCACCCCGAAGTCGAGCGAGTCGTAGCGCAGGAACTGCGTCCCGCTGTTGCTCGGGACGAGATAGTACGGGCGGCCGATGCGCGGCGTGACCTTGAGGTAGCTGATGCGCCCGCCCATGCGAACCTCCTCGACGGTGTCCGAGCCGCGGCGGGTGATCGTGACCTGCGGCTCGAGGTCGGCATCGGACGCGCCGGGCGCGGCGGTCGCCGGCGCGGGGGGCGCGGCGTCCGCGGGCTGCGTGGTGAGTGGCGGTGGCAGCGGCGCGGTCGTCGGAGGCGATTGCGCCAGCGCGAGACCGCTTGCCGCGACGAGCCAGGTCGTTATCGCGACCGATGCGCAAAGCGCGAGTGCAGGGCGTCGAACCATGCATGCATTCTACCTTGCGGGCGCGTGGCTCGATCGCGGGGGCGCCACGCACCCGGTGGCGCCGTCGCATTTCCGCTACAGGTTGAGCATCTTCTCGCGTTCCTCGCGCGTGGGCACGAAGCCCTTGCTGTCGTAGAAGGCGAAGATCGCCTCGACGATCGCCTCCGGATCGTCGATGACCTGCATGAGCTGCATATCGGTGGCATCGATCATTCCCTCGGCCACCAGCCGATCCTCCATCCAGGCGAGGAGGCCGCGCCAGAAGCTCGCACCGACGAGGATGATGGGGATGCGCCGACTCTTGCCCGTCTGCACGAGCGTGAGCACCTCGCCCAGCTCGTCGAGCGTACCGAAACCGCCGGGAAGGATGACGTACGCGGAGGCGAAGCGCGCGAACATCATCTTGCGCGTGAAGAAGTACCGAAACTCGACCGACACGTCCTGGAACTCGTTGGCGCTCTGCTCGAAGGGCAGCGCGATGTTGAGTCCCACCGCGGGCGACGAGCCTGCCTGCGCGCCTTCGTTGGCGGCGCGCATGAGGCCCGGGCCGCCGCCGGAGATCACCGAAAAGCCGGCGTCGGAGAGGAGCCGCGCGATCCGCCGCGTCGCTGCGTAGTACGGATGCTCGGGCTTGATCCGTGCGCTGCCGAAGAGGCTCACCGCGGGACGGATGCCGCGCAGCCGGGTCGTCGCGGCGGCGAACTCTGCCATAATCCCCAGCACCCGCCACGCCTCCTGACCGTTGGTGGTGTAGAGCGCAGTGGGATCGATGAGCTCGGGAATCTTGTGGGTCTGACGCATGCCTACGCTCGTGCTGGTGGATGGATCGTCGTACCTGTATCGCGCGTATCACGCGCTCCCCGATCTTAGAACGAAAAGCGGCGAGCCGACCGGCGCCATGCGCGGGGTGGTCGCGATGCTGCGCCGGCTGGTGGCCGACGGCAAGCCGGACTATTTCGCCGTCGTCTTCGACGCGCCGGGGAAGACCTTCCGTGACGAATGGTACCCGGCGTACAAGGCCAACCGGCCGCCGATGCCCGACGATCTCGTCAAACAGATCGCGCCGCTGCACGAGCTCGTGCGCGCCAACGGCTGGCCGCTCCTCATGGTCGAGGGAGTGGAGGCCGACGACGTGATCGGCACGCTCGCCGCCAAGGCGCGTGCGGCCGGCGTGGAGACGCTCATCTCGTCGTCGGACAAGGACCTCACGCAACTCGTGCGGCCCGGCGTCACCATGGTCAACACGATGAGCAACGACACCTACGACGAGGCGGGGGTCGTCGCCCGGTTCGACGTGCGTGCCGACCAGATGCTCGACCTCCTGACGCTCACCGGGGATGCGGTCGACAACGTGCCGGGGGTCGCCAAGGTGGGCCCCAAGACCGCGGCTAAGTGGCTCGCGCAGTACGGCAGTCTCGACAACATCGTCGCGCACGCGACCGAAATCGGCGGCGTGGTCGGCGCGAATTTGCGCGAGGCGCTGCCCTGGTTGCCGGAGGGCAAGCGACTCCTTACCGTGAAGCAGGATTGCGACCTTGGCATCGAGCTCGCCGATCTCGTGCCGGCGCCACCCGATGCGGCGGCGGTGCGCGCTCTCTACGAGCGTTTCGAGTTCAAGTCGTGGTTGAAGGACGCACGCGATCCGGCGCCGGCCGACGCCGCCGGCGCGATCGCCAAGAAGGCGGCGACCGATCCGGCCGGGCGCCGCTGGGATTCGGCCACCCCCGCACCCGCGGCGACGAACGCGCCGCCCAAGCCGGCGGCGCTCCATTACGAGACCGTCGCCGACGAGGCGGCGCTCGCGCGCTGGCTCGCCGCCATCGACCGCGCCGAGATGACCGCGTTCGACACCGAGGCGACGAGTCTCGATCCCATGCAGGCACGCCTCGTCGGCGTGTCGCTCGCCATCGAGCCGGGACGCGCCTGCTACCTCCCGCTCGACCACCGCTACGCGGGCGTACCGGCGCAGCTCGACCGTGCGGCGACGCTCGCGAAGCTCGCCCGCTGGCTCGCCGATCCGGCGAAGAAGAAGCTCGGCCAGAACCTCAAATACGACCAGCACGTGCTCGCCAACGAAGGGCTCGTGCTGGGCGGTGTGGCGCACGACACGCTGCTCGAATCGTACGTGCTGGAGTCGCACAAGCCGCACGATCTCGACAACCTCGCCTGGCGGCACCTCGACTTGAAGACGATCAGCTACGACGACGTCACCGGCAAGGGCGCGCATCGCATCGCCTTCGAGCAGGTCGCGATCGAGCGGGCGACCGAGTATGCGGCGGAGGATGCCGACGTCGCGCTGCGGTTGCACCACGCCCTCCATCCCGCGCTCGCCGCCGACGCCAAGCTCGACTACATCTATCGCGAGATCGAGTTGCCGGTGCGCGAGGTGCTCTTTCGCATGGAGCGCAACGGAATCCTCATCGACGCTGCGCTCCTCGCCCGCCACGGTCGCGAGTTGGGCGAGCGCGTGCTGGGCCTCGAGCAGCAGGCGCATCGCGAGGCGGGCGGAGCGTTCAACCTGGGCTCGCCCAAGCAGATCAGCGAGATTCTCTTCCAGCGCATGGGTCTGCCGGTGCTGAAAAAGACCGCCACCGGGCAGCCGTCGACCGACGAGGAGGTCTTGCAGGAACTCGCCGCCGACTACCCGCTGCCCAAGCTCCTGCTCGAGCACCGGGCGTTCGCGAAGTTGAAGTCGACCTACACCGACAAGCTGCCGCTCATGGTGAATGCCGCCACCGGCCGCGTGCACACCACGTTCAGCCAGGCGACCGCCGTCACCGGCCGCCTCGCCTCGAGCGATCCCAACCTGCAGAACATCCCCGTGCGCACCCCCGAGGGGCGGCGCATCCGCGAGGCCTTCATCGCACCGCCGGGGCGCGTCCTGGTGTCGGCCGATTATTCGCAGATCGAACTGCGGATCATGGCGCACCTGTCCGGCGATCCGGCGCTACGCACGGCATTCCACGAGGGCCGCGACATCCACCGCGCCACCGCCGCCGAGATCTTCGGCGTCACTCCCGAGGCGGTCACGGCCGAGCAGCGCCGCTACATCAAGGCGGTAAATTTCGGCCTCATCTACGGGATGAGCGCGTTCGGCCTCGCGCAGCAGCTCGGCATCGAGCGCGGCGCCGCGCAGCAGTTTATCGACAAGTATTTTGCGCGCTACCCCGGCGTTGCGCAGTACATGCAGCGCACGCGCGAGAACGCTCGCGAGCACGGTTACGTCGAGACGGTGTTCGGTCGCCGCCTCTTCCTGCCCGACATCAAGGCCGCGGGCGGTCCGCGCCGCGCCGCCGCCGAGCGCGCTGCCATCAATGCGCCGATGCAGGGCACCGCGGCCGACTTGATCAAGCTCGCGATGATCGCGGTGCAGGGCTGGCTCGAGCGCGAGCGGCTTGCGACACTGCTCCTCCTGCAGGTGCACGACGAACTGGTGCTCGAGGTACCCGAGGACGAGCTCGCCCGTGTGCGTGCCGAGTTGCCGCCCCTCATGACCCGCGTGGCCGCGCTCTCCGTGCCGCTGGTCGTCGAAGTCGGCGCCGGACGCAACTGGGACGAGGCGCACTGACCTGATTGGCACTTACATAAGCCGATTCGAGTCAAGGTCCCACAGGCAAGTCATTGAATGGGGGACCGCCGATGAGGCGGTCGAGCGCAGCCGTCGACCCTTGCCGACTTCCTCACGTCGACCGGTGCTGCGTTACGCGCCGAGGCCGAGCGACCGGATGGACTGCAGTAGCGGCACCAACGAACCCTCTTTCATTGGCCGTAGTATTTGCCGTCTGGACCAAGTCTGCAGCTACCCGATACGTACGAGCCGTCAGGGCAAAGCGTGGCTGGCTTGCCTCCCTGAACAAAAGTTCCTTTCGGCGTGATCTGGCACCCGTTACCGCTGGATACAAAGCTGCCGTCAGGACACATCTGGCAGGTTGTCCCACGAACATAGCTTCCATCAGGGCACAACGTTGATGGCTGGCCGACGTATGGATTGGAGCCGACTGCCGTTCCCCGCTTCGAATTAGAAGGCGATTGCTGCCCGTCCGCGTTTCGGCCGCTGCTGCCTCCGCCGCACACTGCCTCTACTTGCTTTGAAAGCTGACTGTCCTTTTGTCTCTGCCGGTAGCCATCGACAATTCCCCTGGGCGACGGCTTGCTTGTCTGGTCCATCAGCGCGCGTTGCGCCTGCGCGCACTCGGCGGACACGCCCGAAACGCCCGAATGCCCGGAATAGCCCGACGGCGCCCCATAAGCATCCGGTGGAGGGCGTTCGCCCTGGATCGTGTTGTCGGACAGTGGCAGGGGCTTGCCGCCGTACTCACAGGGCTGGCCCGAATAGGTCGTCTTACCTGCGCTGTCAATGCACTTGTAGACCTGCGCGTGCGCGGATATCGCCGCCGCAGAGAGCACAAGCGCCAACGTCGCGGCAGCAATTACGGTTAGCCAATCGCCACGCATGATTTCCCTCACTTCGTGTGCTTGGTCAGTTGGGTTGCGTCGGCAGCTTTTGCTTGAGTCGCAACTAAATCCGCAGCGCGCGCCTTCATGTACGCCAATCGCGCAGCATGTTCGTCACCGTTGCAGTCCACTAGTGTAGTGTTTCGTTCTGTCTGGAACTTAAGCGCGCATTGGCCCGAATGACCTTCTGCAAGATGTCACGCGCGCACTTGGTCCAGATGAACGGCTTGGGGTCGGTGTTGTGATGGGCGACATAC
>JADZAQ010000215.1 GCA_020852555.1 Burkholderiales bacterium
CCCGACCCGTTCTCGCAGCACGGCCAACGCCACCTCGGCGCCGCCGAAAACGAATTCATTCAGCGGACCGCCGAGCAGGCGCGCCACGATGATCGCGGCGATGGTGTCGACGTCAACGCCGAGATCGGCTGCCTGCCGGAGGAGGTCATCGAATTCGGCGGCCAGGCCCGATTCGGTCAACAGCGCAAGGGCGCCGGCGACGTCGAGCCGCGAAGCATCGGCGTCGACGAGCGCGATCAGCCGGCGATGCGCTTCAGGCAGTTCGGCGGGCAGCGCATCCCGCGCCGGCTCGATCTCCGAGGAGTCGAAGTCTTCCGTGACCCCGGAGTCGACAGGGAGAGAGAACATCACGCTCGGCGCTGCAAGAGAATAGAAGCCGATGGGCGCGGCCACCCTGCCGGTGCCGCCCCAGCCTGCCGCCAGCGTCTGCGGGACCTTACGCAGCGCCGGGATGTCGAGCGCCTTCTCTTCTTCGGACCGAGGTGCGACGACCAGCCAGTTGGTCCACGGGCTGATGAGCCGATAGCGCAGCGCCGTCTGCAAGCCGATGACGTCGTCCGCCTCCGTCAGTCGCGCGGCAGCGGCGACGCGAGCGACCGTGGACAAGCCATCCGCGGATGAGGCGGGGGGCGCCGCAGGAAGCGCCAATTCCTGGCGAACGATCTCGCCCTTGTCGGTCTCGACCTCGAGAACCGCGCTGCCGCCTGCCTGCGGGCGATCGAACGAAGCAGAGGCGACCACCGTGTCGCCCTCGAAGACCGCGCCGATCCGTGACGGGCTGATGGCGATGGCGCCGTCCGGCCAATGAACGGCCACGCGCTTGGCCCGCGGCGAGCGCATGCGCTCGAAGTGGCGAACGACCCGGTCGGCCATGCCTTCGCGTGGCGAGACGAGCTCACACTCGCCGCCGGTACCGGCGGCAAGTCCGCGGACGAACGGCTCGGAGACGGCGCTGCCGACGCCGACCGTGAAGATCCGATGCCCCGACTTCGTCGCTTCGTCTACGACGGCCTCCCAATCCGAGACTTCTCCGTCGGTCACGAGGAAGAGATCGGCCGCCTCGGTGCGCCCGAGGGCGGCGTAGGCCTCCCGCAGCGCATTGCCGATCTCGGTGCCGCCCATGTTGGCGTCCAAGGACTTCGCGAACCGCCTGGCTTTGGTGAGGTTGGTCTTGTTGCAGGGGAGTAGGTGACTCGACAACGCGTTGGTCGAATTGCCGAACGCGATCAGCGTCACTCGATCCTGCGGTTGCAGGCTTTCGAGGATGCCATCGAGCGCCTGCTTGGCCTGTTCCATCGAGTCGCCTTGCATCGATCCGGAGCAGTCGATGACGATGGCCAGCGAGAGCGGACGCGGCTGCTGCAGGCCCGGGAAGAACGGCTGGAAGCTCGCGATCGCCGTCATGCCTTCGCCGTCCTGTTCGCACCGGACGAAGCTGCGCGTCGCCTGCGGCGCCTTCACGTTCAGGATGAAGTCGCGGTCCATGACGGCCTTCGGCTGCCGGAGGGACAGCACAGCCTTCTCGGGTGACTTGACCAGATCGACGGCGTGCGACGGGCAAACGAACTGCGCGTCGCGCAGGGCGCCGAACATCTCCACCCGAAGCGAAAACTGATTCTCGACCGTGAGCGAGGCTTCCGGGGCGTGGTGCGGCTGATGCGGCGACTCGCCGAAGCGCGGCGCGATCGTGGTCGGCAGGAAGAACCGCAGCCGATCGCCGGCCCACCGGTACAGGATCGCGTAGCGGAAGGTGATCTTCGCCGTCTCCTGTGGCAGCAGGTTGCCGACGTTCATCGTGTAGAGACCTGGCTCGATGGCCTCCAGCATCACGGCCGCGTCGCCGGCTTCGACGGCATCCTCGTACTGCTCCTCGGCCGCCTTCTTCTCGACGACGACGCCCTCGAGCACGCGCCCGCCGATGTCGACTTCGAGATCGAGCAGCACCGCATCGAGCGGCAGCGGGAACGTGTAGACCGCCTCGATGTTCGTGCGCTCGTCGTTGCGGTAGGTCTGCGAGACCGTGACCTCGGCGAGCAGATCCTGCAGGACGGCGGAGACGGCGACGTCGCACAGGGCGACGCGTTCGCCCTCCAGGCCGGTGAGGGCCGATGCCAGCTTGTTCATTCTTTTTCCTCCCTTTCGTGAATCTGCGCGTAGGCCTGCGTCACCGCGCGGAAGAAGGCCCGCACCTGCTCCGGCGTCAGGCCGGCGCGGCTGGGCTCCAGGGTGAGCTCGACGCCGTCGGCGACGACCAGGTGGCTCCAGACCTCCACCGTCCCGGGGCGCCGCGGCGTCGGGGGCAGGGGGCCGGTGGCCTGCTGCCGGAGGAGTTCGCCGATCCGTTCCAGGGACAGCCCGGCGAGCTGCCACTTCCGAACGAGCAGGAGCTGCTCGAGGTGGCGCTGGGTGTAGTACGCGCCCTTGCCCACGCCGTGGGGACGATCGATCAACCCAGACTGGATGTAGTACCGGACGGTGCGGCGCGGCAACTCGGCAAGAGCGGCGATCTCGTCGAGAGTGAATGTCTGGGTGCATTCCATGACAGTCATATTAGACAGTTATAGTGTCTTTGCAAGTCTCCGTTATACGACCGGGGACCGAAAGTGTCGTCCTTAGGCCTTTCCAGGTGCGCGCCGGAGGAGCGCCGGGGGTTCGCCGATCGGCGGGAATCCGATCCGCGACGCAGCAATCGTCGACCCCACCGACATTCGCTTACCGAATGGTGGAGATTCGAGCGATCACATGGACAGTCGGACGCGCCGCCCCTATCCTGCTTCCGGACGGCGCGATGTGCGGGCGCAGCATCGAATCGAGGACAATTCGCGTCGAAAGCTGAAGCATGGGATCCATATCCGAACGTTTCGACGTCGTCGTCGTGGGCGGCGGAGCAGGGGGGCTTGCGGCCGCCGTCGGTGCGGCACGCACCGGCGCCCGCACGCTCCTCGTCGAGCGCTACGGTTTTCTCGGCGGCGCGGCGACGCAAGGGCAGGTGCTGTCCTACTGCGGATTCTTCAAGGAAGGGCCCCACGGCCGCGAGCAGACGGTCGCGGGCGTCGGCGAGGAGATCCTCGCGGGGCTACGCGCCTGCGGACTCGACACCACGCCGATCCGCGCGCGCAGCGGCAACTGGATCGTGATGCTCGACAGCGAGGCGGTGAAAGTGGCCTTCGACCGCGTCGCCGCAGCGTCGAATGCGGTCGTTCGCCTGCACTCGCTGGTGGTCGGCGCGACGGTCATCGGCGGCGCGCTCGCCGGTGTCACGCTCGCCGATCACGCCGGCCTCCACGACGTGCGTGCCACGACCTTCGTCGATGCGAGCGGCGAGGCGGACCTCGCGCAGCGCGCGGGAGTCGTGATGACGGTCGACAGCGGCATGGGCGCACACGTGCAACCGGCCTCGCTGCCGCTGCGCATCGGCGGCATTCCGCCGGGCACGATCGTCGATCGCCCGCACCTCGCGGGGCTCATCGCCGACTGGAACGCGCGACACGGCGGGGGCCTCACGCGCCCCGACGGTGGCGTGCTCGCGCGCCTGCCGGTGTCGAACGACCTGTGGACCATGGCAATCGATCTCGACACGCCCGGACTGTCGGGGGAGGACCTCACGGTCGCCGAAACCCGCGGCCGCCGCCTCGCCTGGGACTTCGTCGGCCTGCTGCGCCAGGTCCCCGGCTGCGAGGCCGCGTACCTCGTCGCTACCGGTCCGCAACTCGGCATTCGCGAGACCCGCCGTCCGCAGGCGGTGCAGGACGTCACCGCCGATGAGGGCCGCGCCGGACGCCTGCGTCCGCACGACGGCATCGCGCGCGCCTCCTGGCCGATGGAGATCCACGATGCTCCCGGCAAGCCGCGCTTCGTGCCGGTGGGCGGCGGCGGCCATTTCGACATCGGCCACGACGCGCTTATCGCCCGCGGGGTGCCCAACCTGCGCCTGGCCGGGCGCGTCGTCGGCGCCGATCCCGAGATCTACGGATCGATCCGCGTCATGGGCACCGCCTTTGCCACCGGGCACGCCGCAGGCGTGTCGGCGGCGCTCGCCGCGCACGGGGAGGGCGCCGTCGCCGCGGTGCGCGGCGAATTGCTGCGCCAGGGCGCGCTGCTCTGACGTCGAACGCATTCGACAGGAGACGCCGAGGCATCGGGAAGGAGCCGAATTCTCTTGGTGTGCCGGCGTCTCGACGAGCGCGCCGCGTGAAGGCTCGGGGCTAGCGATCCAGTTAACCGGTGCGCGCCGAGCCCGCCAAAAGACGGGCGATGGGCACGCGTCCGGTTCAACGCAATGTCAGGCCGCAGATTCAAGGAGCACTTCCCAGCCTGGGAATACCAACACCGCAGGGTGACACTTGAGCGCTCGGGCGAGCGCCTTTGCGCGCTCAACACCCAAATTTACGCGGCCGTTCTCGATCGCGGAAATGGTGGCTTGGGAGATTCCCGTGAGTTCAGCGAGCTGACTCTGGCTCAGTTCTTGGAGCTCGCGCAAAATCCTCACAGAATCTCCGGGAGTTACTTCGATACGCTTCTTAGCAGGACGAAACGACCTCATCTCAAGGCTTCCTATAATCGTGCGGAGTGACGTGAACCACCTGGATCAAATGCAACTCGGCCGAAACTCGGTAGATCACGCGCCACTGTAGTCCGAGTCGGGATGAACGATGACCTTTCCAATCACCCGACAGTGATTCGTCGCGAAGTCCTTTGATCATCCGTAGTCCGGCTGGCCCCGAGAGTCTGACCACATCCTTCCATTTTTCGTAGCGCTTCAGAATCTCGATTGGAACCGTGCCTCCTAACTGCCTATCAACGCGACGATGTTCCTCGATCCGCCACATGTTCTATTGTATATATATCTAAGATGACATGTCAAGAATCTGTCGCTGCATGCTATGCGGTACCGTTGCAGGCAACCGGTGCGTCGCGCTGGCGCTTCCAGAAATATCTCGCTTGGCCGGCGGCTTCGCCATCAATCTCATCCTTGATTTGATTCGGAACACCGGCGGGAATATCCCCGGTGACGTTCTTTGCGTAAACCGTGAGCGCGGCTCGTCGACCGCGCCATCAAGCGATCGCGCACATCACCACGGCGTCCGGCCCATACCCCTCGGCAATCCAATGGAAGCGTTCCATGTCGCCGATGACGCCCTTGGATGGGCTGTAACGATGATTGACGTCGACGCGATTGTTGAATGCGCGGTAGACCGGCCGCGAGTTCGGGGGACAGGCGCCGGTGACCGTATCGGGCAGAACCAAGGCGAAGGCGTTGGCGGTCTCCAACCCCCAACTTGCCGCGAAGCGCGCCTCGACCGCGGCGCACTCCGCTGCCGACGCCGAGTAGAAGTGCGAATCCAGACCGGCCTTGGGCCTGCCATAGAAGCGGCATACCGGATCGGCCCCGTCGGTGGACGGCTGCCGGGGCTCGTAGGCGAGGAAGACACCCCCGGTCCTCGCCCATCCTGGCGCATCGCCGCGATCGAGACCCGCGGCCTCGTCGCGATCGGCGGTGAGGAAGTAGTGGCCTCGGGCGTCGTTCACGTATTCGATCACTGCCGTTGCCGTCACGGGTAGCGCGGTCGCTTCCGATCGGTTGGCGAGGGTGAAGTGGGCAGGTGGCGCAGTGCTCGTCTTGATCCTCGCCACGTACTGATAGGTGCCCGGCATACCGTTCGCGAACGCGGTGGTCATGGCGACACCCGCGGCATCGGTCAGCGCCTCGGTCGAGCCGAGAATGGCTCGCGGCTGCGCGCTCACCTCGACGAACCGGTCATCCGGGCGCAGGCGTCGCTCGAACGTGACGACGGCCCCAGCGACGGGTCGTTCCTGTCCATCGCTGACCCGCACCTGCATCGAGTGCGCAAACGGGGAGTCGACGGCGGTCGCCTGCAGCGTGCCCTGGGTGGCCGTGATAACACTTGCCGCACAGGGCGCTGCATTCGCCGCGCGCTCGTCCACGACGAACGCGGCGTCGCCGGCCCATTCCTCGGTAGAGCCGGACGAAGCGGTGAATCGATAGAAGACGTCCAGGTGATAGGTGCCCACCGGCAACGCGCCCAGCCCGATGCGCTTCGAGGTCACGGTCGGTGCGTCGAACACCGTCGTGCTGGCATCCACGACCACCCGGTACGAGGTCCCGTCCCGCGTAATGAGTGGATCGCTGGGGAGAATGACGGGTGGCGGGGCGCTTTAGCTGAGCAGTATCGAGATCATCGCGGACGGATCGGGGCACGCAGGCGTCACGCTGACGCTCAGCGCATGGGCCGCGCCCACGGTGCAACCGAGCGTCAGGAGTGTTGCGATGGCGGTGAGATGTCGCATGCGGAACCTCATAGCTTACATTCCGCACATCGACAGACGCATTTGGAGTGAATTTCCGGAGACGCGGCCGGAAGGCTGGGGCGTCACGCGCAGACGCGGTAGGCGTGCGCGGGGACTCCGAGCAACGCGAGGACTTGGC
>JADZAQ010000216.1 GCA_020852555.1 Burkholderiales bacterium
AAGAATCGGTTGTCACAGCCCTGCGCGCTACAATGCAAGCTTTTGATTGCGCGCCGCGTTTTCGCTCGGTCGCCACGCCGTGGTCGACCTTTCCATCGGGCGCGCCACCGCCATGCAAGTCGCCGCCATCCGCAGTCGCTTCATCGATTATTTCGTGGGCAAGGGGCACACGCACGTGCCGAGTTCGTCGTTGGTGCCGGTCAACGACCCGACGCTGCTCTTCGTCAATTCCGGGATGGTCCAGTTCAAGGACGTTTTCCTGGGCCTCGATCCGCGACCCTACACGCGGGCGACCACGGCGCAGCGCAGCGTGCGCGCGGGCGGCAAGCACAACGACCTCGAGAACGTCGGCTACACCGCCCGCCATCACACGTTCTTCGAGATGCTCGGCAACTTCAGCTTCGGCGACTACTTCAAGCGCGATGCGATCAAGTACGCGTGGGAGTTGCTGACCGGCGTCTACGGATTGCCGGCGGAGAAGCTGTGGGCGACCGTCTACATCGACGACGACGAGGCCTACGACATCTGGACCAAGGAGGTCGGCGTGCCGCCCGAGCGCGTCGTGCGCATCGGCGACAACAAAGGCGCCAAGTACGCCTCCGACAATTTCTGGCAGATGGCCGATACCGGCCCCTGCGGCCCCTGCTCCGAGATTTTCTACGATCACGGCCCCGAGGTCTGGGGCGGCCCACCGGGCTCCCCCGACGCCGACGGCGATCGTTACATCGAGATCTGGAACCTCGTGTTCATGCAGTTCGACCGCCAGAAGACCGCGGATGGCGCGTTCAGCATGACGCCGCTGCCGCGGCCCTGCGTCGACACCGGCATGGGGCTCGAACGCCTCGCCGCCGTCCTGCAGGACGTCCATTCGAACTACGAGATCGATCTCTTCCGCTCGCTCATCGCCGCCGCGGCGCGCGAGACGGGAACGACCGATCTCGACAGCCCGTCGCTCAAGGTCATCGCCGATCACATCCGCGCCTGCGCGTTCCTCGTCGTCGACGGCGTGATTCCCGCGGCCGACGGTCGCGGCTACGTGCTCCGCCGCATCATCCGCCGCGCGATCCGTCACGGCTACCAATTGGGCCAGAAGCAACCCTTCTTCCATCGCCTGGTCGAGGACCTCGATCGTGAGATGGGCGACGCCTATCCGGAATTGCGGCGCGACAAGGAGCGCGTCGCCGCGGTGCTCAAAGCCGAGGAGGAGCGCTTCGGAGAAACGCTCGAGCACGGGATGAAGATCCTGGGGACGGCGCTCGACGATCTCGCCCGCCGCGGCGGCAAACTGCTCGACGGCGCGACCGCGTTCACGCTCTACGATACGTTCGGCTTCCCGCTCGACCTCACCGCCGACATCGCGCGCGGGCGCAACGTGACCGTCGACGAGGCGGCCTTCGAGACCGCGATGGAAGCGCAGCGCGAGCGGGCGCGCGCGGCCTCGTCGTTCAGGATGGGCGCCACGCTCGATTACGGCGGCCCCAAGACCGCGTTTCGCGGCTACGACTCGCTCTCCGAGGAGGCGCACGTGCTCGCCGTGTACAAGGACGGCGTCAGGGTCGACTCGCTCGTCACCGGCGAGCGCGGCATCGTCGTCCTCGACCGCACGCCGTTCTACGCCGAGTCGGGCGGCCAGGTCGGCGACCGCGGCGAGCTGTCGAAGGGCGGCGTCTGCCTCACGCTCTTCGCAGTCGAGGATACGCAGAAGGTGCAGCCCGACGTCTACGGTCACGTCGGCGAGATGAAGAACGGCGAACTCAAGGCCGGCGATACGGTCGCCGCCGAGGTCGACCAGGACGCGCGCGGCCGCACGATGCGCAACCATTCGGCCACGCACCTCATGCACAAGGCGTTGCGCGAGGTGCTGGGCGCCCACGTCCAGCAGAAGGGCTCGCTCGTCGACCCCGACAAGACGCGCTTCGACTTCGCGCACAACGCGCCGCTCACCGACGACGAGATCCGCCGCGTCGAGGCGCACGTCAACCGCGAGATCATCGACAACCACGCCACGCTCGCGCGCGTGCTGCCGATCGACGAGGCCAGGACGCTGGGCGCGATGATGCTCTTCGGCGAGAAGTACGGCGACGAGGTGCGCGTGCTCGACATCGGCACCTCGCGCGAGCTGTGCGGCGGCACGCACGTGGCGCGCACCGGCGACATCGGTTTCTTCAAGATCACCGGCGAGAGCGGGGTGGCGGCAGGCGTGCGCCGCATCGAAGCGGTGACCGGCCGCGGCGCGCTCGATTACGTGCAGGCGATGGAGGCGCGGCTCAACGCGGCGGCGCAGGCGATCAAGGCGCCGGTGGCGGAAGTCGAAGCGCGCATCACGCAACTCATGGACAGCGCACGCGCCACCGAGAAAGAGCTCGCCCGGCTGAAGGCGAAGGCGGCTTCCTCGGCCGGCGACGACCTCGCCGGCGGTGCCGTCGACGTGAAGGGTGCGAAGGTGCTCGCCGCGGCGGTCGACGGCGCCGATGCCAAGGCGCTGCGCGAGACGATGGACAAGCTCAAGGACAAGCTGAAGTCGGCGGCGATCGTGCTGGGCAGCGTTGCCGACGGCAAGGTCACGCTGATCGCCGGCGTGACCCCCGACCTGACCGGGAAGGTTAAGGCGGGGGAGCTCGTCAACCACGTCGCCACCCAGGTGGGCGGCAAGGGGGGCGGCCGACCCGACATGGCGCAGGCGGGCGGCTCCGATCCTGCCGCGTTGCCGGGCGCGCTGCGCTCGGTGCGGGCCTTCGTCGAGGAGCGGCTGTGCAGCGACGCGCCGTGATCTTCGACCTGGGCGGCGTGCTCCTCGACTGGGATCCGCGCCACCTGTACCGCAAGCTCTTCGCCGGCGACGAGGCAGCGGTCGAGGCGTTCCTGACCGAGGTGTGCACGCCCGAGTGGAATCATGCGCAGGATGCCGGGCGCGACTTCGATGCCGCGGTGGCGGCCCTGCTGCCCGCGCATCGCGAGCAACTGCCCTTCATCCTCGCCTGGCGCGACCGCTTCGACGAAATGATCCCGGACGTGCTGCCCGATACGGTCGCGGTCGCGCGCGAGCTCAAAGACCGCGGCGTGCCTTTGTACGCGCTCACCAACTGGCCCCGCGAGACCTTTCCATCGCAACGGCGGCGCTTCGCCTTCATGGACTGGTTCGCCGGCATCGTCGTCTCCGGCGAAGAGAGGGTCGCCAAGCCCGACCCGCGCATCTTCCATATCCTCCTCGAGCGTCACGGACTCAGCGCGGCGGAAGCCGTGTTCGTCGACGACAAGCCGGACAACGCGCGGGCGGCGGCCGCGCTCGGCATCCACGGCGTGCACTTCCGCTCTGCGACCGAGTTGCGCCACGAGTTGCGCGAACTCGCGCTGCTGTGAAGCGCGCGGTGATCGATGCCGCTGCGTCCTGAAATCACCCTCGAGTTTCTGCAGCACCGCGGCGACGGGCGCCTGCCGGGGCTCGTGGGCTTTCGTGTCGTCGACCTCGCCGAGGGATTCCTGCACGCCGAGCTCGACATTCGCCCCGAATTACTCGCACCCAACGGGTATCTGCACGCCGCGACGGTGATCGCGCTCGCCGACACGGCAGCCGGCTTCGGCTGCCTCGCGCACCTGCCTGCGGGTGCCGACGGTTACACGACGATCGAGCTCAAGGCGAACTTCCTGGGCACCGCCCGCGAGGGCACGATCGCGGCGAAAGCGAAACCCGTGCACCTGGGCAGCGCCACGCAGGTGTGGGACGCCGACGTCACCCGTAAGACGGACGGCCGGACGATCGCGATGTTCCGCTGCACGCAGATGATCCTCCGGCCGCGCGCGTAGGGCGGCGAATTCCGAAATAGCGGGGCGCGCGCCACCCGGGGGGCCGTTGCGGCATCGACCGTACGGCTGATCGCCATGCGCACCGCCCGCGCGCACAGTGGGCGCATCGCACGACACGAGACGCGGTGGCCCCATGCGCGTGACCGATACGCAGTCGATGCGGCGACGTGCCCGCCGCGGTGCGGCGTGACGCGATGCGCTCACGGCTCGGCGTCGTGCTTGCCGCGTGGGCAGCGGGCGCGTGCGCGCTGCAGGCGAGTCCGCGCTTGCTGCCGATGGCGGCGCTCGTCATGCTGGGTGCGCTTACCATGCTGGCATTGGCGTGGCGCGCGGACGGATGGCGCGGTGCGCTGCTCGTCGCGCTGGCGGCGTTCGTACTTGGCGCCGCCTACGCCTCGTGGCGCGCCGAAGTCCGCCTTGCCGATGCGCTCGATCCGGCGTGGGAGGGCGCGGTCGTCGTGGTCACCGGTGTGATCGACGAATTGCCGGCGGCGAGTGAGCGCGGAACGCGGTTCGCCTTCGCGGTCGAGTCGGTGATCCCTGCTGCTGCGCGGGTGCCCACGCGCCTTTCGCTCGCCTGGTTTCCCGGCATCGACGACGACGATGACGCCGGCGTCGTTCCGCTCCTGCGGGCGGGCGAACGCTGGCGGCTGCGCGTACGCCTGAAGCGCCCGCACGGTACCGTCAATCCGGGCGGGTTCGATCTCGAAGCCTGGCTGCTCCAGCGCGACCTGCGGGCGACGGGGTACGTGGTGCGTGCGGCGGACAACGACCGCCTCGCCGACTTTGCGGGGCGTCCACGCGACGTGGTCCAGCGTGCGCGCGAAGCGATTCGCGAGCGCCTGCTGCGCGACCTCGGGGGTGCGCGCTACGCGGGGGTGGTGGTCGCGCTCGCCATCGGCGAGCAACGGGCGATCACGGAGGCGCAGTGGGTCGTCTTCAATCGAACGGGCGTGGGTCATCTGGTCTCGATATCGGGGCTCCATGTCACCGTCTTCGCGAGCCTCGCCGGTGCGCTCGCCTACGCGCTCGCCCGGCGCAGCGTGCGGCTCACCGCGGCGGTGCCGGCGCGCAAGCTCGCGCTGGGCGTCGGCGTCGCCTGCGCCGCGGCCTACACGCTCCTCGCCGGGGCGGAGATTCCCGCGGTGCGCACCTTCGCGATGCTGGCGATCGCTGCCATCGGGCTGTGGTCGGGGCGCTCCGGCACCGCGGGGATCGTCTGGCTGTGGGCACTCGCCGGCGTCCTCGCCTGGGATCCGTGGGCACCGCTCACGCCGGGCTTCTGGCTGTCGTACGGGGCCGTTGCGCTGCTCCTCTATGCAGCAGCGGGGAGGCTCGGCGCGGAGCCGGCCGCGGCCTGGCACGGCCGGATCATCGCCGCCGTGCGCGAGGGCACGCACGCGCAGTGGGTGGTCACCGTGGGTCTTGCCCCGCTCACCCTCGCGCTGTTCGCGCAGACGTCGCTGGTGGCGCCGCTTGCCAACGCCGTGGCCATCCCGGTGGTGACGCTCGGCGTCGTGCCGCTCGCGCTGCTCGCGATCGTGGTGCCGTCGCCGTGGCTGCCGATCGCATCCCATGCGGTGCTGGTACCGCTCATGTCGTGCCTGGAATGGCTGGCGCGCGCACCGGAGGCGGCGTGGCAGCAGCACGCGCCGGCCGGGTGGGCAGTGGTCGTCGGCATCGCCGGCGTGTTGTGGCTCCTCGCACCCCGCGGCGTGCCCGGCCGCGCGCTGGCGACGTTGTGGCTATTGCCGCTGGTCTTCGCTCGTTCGCCGCCCCTGCCTGCCGACGCCTTTCGCCTGACGGTGCTCGACGTCGGGCAGGGTCTCGCGGCGGTCATCGAGACTCGCGAACACACGCTCGTCTACGACGCGGGTCCGGGATTCAACGAGGTCGCCGACGCCGGCGGGCGCATCGTGGTGCCGTTCCTGCGGGCGGTGGGTCGACCTCGCGCCGATGCCATCGTGATCAGTCATCAGGATCTCGATCACGCCGGTGGGGCACTCTCGCTCATGCGCGCCGTGCCATTCGTCTCGCTCGTTTCCTCGCTCGCGCCGGACCATCCCATCGTCACGCACGCGGCTGCGACCCACGATACGGTGCGCTGCCGCGCCGGCCAGGGCTGGACCTGGGACGGCGTGCGCTTCACGATCCTCCACCCGACGCGGGATGAATACGACGACCCGCGGGCGACCACCAACGATCGCTCGTGCGTGCTGCGCATCGATGCGGTCGGCGGCAGTGCCCTGCTGGTCGGCGACATCGAGGCGCTCAGCGAGGCGCGGCTCGTGCGGAAGTGGCGTGCGGCGCTGCCGGCCGACGTGCTCGTCGTGCCGCACCACGGCTCGCGCACCTCGTCGTCGCTGCCGTTCGTGCGGGCGGTCGCGCCGTCGTGGGCGATCGTGACGAGCGGCTACCGCAATCGCTTCGGACACCCCAAGCCGGACGTCGTTGCGCGCTATACGGGGCGCGGCGCTACCGTCCTGCGCACCGATCGCGCCGGCGCCATCACCATGACCTTTGCCGCCGGCGCACCGCTCGCCGTCAGCGAGGCGCGCGTGGAGCGCGCGCGCTACTGGCACGAGGCCACCGGCGATTGATTGCCGAGGCGGTCGTCGCAGGCGGTGGCGGCGCGGGGGGTAGCGCGAACCGCCGGCCGAACGCGATCACGCGAGGTAAGCTAAAGTCGTATTTCGGCGAACGCGTCGATGACTTATGCTGCGCTGCAGAAACCGAAACGGGTGGCTTGGTGGGTGCCTCGACCTGGCCCGCGGGCTCCGCGATTCTTACCTTCTCGACCAAGAGGACGATGATGATGACAGCGAAGTGGCGAGCGCTCCTTGCCGCGGTGGCAATGGCGTCGGCGCTGGGTGTGGCCCACGCGCAGCAAGTGATTCCGGTGGTGACCGGCGAGCAATGGCAGCAGTCGAGTCCCGAGGTCAAGAAGGCGTACCTCGTCGGCCTCTCCAATGCGTTCCAGGTGCAAGCCGCGTACGAAGCGGCCAATCCGCCGACCGATGCGCAGAGCATCGTGCCGCGCCTCCAGAAGGGGCTGCGCGGGCAGACCCTCGACGGCGTGCGCTCGCAACTCGACGCGTACTACAGCAAGAATCCCAGCATGGTGAAGCGCCCGATCGTCGACACGATCTGGTTCGAGATCGTGGTGCCCGGCCTTGCCAAGGCCGGTTGACGGAGAGCTGACATGAAACAAGCCAGATGGATCGTCGTCGCGGTGGTCGTGGGCGCTGCGATGGGCTGTACCAACATGACGCCCGCGCAGCAGGGCACGATGAGTGGCGCCGCGATCGGCGCGGGCGCCGGTGCCGGCATCGCCGCCATCTCCGGGGGCAACGCCTGGACGGGTGCGGCGATCGGCGGTACGGCAGGGGCCATTTCCGGCAACATTCGCGGCAATCGGCAAATGCAGCAGTGGTAGCACGCCACCCGGCGTGATCCCTGACGCCGCGCAACCGCGGCGCCAGGGCTCCTTGCTCGCCTTCCTGGCGAGCGCCCGGCTTCGCTCGGGGGCCGCTGCCGGCCACGCCGGCGCGTATCGTCAGTCCGACACCCGACCGATGCGTACCGCCGTTTCGCCCTTGCGCGGCCGTCGCGCCGGCATCACCAGCACCGCATCGCGATAGGTGGTGCGGATTTCCTTCGTGCCGTCGCGCGCGAGGAGCGTGCCCACCTCGGCGATCACGCCGAGGCCGGATACCGGGACGGCGAAAGCGAAGTCGTCGGTTTCGATGGTGACCACGTGGGTGATCTCGATCGTGCGCTGCGGTGGCGCTGGGCATGCATCGAGGTGCGCCGACCCGAGCACCGGATCGAGCATGCCGAAGTGGTGCAGGAAGCGCAGGGCGGCAGTCCGTGCGACGACCGGTGCGGCACGCTCCCAGTGCTGGCCGCATTCGACGAGGAGCGCGCTGCGCGGATCGTCGGGATCGTCGAATGCCGCGTAGTCGCGCAGGCGTTTGCCGGCGCTGTGCCCGGCATCGATCACGATGCTTTCGGGGATGCCGATGGCACGCGCCAGCGCGACCCCCTTGTCGTGTCGGCCGGCAAGCGCGAGCGGCGCGCACGGATCGGTCATCGAATGCAGATCGAGCAGGTGGTCGGTCGCGTCGTACACCGGACGCAGCGCGCGGGCACGGGCGAGTTCACGCGATCGCCGCGCGCTGTCGAGGACCTCGGCGCTCCACAGGCGGTTGAAATCCTCGTCGAGGCAGCGCGAGGCGTAGGGGTCGTCGCGATCGAAGCATCGATAGGCGTCGACGTTGGCGAACACGATGCAGAGCGTTCCGCGGGTGGGGCGCACCCGCTGCGTGAGAAGCCAGTCGGCGCAGATCGCGCCGCAAACCTCGTTGCCGTGAGTGAGTGCCTGGATCGTGATGCACGGCCCGGGGACCGCGGCACTGAAGCGCCAGACGTGATCGATCCCGGCATTGCCCGCGTGCCAGCGCTCGATATCGGGAAAATCGACCTCGATCACCGGCGTCGAGAGCGCCGCCGGCAGGACCGAGGCAGCCACGGTCGTCGAGGGTGCGGGCGCGTCCATGCGAGGCTTTCGTCCGACGCAAACGCGAAGAGTAGCACCGGGCCGCCCACGCGTCGTCCCAGGCGGGCAGGCGTGACGCGCGAGCGGCTCGACCGCGGCGTCATGGCCGCGCGATAGGCGCGGCCGCTATCGCTGCGTGCTCCGGGCGGGCCGTCGAACGGAACTCATACGCGCGGCTCACCGCGGCCGTTGACGAGGATCGTCGGTCCCGGCGGCGCGGTCAGTTGGGCGCGGTGATACTTCCCGCGGAAGTAATAGGTGACATCCCAGTACGCGGGTCGCCCGCTGGCGACGTTCTCGCACCGCTTGACCTCCTGGGTCCCGTAGCGCGGGCCGCTTCCGTAATTCTTGCCCACGTTGGCGCCGACCACCGCACCGCCTACCGCGCCGACGCCGGTGGCGATGTCCTGGCCGCGGCCACCTCCGATCTGGTGGCCGAGCACGCCGCCGATGATGGCGCCGGCGATGCCGCCGGGGATGCTCATGTTACTGCCGGGCGCCTGCACCGCCTGCTGCTCCATCCAGCAGCGCTGCTCGGGCGGACCCATGACGGCGTGTACCGCCGTCACCGTCGCCTCGTAGGTTCGCTCGTTGTTCCGGCGGCGGTAGTCGTAGCCGGTCGTGGACGGCAGAGGCGGCACACCGGCCGTCACCGGTACCGGCCGCATCGACGACACCCGGCTGTCGAGACCCATCGCCCCGAGCGAACCGTAGCTGCCCGGTTGCAGGATCGCGCAGCGACCGCCGAAGCGCGTATCGGTGCAGGCCTCCCACGACCCACCACGCACGACCACCGAGGACGCCCGATCGTGGAAGCCGTAACGGTCGAAATTCTCGATCGCGGCGTTGGCCGTGAACGAGCGACCGGCGAAAGCATCACGTTCGAAGAAGGTGACCTGCGCGGCGGCGTCGAGGGCGCAGCCAAGCGCCACGATCGCGGTCAGGAGTTTCATCATCGCGTGCATCGGATCCTCCGTGGGGGGTGCGCCGAGACCTACCAGCGTGCGACCGGCATCGGCGCCACGAGGCGCGGTGCCGGAGTCACCAACACCGGGCGGGGTGCGACCATCACGCGTCGCGACACCACGCGCGGCGCTGCGACGAAGAGCGGTGCGGGCGATGCCACGACGACCGGCACGACGGGTGCTCCCCAGACCGGCATGACGGGAGCAGGCCCGACGGCCACCGGCAGCGGCGCGGCGCGCACCACGGGCACCGGCTGCCAGGCCGGGCCAAGACCCCACATCGGTGTCGCACGCCACGCGGGTGTCGCACGCCACGTGCGTGCCGGGTGCCACATCGGACCCGCATGCCACGCAGTCGGGTGCGGCGGACCGAACGCCGGGGTGCCGGCGCTCACCGCGAACCCGGGGCCGCCGACACTCACGCTCCACGCGACGTTGCTGGCGGCCGCCTCGGTCGTGACGACGCCGGCTGCTGCCGTCAACGTCAGGAGCGCGGCGGTGACGAGTGTGTGCTTGCGGTTCATCATGTTCTCCTTGTGCGTGCGTTGCGCGTGCGCCGACCGGGTGCGCTGCGTCGCCCGTGAAACCACGGACACTTCGACGTGCCGCGGTCTGTTTCCACCTTCAACGCGGGATGAGACCGCCGGTTGACGCCGCGGTTGCTTCCGTTGCGCTTTGTTACATCCGCCTGCTGCGCTATCCTAGGCACTCGTCGGATGCGCTTTCACAAGTGGGTCCGACGGATTCCCAGGCGCGCTGTTCCTTCCGCGAGATCCCCACATGAACGCACCACAACCGCACTGGCCCGCCATCCGCACGCCCGCCTCCCACTTCATCGACAATCGCTGGGAGCGCGCTGCCGACGGTGGCGAGTTGCCGATGATCGATCCGTCGGACGGCGAGCCGTTCGCGGCGATCGCGCGCGGCGCCGCGGCGGATATCGACCACGCGGTCCGCGCCGCCACCGCGGCACGCCGCGGTGCGTGGGGCCGGCTCGCCCCGGTCGAGCGCGGTCGCGCGCTGACCGCGATCTCCAACGCCATTCTCGCGCACGCCGAGGAACTCGCCTTGCTGGAGGCGCGCGACTGCGGCAAGCCGCTCAAGCAGGCGCGCGCCGACGCCGCGGCCTGCGCGCGCTACTTCGAGTTCTACGCGGGCGCGTGCGACAAGCTGCACGGCACGACGCTCCCCTATCCGGAAGGCTACACGGTGCTCACCTGGCGCGAGCCGCACGGCGTCACCGGTCACGTCATTCCGTGGAACTACCCGCTGCAGATCTTTGGGCGCTCGGTCGGCGGCGCGCTCGCCGCCGGCAATGCGTGTGTGGTGAAGCCGGCCGAGGATGCGTGCCTGTCGCTGCTGCGGCTGGCCGAGCTCGCCGGCGAGGCTGGACTGCCGCCCGGCGCGATCAACATGGTGACGGGTCTCGGACGCGAAGCGGGTGCGGCGCTGGTCGACCATCCGGGCATCGCGCACATCTCATTCACCGGCTCGCCCGCCACCGGCGCCTGGGTCGCGGCAGCCGCGGCGCAGCGCCACTGTCCCGTCACACTCGAGCTCGGCGGCAAGTCACCGCAGATCGTGTTTGCCGATGCCGACCTCGAGGCGGCGCTGCCCGCGCTCGTCAATGCCATCGTGCAAAACGCCGGCCAGACCTGCAGCGCGGGCAGTCGCCTGCTCGTCGAGGCATCCCGCTACGAGGAGGTGCTGGCGCGGCTGGGCGAGCGCTTTGCCGCGCTGCGAGCCGGCCCCGCGCTTGCCGACCTCGATTGCGGACCGCTCATTCGCGCCACGCAACTCACGCGGGTCGAGGATTTCCTCGCGGCCGCACGTGCCGACGGTATCACCACCGTCGCTCGCGGCACCGTCGTCGCCGACGCGCCGAAGGGCGGCTACTACGCGGCGCCGGCGCTGCTGCGCGACGTGCCGCTCGGCCACCGCCTCGCGTGCGACGAGGTATTCGGCCCAGTGCTGGCGGCGATGCCGTTCGCCGACGAGGCGGAGGCGGTGCGCCTCGCCAATGCGACCGACTTCGGCCTCGTGGCCGGCGTGTGGACGCAAGACGGTGCGCGGCAACTGCGCATGGCCCGCGCGGTCGAAAGCGGGCAGGTGTTCATCAACAACTATGGCGCGGGCGGTGGCGTCGAGCTGCCGTTCGGGGGCGTCAAGCACTCGGGCTACGGCCGCGAGAAGGGCTTCGAGGCACTCTACGGTTTTACCACGGTGAAGACGGTGGTGCTGCGTCACGGTTGACCAGCAACCGGGCCTGTGCCGGGGGCGATGCGGTGCGGTGGCGACGGCCGGCGATAACGACGGGGAGGCGGCAGTGGCAAGACTCAAGAACAAGGTGGCGATCGTCACCGGCGCGGGATCGGGTTTCGGCAGGGGCATCGCGCAGCGCTTCGCCGACGAGGGTGCGCGGGTGGTCGTCAACGACATCTCCGCGGAGAACGGCGAGCGCGTGGCGCGGGAGATCGTCGACCGTGGCGGCGATGCGCGGTTCTGCGCGGGGGACGTCGCGCGCGATGCCGACGTGCAGCGCCTCGTCGAATTCACGCTGCGCGTATGCGGCGGCCTCGACGTGGTCGTGAACAACGCCGGCACCACGCACCGCAACCAGCCGATGCTCGAGGTCTCCGAAGAGCAGTTCGACCGCATCTACCAGGTCAACGTGAAGAGTCTCTACCTCACCGCGAAGCACGCGGTTCCGCACATGCGCGCACGGCGCAACGGCGTGTTCATCACCATCGCCTCGACCGCCGGCGTGCGCCCGCGCCCCGGACTCACCTGGTACAACGGCAGCAAGGGGGCGGCGATCGTCACCTCGCGCTCGATGGCCGCCGAACTCGCCAAGGACAACATCCGCGTCAACGTGATCAACCCCGTCGCCGGCGAGACGGCGATGCTCGCCGATTTCATGGGCGAGGACACGCCGCAGAAGCGCGCCCAGTTCGTGGCGACGATTCCCATCGGGCGGCTGTCGCAGCCGTCGGACATCGCGACCGCCGCGGTGTTCTTCGCGTCCGACGAGGCGTCGTTCATCACCGGGGCGTGCCTCGAGGTCGACGGCGGTCGCTGCATCTAGGCGCCGCGCGCACAGCGTTCGGGGACCCGCGGCGAGCGCGGCCCAGCTACTTGTAGACGAGGTCGCGCAGCCCGAGCGACAGGCCCGGGACGTAGGTGATGACCATGAGGCAGGCCAGCACGACGAGCACGAAGGGAATCAGCCGGGTGACGATCTGATCGAGCGAGATGCGGGCGATCATGCAGGCGGCGAAGAGGTTGACGCCGAACGGCGGCGTGATCATGCCGAGGGCGAGGTTGACGATCATGATGACGCCGAAATGCACCGGATCGATGCCGAAGTGGGCGGCGACCGGGGCGAGGATCGGCGCCAGCACGATGATCGACGCCGACGTCTCGATGAACATCCCGATCACGAAGAGCGCCGCGTTCACGCCGAGCAGGAAGAGTTCGGGTGATTGCAGCGTGTCGACGAGGAAAGCGCCGATCTTGGCGGGGACGCCGGCGCGCGTGATGAGGTAGCTGAAGAGCCCGGCGTTGGCGATGATGAACATGATCACCGCCGACGAGATGACGCTCTTGGTCAGCACGCGCGGCAGGTCGGCGATCCGCGTTTCGCGGTAGACCAGCACGCCGACGATGAGCGCGTAGAAGACGGCGACGACCGACGCCTCGGTCGGCGTGAACACGCCGCCGTAGATGCCGCCCAGCACGATCACCGGCATGAGCAGCGCGAGCGCGGCGCGGCGCGCCGCGGTAAGGAACGGCAGGCGCCCGTCGTGGTCGCCCTTGCCGTACCCCTTCCAGCGCGCGTACAGGACCACGAAGAGCATGAGCGCACCGCCGATGAGGAGGCCGGGGCCGAAGCCGGCGATGAAGAGTTCACCGATCGAGACCTCGGCGGACACGCCGTACAGGATCATCGGGATCGACGGCGGGATGATCACGCCCAACTCGGCCGACGTCGCCTGCAGCGCCGCCGCATAGTTCGTCGGGTAGCCGTGCCGGATGAGTGCCGGGACCAGGATCGAGCCGATGGCAAACGTCGTCGCGACCGACGAGCCCGATACCGCGGCAAAAATCATGCAGGTCAGCACACAGGTGGCGCCGAGTCCGCCCTGGACGCCGCCGACGATCGATTTCGCGAACTCGACGAGCCGCGTCGAGATGCCGCCCGACTCCATGAGATTGCCGGCGAGGATGAAGAACGGGATCGCGGCGAGCGGAAATTTGTCGATCGCCGAGAACATCTCCTTCACCACCGCGATGAAGTTGAGGTTCGCCTGCCACGCGCCGACGAGGCTCGCGAGGCCGATCGCGACGGCGACCGAGATCGACAATGCGAACGCGATGACCATCGTGGCGAGCATCGTGGTCGGCATGGCGGCTCCTACTGCTGCGTGTCGAGCTCGAACCGCCGGGGATCGAGAAAGCAGGCGATCACGGCAAGGCAGGAGAACACCGCGCCGACCGGGATCGACAGGTACGCCCAGGTCATCGGCACCGTTTCGAGGCCGGCGATGGTCTGGAAGCGGCCGACCCAAGAGTACCGGCTGCCGAACCAGAGCATGACGCCGAGGATGACGAGGGCGCTGATCGCGGCCAGCAGGTCGAGGATCCGCTTGCCCAGTGGCCCGGCCAACCGGTGCGCGAGATCGACGCAGACCATCGCGCCCTGCCGGAACGCCATCGGCGCCCCCAGGAAGACCATCCAGATCAAGGTGAACCGGATGAGCACCTCGGACCACTCGGCCGGCTGCAGGAAGACGAAGCGGGCGAGGATCTGGTACATGCCGAGGCACGAGGCCACGGTGAGCATCGCGCAGGCGAGCGCCATCGCGAGCGCCGTCGTGCGGCGCTCGAGCGCGAGAAAGGCGCTACGCATGGGGAGGGTTGAGCGCAGGAGCGCGGCTCGGCCAGGCCTTCCGGGCCGCCTCCTGCCGAGGGTGGACTACTTGTAGTTGCGGATCTTGTCGATGTTGGCCTGGCCGAATTTCTTGCCGAACTCGACGAAGGTCGGGCCCAGCACTTCCTGGAATTTCGCCTTGTCGACCGTGGTGACGACCTGCATGCCCTTCGACTGGAGGTCGCCCACCGCCTTGCGCTCGTCGTCGTCGATGCGCGCGCGGTTGGCCTTGACGCCCTCCTTCGCGGCCGCGAGGAAGATCTGCTTGTCGTCGGCCGACAGCTTGTCCCACGCCGCCTTGCTCATCAGGATGAGCGCGGGCGAGTACACGTGCCCGGTCAGCGTCAGGTACTTCTGCACCTGGTCGAACTTGGCCGCCGAGATGACCGACAGCGGATTCTCCTGGCCGTCGACGGTACCCTGCTGCAGGGCGGTGAAGAGCTCGGTGAAGGCCATGGGCGTCGGGATGATGCCGAACGCCTTGTACGCCTGGATGTGCACCGGATTCTCCATCGTGCGCATCTTGAGCCCCTTCAAGTCCGCGGGCGTGTTCACCGGATGCTTGTTGTTGGTCATGTTCCGGAAGCCGTTCTCCGCCCAGGCCAGCGCGATGATGTTCTTCGGCGGGAATTTCTGCAGCAGATCCTGGCCGATCGGGCCGTCGAGCACGGCGCGGGCGTGCGCGTAGTCGCGGAAGAGGAACGGAATGTCGAGGATCGCGACCTCGGGGACGAAGTTCGGCACCGGTCCCGTCGACGTCACCGTGAGGTCGAGCGTGCCGAGCTGGACCGCCTCGATCGATTCGCGCTCGGCGCCGAGCGCTCCCGAATAGAAGTTCTGGATCTTGTAACGGCCGTTGGTTCGCTTCTCGATTTCCTTGGCAAAGGTGTCGACCGCCGCGCCGTAGTGCGAATTCTGCGCGACGGAGATATTCATCTTGAGGGTCTGCTGCGCGAACGCGGGCAGGATGATGGCGGCGCCGAGGGCGAGCCCGGCGGCAAGACGGGTAAGACGCATGATTCCTCCTGGCTGACGGCGAAGGCGGGCGGTTGGTATTGGAATGGGCCCGCGTCCGCGAATTCTAGGGAACACCGGCTCCGCTGTATAGCGCTCTGATCGACTGGCCCGGCGGTGTGGGCTGACGGGGTTGTAGAATGGTCGCAGCGACTCCCCCTGCGACGCGCGCCGTGGGAGCCGGTTCCGTACGCGGATTTTTCATGTCCCATGCTCGATAGCGCCGTCCATGCCGAGCTCGCGGCGATCGTTCCGGCGACGTCGCTGCTCACCACGCCCGAAGAGGTGAAGCCGTACGAATGCGACGGCCTCACCGTCTACCGTGCGTTGCCGGCCGCGGTGCTGTTGCCGGAAACCGAGGCGCAGGTGGTGGCAATCCTCAAGGTCTGCCACGCGGCGAAGCTGCCGGTCGTCGCGCGCGGCGCGGGCACCAGCCTGTCGGGGGGCGCGCTGCCGGACTCCAGCGGGATCGTCCTCTCGCTGGCCAAGTTCAAGCGCATTCTCGCCGTGGATGCGCTGGCGCGCACCGCGGTCGTCCAGCCTGGCGTGCGCAATCTCGCGATCTCGGAGGCGGTTGCCCCGCACGGCCTGTACTACGCGCCGGATCCCTCGTCGCAGATCGCCTGCACCATCGGCGGCAACGTCGCCGAGAATGCGGGTGGCGTGCATTGCCTCAAGTACGGCCTCACCGTGCACAACGTCCTGCGGGTGCGCGGCGTGCTCATCACCGGTGAGGTCGTCGAGTTCGGTGGCGATGCGCCGGACAGCGCGGGCTACGACCTCCTGGCACTCATGATCGGCAGCGAAGGCCTGCTGGCGGTGATCACCGAGGTTACGGTGCGCTTGCTGCCCAAGCCGCAGGTCGCGCAGGTGGCGCTCGCCGCGTTCGACGCGGTGGAGACGGCGGGGGCCGCCGTGGGAGCGATCATCGCCGCCGGCATCATCCCCGCCGGCCTCGAAATGATGGACCAGCCGGCGACGCGGGCGGTCGAGCAGTTCGTGCACGCCGACTATCCGCTCGATGCGGCGGCGGTCCTCCTGGTCGAGACCGACGGCACCGCCGACG
>JADZAQ010000217.1 GCA_020852555.1 Burkholderiales bacterium
CCGACCGCCGCGCGCAGTTCCACACGCACCCCGCCGCGCTGCGGCACGTCGTTCGCGTACAGGTACGCGAGCGCCTTACGCGTCATCAGCCAAGCGCCTGCCACGGTCGGGCACGAGTGGCCGGCGAGCTTGACCGCATCGACGTAGCGGTACTCGATGCGGCCATCTTCGGCCGCACCGAGCAGCGCCGCCAGTGGATCGGCGACGACGATGGGCGCCACGGCGTCGTAGAACGCGGGGGTGCGCATGGCGCTGTTCACACCGTCGTGGCAGCGGGTGCGCGCCAGCGCTCGTGCACAGCTGCGCCCTCGTGCTGCAGGGTGTGGGGGGTCGTGAATTTCATGGGTGTCTCCGTCGATGGGGTCAGAGTCCAAGTGCGGATCGCAGGAGGCGCAGAGAAAGAATGTCTTTTCTCCGCGCCTCGGCGTCTCTTTGTGAAGCCTTTCGTCAGCGACGCCGGGCCTCCCGAAGCCGCTGACCATGCCCCGGCGGGGGCAGCGAACGAAGTGAGCGTGGGCGGTTTCATCTCAATGCACGTTCCTGATCGGCTTGAAGCCGGCGTCGTCGAAATGGCTGCCGTACTGGTTCACCGCCTGCGCGACCTTGACGACGCCCAGCGCCGGGCGCAGCTTGGGCTGCTTGCCGGCCATGGCGTCGGCGCCTTCGGCGATGTCGGCGATGACGAGGTGCAGCATCGCATCGGCCTTCGGCTCGAGCTTGCAGTTGGCGACGATGCCGCCGACCTCGGTTTCGATCTTCGCGGCGAGCGCCTTGTACTGCGCAGCGCTGAGTTTGCCCGCGTGCGCTGCCGCGAGCTCGGGTTCGACGAGATTGCGGATCCGGCCCATGCCGGTACGCAGCGGCTCGTCGGTCGCCCACTTCTGGCCGTCGTTCAAGGTGAGCTGGTGCGGTGCCGATGCATCGTGGCTGTGTGCCGCCGGTTGCGCGGCGACGGCGGTGCCGAGGACGGCGGTGCCGAAGGCGGCGGCCGCCAGCGCGGAGAGGAATTGCTTGGCAAGACGTGGGGTCATGTCGATGATCTCATTCAAGGTGGCCGGCGCCGATCGCCTGCCTGCCCCTTCCGACGCCACGCTTCGCCGCCGGTTCGCCCGGCGTTGCGGAAGCTTAGGAATGATCAAGGAAATGGGCACATGACGGCGCCGGAGCGCTCGGCCGGCGGGTGCAGTTCCCGTGTCATCGGCCCGGCGCCGCCGGCAGCACGAGCGTCGCCCGCAAGCCACCCCAGGTGCTGCGCTCCAGGGCGAGCGCACCGCCGTAGAGGGAGGCGAGCTCTTCGACGATAGCGAGGCCGAGGCCGCTGCCGGGAGTGGTTTCGTCGAGCCGTCCGCCGCGACGCAGCGCTTCGTCGATGCGCGGCGCCGGAATGCCCGGACCGTCGTCGTCGACCCATACGCGCAGGCGATGGTGTTCGTCCGCCGCGCCGACGTGCACCCGCGTGCGCGCTGCCTTGCACGCATTGTCGAGGAGGTTGCCCAGCATCTCTTGCAGATCCTGCGTTTCGCCGGCGAAGCATACGGTGTCGGCGACGTCGACCGTGATCGTCAGGTTGCGCGCGGCGTAGAGCTTGTGGAGGACCCGGACCAGGCCCTCGACGATGGCATGGACCGCGGTGCGCATGCCGACGACGCCCTGCGCCGCGGCGGCCCGCGAGCGTGCGAGATGCCAGTCGATGTGCCGGCGGGCGAGTGTCACCTGCTCGTCGACCAGCAACGGCGATACACCGGATGCGGGGGTTGTCTGCGCCGCCTGCGCCAGCACCGTGAGCGGCGTCTTGAGGGCGTGCGCGAGGTTGCCGGCCTGGGCCCGTGCCCGCGCGACCACCTCGGCATTGCGCGTCAGCAACGCGTTGAGGTCATCGACGAGCGGTTGCACCTCGTCCGGATACGCGCCACCCAGACGCTGCGTGCGGCCTTCGCGCAGCGCGGCCAGCGCGCCGCGCAGCTTGCGCAGCGGTGCGAGACCGAGGGTGACCTGCAGCAGCGCCCCGGCGCCGAGCAAGGCGAGCAGCACGAGCAGCGACCAGGCGAGCACGAGGTCGAAACCATGCACCGCCTCGTCGAGCGGGGCGCGGTTCGCCGCCACGACGACGCGCCACGGCATCTGCGCACCCTCGACGCGCACCGTGCGCGCGAGGGCGAGCAGCGGCTCCGCGTTCGGGCCGGCGACCGCCCGCACCTGCAACTCGCCGGCGGTCGCGGCATCCGGCGGCAGCTGCAGTTGTGCATCCCACAGCGATCGCGAGCGCAGCAGCCCCGATACCGCCTGGGCGCCCGTGCCGTCGATCTGCCAGTAGCGTCCCGAGCGCGGCCGCGTCCAGCGTGGGTCGGAGAGCCTGGTCGCGTCGAGCACCGGGCGTCCCTGCTCGTCCGCGTCGAGTTGCGCGGTGACCTGGTCGAGCTCGGCGCGGATCTGCGCCACGAACTGCTGCTGCGCATGGGCGCGAAAGAGGTCGGACAGGATGAACCAGGCAGCGACGAGCGTGATCCCCGACGCCAGCAGCGTCACCGCGAGAAGTCGGCTGCGCAGCGAGCGGAACGCCAGCGGCGCCATGCTCATCGCGTGGCCGGGTGCGCCTCGGGCGGCACGAGCCGGTAACCCAGCCCGCGGACCGTTTCGATGCGCTCCGCCCCCAGCTTGCGCCGCAGGCGTCCGACGAAGACCTCGATCGTGTTCGAGTCCCGATCGAAGTCCTGCGCGTACAGATGTTCGACCAGCTCCGATCGCGACACGACCTGGCCCGCCCGGTGCATGAGATACGCGAGCAGGCGGTACTCGTGCGCGGTGAGACTGACCGTCGCCCCGGCGAGCGTCACGGTGCCGGCCCGCGTATCGAGGGTGACGTCACCGCAGCGGAGGAGCGGCGAGGCGAGGCCGTGCGAGCGGCGCACGAGGGCGCGCAAGCGCGCCAGCAGTTCCTCGGTGTGGAACGGCTTGGTGAGGTAATCATCGGCACCGGCGTCGATGCCGGCGACCTTCTCGTGCCAGCCGTCGCGCGCGGTGAGGATGAGCACCGGCGTCGTCCGGCCCTGCTGTCGCCAGCGTTGCAGGACGGTGAGGCCATCGAGCACGGGCAGGCCCAGATCGAGCACGATCGCGTCGTACGGCTCGGTGAGGCCGAGGTGCAGTCCGTCCCGGCCGTCAGCCGCTTCGTCGACGGCATAGCCGGCGTTGCCCAGCGCCGCCCCGAGCTGGACAAGCAACGTCGGGTCGTCTTCGACGACGAGGACCCTCATCGCGCGACGTCCACCCTCGCGGCATCGCGGTTTGCCGCCGGCAACGCACGCTGCCGGGTCTTCAGGACGTCACCGGTCCGCGCATCGACGTCGAGGCGCAGGAGCGCGCCATCGGCTTGCAGCAGCTTGAATTCGTAGACCCAGCGCCCGTCCTTGCGCTCGAGCTCGACCTTGAGCGTGTCGCCGGGATGACTGCGCTGCACCTTCTCCTGGATCGTCGCCAGCGGGAGCACCTCGCCCGCCTGCAGCGCGGCCCGTGCGCGGTCATGGTCGTGGTCGTGGTCGCGCGCCGCGTCGGCGCGCGCCAGCGGCAGCGCGGCCAGCAGGAGTGCCAAGCCGGTGACGAGGCCCAGCCATGGGGTCACTCCGGACGTTTTCATGTGGGCAGTGTCGCCGGTGCGGGGTGAACCGGGGATGAACGGTCGATTCAAGCGATGTTCACCTCGCGCCGTCGATCATGCGAGCGCTGTCGAGTTGCCCATCATTCCATTTTGCACTGGATACGCCATGCCCACCCACGACCTTCGCAACCGCTTCCACCCGCTGTCCATCGGCGCCCACTGGCTGACGCTCATCCTGCTCCTCGCCGCGTACGCACTGATCGAGCTGCGCGGCCTCGCTCCGAAGGGCGGCGAACTGCGCGACGCGATGAAGACCTGGCACTACGCGGTGGGGCACACGGTGTTCGCCATCGCCGGGCTGCGGCTGGTGCTTCTGCCGTTCACGCGCACGCCGCCGATCGTGCCCGAGCCTACACCGTGGCAGCGCGGCGCGGCGCGTGCGATGCACGTCGCGCTGTACGCATTCCTGATCGCGATGCCGCTCTTGGGTTGGCTCGCGCTGAGCGCCAAGGGGACGCCGGTCGCGTTCTTCGGCTGGGAACTGCCGGCGCTGATCGGCCGCGACCGGCCGCTCGCCCGGAACCTCAAGGACATCCACGAGGTGATCGGCACCCTGGGCTACTTCCTCATCGGCACGCACGCGCTGGCGGCGCTGTTCCACCACCACGTCATGCGCGACAATACGCTGCGCCGCATGTCCCCGTGGTGAAGCCGGGCATATCGTGTTGCCGTGAACCGCGATTCCTCCTGCGAGCCCAGTGCGAAGACGCCTGCCATGCCCCGGCGTGAGCGCCGGCCTTCGTTCGCATGGCGATAAGCCGCCTCGCCAAGCTGTCGCCGCCCCGGGCAAGCGACTGGGTGCGGCGCGCGCGCCTGCATCGCCTCCTCGATGCGACGACGCGCCGCGCCGCCGCGTGGATCGCGGCCGAGCCCGGCGCCGGGAAGAGCACGCTGGCCGCGGCGTGGGCGGCCGAGCGCACGGGGCGTGCCCTGTGGTTTCGCGCCGATGCGACGGATGCCGATCCCGGCTCCGCCTTCGGCTACTTCGCTGAACTCGCGCGATCGGGCCGCCGCCCTCCGGCCGTGCCCGCGTATCGGGTTCGCGATGTCGAGCGCCTGGATGTGTTCGCGCGCACGTTCTTTCGGTCGTTCTTCGCGGTGATTCCGGCGGCGGCGACGCTGGTGATCGACGATGCCCATGCGGCCGCCGGGACCGACTTCGACGTGCTGCTCGCCGCCGCCATTGCGGAGGCCCCCACCGACGTTGCCGTCGTCGTCGCGAGCCGTGCCGAGCCCGCCGGCCCCTTGCTGGACGCGCTCGCGCAAGGCGCACTCGAGGTCGTGCCCAGCGCCGCGCTGGTATTCACCGACGCCGAGATGCGCGATCTCCTGGGCCGCGAGGTGGATCAGGCGCTGTTGCGCCGCCTCAAGGCCGAGACCGGCGGCTGGGCTGCAGGCCTGCGCATGCTCGCGCCGGGCGGTTCCGCCGCGATCGGCGATCCACGGCGAGCGCGCGAGCGCCTCGATCGCTTTTTCGCCGAACGCGTCCTCGCACCCCTCCCGGAGGACGAGCAGCGTGTGCTGGCTGCCGCGAGCCTGTTGCCGGACATCGACGTCGCCGGCCTGCGCCATCTGGGCTTCGCGCCCGCCGCGGCCGATACCTTGGAGCGGCTTCGCGGCTCGCACCGCTTCGTCATCCGGCTCGACCGCGAGCCACCGTGTTGGCGGCTGCACGACCTGCTGCGCGACGCGCTGCGCCAGGGCTTCGAGGCGATCGGCGATGCGGCGTGGCGACAGCAGTTGCGTCGGGGCGCGGCTGCGCTCGCCACCGCGCGCGGCCTCGCGCGGGAAGCCGTCGAGCTCCTGCTCGCGGCTGACGAGCCGGCGGCCGCACAGACCGCCGCGGAAGCGATGGCGCGTGCTCTGGTCGCGGCCCGTCGTCCCGCGGAACTCGACGCCATGGTGGCGCTATTGGGAAGCCGCGCGGAGGAGTCGGGTACGCTCAACCTCGCCCTTGGCGAAAGCGCGTGGCAAAAGGTCGATGCACGCGCGGCGGTGGCGCACTTCGAGCGGGCTTTCGCGCGAAGCGATACGCCGGGGCCGTCGGCCGCGGGACTCCTCATTGCGGCGAGCGCGCTGGGGGCGATCATCGAGGGGTGGCAGGACTACCGCGACAGCGACGAGTGGGTCCGGCGGCTCGCGGCCCAACTCGCGGCCCGTACGGCGATCACCGATGCCAACGACGGCCTGCGCATCGATCGCGTGCGTCTTCTTGCCCTGGATTTCGCCGGGGCCGCGGATCTGGGCGAGTGCCGGACGCTCGCCAGCCAGATCCTCGACGTCCTGCGCGTGCGTCCGCGGGCGATCGATCCCAACGAGGCGATCGCCGCGTCCGTGGCCCTTCTCGAATACGCGGGTTACCGGTCGAGCGACGAACGGCTCTTCCGCGACGTCGTCGAGGTCAGCGCAGCGTGGCTGCAGCGCCCGGAACTCGCGCCCTTGACCCAGGCGGCGTGGCTCGTGGCGTACGCGCCGCTCGGTCGTCGCTGGCCCACGCCCGGGATCAGGCTGCCGGCGTCCGATCCCGTCGGCTGTCTCGAGGTGGCACTCGACCTCGCGCGCGAGCATGGGGGAAGCGGCATCGCCTTCAGCAGTGCGATGTCGCTCGCCGGGCTGGCCGTCGCGGATCACGATCGCGCCCTCGCGCGCCGCCGACTCGTCGCGCTGCGCGAGGTATCCGACCCGAACCACCCGGCACAGTTCGTGAACCTGCTGGGTTCGGAGGCGTGCGTGCTGGCGCTCGACGGCGACTGGGTCCAGGCGGCGGCCACCTCGCAACGCGCCATCGAACTCACGCATCGCTACGGGTTTCCGATCGCGGAACGGTGGAGTCTGGAGCTGGGGCAGCAGCGCATCGCCATCGCCGGCGGCCATGCCGCGACCGCCCGGGCGGCGCTGCTGCAGGCGAGCGACCGCTACGAGCCGGGGCTGCGCCGCGATTTCGCACTGATCCTCGCCGATGTCGCGGCGGCGGCCGAGTGCATTCATGGGGGGCAGCCGCTCGCGGATGCGCTCGTCGTGTCGATCATCCGTCGCGCGCATCACTACGCATGGCCGGGTTTTGCGACGATGCTCGCGCCGATCGCCGCGCGCATCTGCGTGGCGGCGCTACGGCTTGGTGTCGAACCCGACTTCGTTCGCCAGGTCATCCGCGAGCGCCACCTCGCGGCACCATCGCGGTTCGAGCCGCACTGGCCCTGGCCGGTTCGCGTACACGCGCTGGGCCGTTTGCAGGTCGAGATCGACGGTCGCGTGCTCGCCTTCGGGCAGCGTGCCCAGCGCAAGCCACTCGACCTGCTCAAGGTGCTGATCGCCTACGGGCCGGCGCCGGTTGACGCTGCCGTGGTTCTCGACGCCCTGTGGCCGGACGCCGAGGGCGGTGCGGCGCGCGCGGCGTTCGACATGACGGTCATGCGCTTGCGCAAGCTCCTCGCTCACGACAACGCCGTCCACCTCGACGCGGGACGCATCGAGCTCGATCCGGGCGCGGTGTGGGTCGACGCCTTCGCCTTCGCCCGCGGCGCGCAGGACGACTATCCGGGTCCGCTGTTCGGCGCCGATGCCGTGGAACCGTGGTGGGCGGCCGCGCGCGAGCGCCTCCACCAGCGCTTCCTGCAGCGCACGCTCGAGCGCGGCGCCGCCATGGAAAGCGCCGGCGAATTCGCGGCGGCACTGGCCGCCTACGAGGCGGGTCTCGCGCAGGATCCGCTCGCTGAACTCCTGTACCAGGGCGCCATTCGCTGCCATCTCGCCTTGGGACGCGCCGCCGACGCGCTGCGGGTCTTCCGCCGTTGCCGCGACCAGCTCTCGATCGTGCTCGGCGTGCGGCCGTCGGAGGCGACCGCGGCACTCGTCGGCCGTACCGCGCGCTCCTGAGCGCGCGATGTCCGCCGGGATTCTTGCCGATCCGTTAGCCCACCGTTAGATCCGCGCCGCCACACTGCCCCGCAACGAGGGAATGCGCTGCTGCGGGGAGTCGATGGAAACCTTCATCGTTCGGATCTACCGTCGTGCCCAGCGGCTGGCGCCGGAGTTCGCCGGCACGATCGAGCAGGTCGGCTCGGGTAAGAGGGTGGGTTTCACCGGAGCCGAGGAGCTCGTCGGCCGGTTGCTGCGGTTCGACCCGCGCGGCGGCCGGGCCGCCCCCGCCACTCCCGCGCCGGCCGGCCGGCCGCTCGGCGACGGCGAGCAGCCATCCGGGCCGGCCGAGCGCCTGCCTCGGGCGAGAAATTCCGGCGGCGCCACCTGACTCGCTGCACCTGCGTCCACCTGCCAAGGGAGCTGCTCCATGGACCTTCGAACCGTGTTCCGACGCATGCGCCTGGGCCTGGGTCTCGTCTCGGGTGCGGTGTTCGTCGCCGCGTCCGGGCTTGCCGCGGAACTCGCGTACGACCCGCCCCAGGCCGATACCGCGCGCACGACACAGGCGCTGAAAGCGCTGCCGCGCAAGCCGAGCGATCGCGTGGCGGTGTCGGTCTACGAGTTCCGCTGCGCATTGCCGGGCCTGAGCGCGGCGGCGGCGACCGACATGTTCAAGACGGCGCTCGTGCAGAGCGGGCAGTTTCGCGTCGTCGAGCGCTCGCGGCTGAACGAGGGCGTGGTGCGCGAGAAGCAGCTCCAGCAGGGGGGGTTCGCGAGCGGCAGCGCGGCGCCGGCGCAGTTGCGCGGCGCCCAATACCTGTTCGAGGGCGCGGTATCCGAAGCGAACGCCACCGAACACCAGCGTTCGGCGACGATCGGCATCGGCGGGATGCAGATCGGCGGCGGCAGCAACCGCGATGCGATCGCGATCGACGTGCGCGTGGTCGAGGTGGCGACCGGCGACATCATCGACGCGATCACCGTACGCAAGAGCGTCCGCTCGCAGAGCTCAGGTGTGGCCGGCGTTGGCACGATGGTCGGCGCGCTGCTCGCGCATCAGGGGCGCTCGCTCGCGGTGGTTCCGGACCTCAACGTGCAGGAACAGCAGCGCGAAGGACTCGACTCCGCGGTGCGCGAGGCGCTCAATCAAGCGGTGATCGAGCTCGCGCAGCGTTTCGCGCAGTAGATCGGCGCACCGGCGGCGCCGTTGCCGTTCACGATTCGACAGGAGGAGACAGGCCCATGCGTCGTCAATCGATTTCCGTTCGCGTCGCCGCCAGCGCTGCTGTCGCGCTGGGGCTCGCCGCGACCGCTCCGGCGCACGCCGACTGCAAGGCGTTGTTCGACGCGATGGCGAAGGCCCGCGGTCAGCAGCGGGAAGCGAGCTTCGTCGTCGACGACGACAAGGCCGCTCCCGTGCCCGGCGACGACTTCGTGCAGATCCGGATCGGCAAGGTCGTCTGGATGGCACAGGACGGCAAGCACTTCGAACGCAGCGAGGTCGGTGCTGGCGATCCCACGGTGTCGCAGATGCTGGCCGATCTCGACCGCGCCGGTCGACTGGGCTGCGAGACGCTGGGTCCCGGCACGTATCGCGGCGCGGCGGTCATCCGCTATCGGCACAACAACCCGATCATGACTCGACCGCTGCCGCCGCAGATGCTGAAGCAGTACGGCGTCACCGACGAGCAGGTGCGCAAGATCGTGGTGTACGTCGACAAGGCCAGCGGGCTGCCCGTGTACTCCGAATCGTTCACACCGACCGGGATGAAGGTCGGAACCGCGATGATTTACGGAGATGCGGTACAGGCACCCGCCGTCGGCGGCGGCAACGCAAGGAAATAGCCAACGAATGGAGGCGATCATGAGACGATGGATGCGAACCATGCCGGCAGCCGCCGTGACGTCGTTGGCCGTGATGGCGCACGGCGCCTATGCGGTGCCCTCGAGCGATCTCGTCGATGGTCTCTTCGGGCTGTCGTCCCCCTACGTGTGCCAGATCGAGAAGGGGGTGTACCCAACCGATCTGGGTGCCCGCGAGGCGACCTATAAGGCAGCCGGCTCCTGCGCGCGCGATGGCATGCTGGTCGGTCGCTGGCAGGCGAAGGGAACCTTCAGCCCCGCGACCGGTGCGGCGACCGAGTCGATCAGCATCGTGCCCGCGGCGGCTGTTCGCGGCAACATCAATACGCTCGGCGCCGGACAGGTCTACACGACCATGACCTGCTCCACGGATCCGTGGCTCAACGACGCCGTCAATTGCAACAACGGTACGGCCAATGCCGGCGACGCCCAAATGAAGC